>CALYPO010000011.1 GCA_945276085.1 uncultured Gilliamella sp.
TTTAAGATAGCCACTTGGGTTACTTTCTTTTATAATATTGCTCTATTTTTACTTATTTTTGGCTTAAAAAGAGTAACTTACATGAAAATCTTAGCTGGTTGTTCTGCTCTATCTGCATTTCGTATTAGTAAAATCTTATCAACTTGCCGTGAAACATCGATTCCTGTTATTAACTTAGAAGCGCAATACATTCACTTTATTGACTTGTTTGGTGATTTAACAGCGGATCAACAATCTACGCTCGAAAGTTTGTTGCAATATGGTTCTAAAAATGCCCAAATCGATATTCAAAATAAAGACAGTAAATTACTCTTTTTAGTTACACCTCGAGCCGGTACGATTTCGCCATGGTCATCAAAAGCAACTGATATTGCACATAATTGTGGTCTATCGCACATCCATCGCATTGAGCGAGGTATTGCTTATTATGTGCAAGTGAGTTCGGCGTTAACCGACATCCAAAAAAATGAGTTTGCAGCATTAATACATGATCGGATGATGGAATCGGTATTAACGAGTTTTGATCAAGCTGATCAACTATTTAAAATTGAACAACCCGCACCAGTTGTTACCATTGATTTGTTAGGGCAGGGGCGACAAGCTTTAGAGCAAGCCAATCTTAAATTGGGTTTAGCATTAGCATCGGATGAAATTGAATATTTAATCGAAAATTTTAAAAAGTTAAATCGTAATCCGACCGATATTGAACTTTATATGTTTGCACAAGCGAATTCTGAACATTGTCGACATAAAATTTTTAATGCTGATTGGGTTATAGATGGCAAAAAGCAGCCTAAATCGCTATTTAAAATGATCAAAAATACGTTTGAAAGCACACCAGATTATGTCTCCTCGGCTTATAAAGATAATGCAGCGGTGATGGATGGCTCTATGGTTGGACGTTTTTTTGCTGATAACGAAAATAAAACCTATAGCTATTCTCAAGAATATGCAGATATTTTAATGAAAGTTGAAACGCATAATCACCCAACAGCAATATCACCTTGGCCTGGAGCGGCAACCGGTAGTGGCGGTGAAATTCGAGATGAGGGTGCGACAGGGCGCGGCGCCAAACCAAAAGCAGGATTAGTTGGTTTTTCAGTATCAAATTTACGTATACCAGATTTTGTTCAACCTTGGGAATATGATTTTGGTAAGCCTGATCGTATCGTGAGTGCGCTTGATATTATGATTGACGGACCTTTAGGTGGGGCTGCTTTTAATAACGAATTTGGTCGTCCTGCTTTATTGGGCTATTTTCGTACTTATGAAGAAAAGGTAAATAGTTACAATGGTGAAGAGGTTAGAGGTTACCATAAACCCATTATGCTTGCGGGTGGAATAGGAAATATTCGTCGTGATCATATTCAAAAAGGTGAATTTCCGGTAGGTTCTAAATTGATTGTTTTAGGTGGACCTGCTATGAATATCGGATTAGGTGGCGGAGCCGCATCTTCAATGACATCCGGTCAATCTGATGCTGATCTGGATTTTGCTTCAGTACAACGTGATAACCCTGAAATGGAGCGTCGTTGTCAGGAAGTGATAGATCGCTGTTGGCAATTAGGCGATGACAACCCTATTTTATTTATTCATGATGTTGGGGCGGGTGGGTTATCTAATGCCATGCCGGAGCTTGTTAATGATGGTGGTTGTGGTGGTCAATTTGAATTGAGAAATATCTTAAACGATGAGCCTGGCATGTCACCGTTAGAAATTTGGTGTAATGAATCACAAGAACGTTATGTGCTAGCTATTCGCCCCGAAAGTTTGATGCTTTTTGATAAATTGTGTCAGCGAGAACGCGCACCTTATGCTGTAATTGGTAGTGCAACGTTAAATAAAGCGTTGGTTTTGCATGATAATCACTTTAACAATAATCCTATTGATCTACCTTTAGATGTTCTTTTAGGTAAAACACCGAAAATGTTACGCGATGTAAAAACCTATCAAGCTCATGGTGATAATTTTTCAACCTCTGACATTAATTTATATGATGCGGTAAAACGTGTGTTACATTTACCAACAGTTGCTGAAAAAACATTTTTAATTACTATTGGTGATCGAACTGTCACGGGTATGGTGGCACGTGATCAGATGGTCGGTCCATGGCAAGTACCGGTGGCTGATTGTGCTGTTACCACAGCGAGTTTAGATAGTTATTATGGTGAAGCAATGTCAATTGGTGAACGTGCGCCAGTTGCATTACTCAACTTTGCCGCTTCAGCAAGGTTAGCTGTTGGTGAAGCGATTACCAATATTGCAGCAACGAATATTGGTGATATCAAACGAATTAAACTTTCGGCTAACTGGATGACCGCTGCTGGTCACCCAGGCGAAGATGCCGGACTTTATCAAGCAGTGAAAGCTATTGGTGAAGAGTTATGCCCGGCTTTGGGACTTGCTATTCCTGTTGGAAAAGATTCCATGTCAATGAAAACCACTTGGCAGCAAGATGGTGAACAAAGATCGGTAACTTCGCCGTTATCATTGGTGATTTCGGCCTTTGCTCGGGTTGAAGATGTTCGCAAAACTGTTACACCTCAACTTTGTGTAGATCAAGATAATACATTATTATTTATCGATTTATCAAAAGGTCATCAGGCTCTTGGTGCGACAGCACTTGCTCAAGTCTATCGCCATTTAGGTCAAAAAACGGCAGATGTTCATGATGCTAAAGCGTTGGCTGGTTTTTATCAAGCTATGCAAATGCTAGTGAATCAACATTTATTGCTTGCCTATCATGATCGTTCAGATGGCGGCTTAGTGGTTACCTTAGCTGAGATGGCTTTTGCTGGACATTGTGGTATAGATGTTGATATTTCGATGCTAGGTCATGATGTGATTGCCGCGCTGTTTAATGAGGAATTAGGTGCTGTTATTCAAATTGCAAATAGTCACTTAGATCAGGTAATGGCGTGCTTTAAGCAGTTTAATTTATCTCACTGCGTGCAAGTGCTTGGTAGTGCTAAAGTTGGGCAGCAGTTTATTATTCGAAATCAATCAGCAGTTGTTTTTAGTGAGTCACGTTTAACGTTAAGAACATGGTGGGCAGAAACCACTTGGCAGATGCAACGCTTACGTGATAATCCGCTATGTGCCGATCAAGAACATCAGGCAAAACAAAATGAAAACGATCCGGGTCTAAATGTGTTATTAACATTCGATCCACAGCAAGATATAGCAGCCCCATTTATAGCCAAAGGTATAAAACCTAAAGTCGCTATTTTACGTGAACAAGGCGTAAATTCACATGTTGAGATGGCTGCCGCCTTTGATCGGGCTGGTTTTGCTGCAATCGATGTGCATATGACCGATTTACTTGCTGGTGACACCAGTTTAGATCAATTTAAAGCCGTTGTTGCTTGTGGTGGCTTCTCATATGGTGATGTGTTAGGGGCCGGTGAAGGCTGGGCTAAATCAGTGCTTTTTAATGAACGTGTTCGTCATGAGTTTGAACAGTTTTTTAATCGTAACGATACGCTATCTCTTGGTGTCTGTAATGGTTGTCAAATGATGTCTAATTTGAAAGATCTGATTCCAGGTGCTGAATTATGGCCACGTTTTGTGCGAAATTTATCAGAACGCTTTGAAGCGCGCTTTAGTTTAGTGCAGATTCAGCAAAGCCCTTCTTTATTCTTTACTGATATGGCGGGTTGTCATATGCCAATTGCAGTTTCACATGGGGAAGGACAGGTTGAAGTTAATGACGAAAATCATCTAACTCATTTAGAGGCAGCCAAACTTGTTGCTGTGCGTTATATTGACCACTTTGGTCAAGTTACCCAGCAATATCCGGCTAATCCAAATGGTTCACCTAATGGTATTACTGCTGTGACATCTAAAGATGGACGCGCAACAATTATGATGCCGCATCCAGAGCGAGTATTTAGAACGGTAAGTAATTCATGGCACCCTAATAATTGGGGGGAAGATAGCCCATGGATGCGGATATTCCGTAACGCTCGTCGGCAATTAGGTTAACATAAAAATTATCGCCGATAAAAGTCGGCGATAATGTGTTTTCAACCAATTAAGCGGTTATTGGTTGTTGTTGTCTTTTTAATAAAGGCTCAGCTAACAAGCTATTCATTTTTCGTAATAACTCATCAGTGCTGTCCCAGTTAATACAAGCATCAGTAACCGATACACCATATTTAAAGTTTTCTTTTGGTTGTTCTGACGATTGATTACCTTCAAATAAGTTACTTTCAATCATAACCCCAATAATTGAATTATTACCGTTCTCAATTTGCTCAATAATTGAATTAGCTACAATTGGTTGATTACGATAATCTTTATTGGAATTAGCGTGGCTACAATCAATCATTAAATTTGGTACTAAACCGGCTTTTTCCATTTGAATTTCACATAATGATACGTTTTGAGCATCATAGTTTGGCGTTTTTCCACCACGTAAAATAACATGCCCGTGTGGATTACCCATTGTCTGTAGGACAGTAACTTGCCCTTGTTGATTGATACCAACAAAACGATGTGCCATAGACGCTGATTTCATCGCATTGATTGCAACATCTAAACTGCCATCTGTTCCATTTTTAAAACCAACTGGCATCGATAATCCAGAAGCCATTTCTCGATGTGTTTGTGATTCAGTGGTTCTTGCACCGATAGCAGACCAACTAATTAAGTCACCGATATACTGTGGAGTGTTAGGATCTAATGCTTCTGTTGCCATTGGCAAGCCAATTTGCGCGATATCCAGTAATAATTTTCGTGCTTTTTTTAGACCATATTCAATATCAAATGAACTATCCATATGTGGATCGTTGATCATGCCTTTCCAACCAACGGTGGTTCTTGGTTTTTCAAAATAAACACGCATCACAATAAATAGATTATCTTTTACTTCATCTGAAAGTTTTTTTAATCGATGCGCATACTCAATTGCAGCATCGGTATCATGAATTGAGCAAGGGCCACAAACAACAAGTAGCCGGTGATCGCGGCGTTCTAAAATATCAACGACTGTTTGTCTAGATAAACTAATTTGTTTTTCTAACTCACTTGATAATGGATAAAGTTTTTTTATTTCATCAGGTGTAATGAGCATGTGTTCATCTCGAATTCGAACATTATTCAGTGTGTCTTTTAACATTGTATTTTCCTAGTTAAAATCATTTAAACTTTTTTGTAAAAAAAATATTACAATTAACGGTTAATATGTAAACACAAAATTACATTATAGTAAATGATATTTTGTGAATTTTACAAAGATAATAATTTAATGTTGGTATAATCGATGTTTTTTTGATTTTTTCTATACCAGAAAAGCTATTTTACACTTTATTGTAATGAAATATTTACACTTTGCATGTTTGAAATGATTTATTATTAACAAGTCTTTGGTGATGGCTAGATTTTCCTATTTTATCATTGTAAGGTATTAAGATATTAATTTTAGGAACAAAGCAAAATGAACCAAGGTAAGCGCTTGCTTAATTTGATGGGCACGAAGATTCAAATATGGCTAGAACATGATGAGGTTGAACACTTATTGAATCAAGCTCAAAAAATGTTAATCGACTACGAACAGCGCTTTAGTGCTAATCGCTTAGATTCTCAATTAATGCAGGTTAATCTTAATGCGGGTATTAAACCCGTAAAACTGCAATCTGATCTTTTTAGATTAATAAAAATAGGCAAAACTCAGAGTTTAGCAAAAAATAGTTTTTTAAATATTGCAATAGGACCACTTATTCAAGCGTGGCGGGTTGGCTTTAGTGATGCTAGATATCCTTCTGTTTCAGAAATCAATCAGCTTTTAACACTCATTAACCCTAATGATATTCTTTTAGATGAAGATAATTCATCTGTGTTGTTAAAGCATTCTGGAATGGCAATCGATTTAGGTGCGTTAGCCAAAGGTTATTTTGCTGATAAAGTTATTGAATTTTTTAAACAACAAAATGCTCACGCAGCGTATATTGATTTAGGTGGAAATGTATTAACATTTGGGGCGTGTCCTTTTCATGATGATGGATATTGGCGAGTAGGCATTCAAAATCCCTTCTTAACCAGAGGCAATGTGATTACTGTTTTGAAGATTCAAAATCAATCAGTGGTGACTTCTGGTATTTATGAAAGAACATTTAACTATAATGGTAAAACCTATCATCATATTTTTGATAGTCAAACAGGTTATCCTGTTGAAACCGATATTGAAAGTATTACTATTGTGACTGAGCATGCTATAGATGGCGAAATATGGACTACACAATTATATGGTTATTCTGCTCAACAGGTAATTAAGCAAATAAATAAAATTGACCATATCGAAGGGATAGTTATCACCAAAAATCATGAATATGCTAGTTCTAATGGTCTATTGATCTAGGTATTTATATGATGTTACCGCGTTAACACTCGTTTAGTTTTCATCTTTGTATTATTGATTAAAAGAAGAGACGAAAAGGTTGACGAATTCTTTTTCAGCCACGCTAAGCATTTTATTTGCTGAATATGCAATGAAATAACTTAACGAGATGAATTCTAATGGTAGGGGGATCAAATTATATGCTAAATCGCCAGTTTTTCCGCAGATATTGACACTTTCCGGAATAAACGTCACCCCCATTCCTTTTTTTGCTAATTCGACAAGAGTAAAAATGTTACTGCTTTCAAGTACGATATCGGGTTTAATCTTATATTTTGCAATGAGGTATTCAATTTGTTGTCGTATACCTGAACCGTGAGACGTTAGAATAAGTTTTTCTTGCAATAATTTTTTTATAAAAGAATGATTACATTCAATATTACTTGTTTTTTTTCGATAAAGTTTAGAACTTTCTGGTATAAGTGCATAATAATGATGTTTACCACATTTATGACTAATTAAATTTGGGGATATTGTTTCAGGATTTTGCCCAATAAAAAAATCGAGAGTTTGGTTAATGGTTTTTTCTTCACTGTTTTTGGGCATATATTCATGTAATTCGATTTTAATATTGGGATATTTTTGCATAAAAGCAGGTAGAACTAGAGGTAATAAGTAGGTTCCTAAGCTTGGCAATACACCGATTTGAATTGCTGTGTAGTTAGTATCAGTATATTTTTGGATTTTTTTTCTAAACTGTTCCTGTTTGTTGACTAACGACGTGAGATATTCATAATAAATTTTTCCCGCTTCGGTTAACTGTAATGGGACGGTTTGTCGATTGATGATTTCAATACCTAGTTCATTTTCAATTTTTTTTATGGTTTGTGTTAGGTAAGATTGCGAGATATAAAGGTTTTGTGCTGCTTTGGTATAATTACCATGCTTAACTAAAACATCAATATATTGCAGCATTATTAGTGAATTAATTTTAGCCATTCCGCTTGTTTTCATCCTTTTTAAGATTATAACAAATTAGTTATAACCCCATAATTAATCAGCTATTTCACAAATATTTTTTTCTATTTTACACTAGATAACAAATCATATTGCACAATAATTAACATAATTAATAGAACAAGAATTTATTTTACCATTTTGTGTGATTAGCTAAAGAATTTGTATTACGAAAATTAAATATTAACAAAATTGTGCCGCAAGGTACTAAGTGAGGTTTTAAAGTGAAATTTGTTGCTATAGTCGGAACGAATTCTGATCGTTCTACTAATAGAAAATTACTGCATTTTATGCGAACGCATTTTGCCGAGAAAGCAGAAATTGAGGTCTGTGAAATTAAATCATTACCAGCATTTAATGAACCTAAGGATAAAACTCCGCCAGCAGCAGTAAAAGAGCTATCAGATAAAATACTAGCCGCAGATGGTGTGATTATTGCTACTCCCGAATATGATCATTCCATTACCGCTGCGTTGAAAAGTGTTATTGAGTGGTTGTCTTATACTACCCGCCCTCTGATTAATAAATGTGTAATGATTGTCGGTGCTTCACATGGTATGTTGGGGTCATCAAGGGCACAGGCTCATTTACGCCAAATTTTGGATGCGCCAGAATTAAAAGCACGAATTATGCCAAGCTCGGAGTTTTTATTAGGGCAGTCGTTACAGGCTTTTGATGATCAAGGTAATCTTGTTTATGCTGATAAAGTCAAAGAGTTAGATGAATGCTTTGATGAATTTTTATTATTTGTGTCCATTACTAATCAATTACTCAAAACAGCAAAAATTAATACAGATCAAAATAAAAAATTTAGTTGGAAACAGGCCGCAGAAGAAGGAGCATCGTTATGAAATTTATTGGTATAGTAGGAACAAATGCTCAAGAATCTTATAACCGCATGTTATTGCAATTTATGCAAAAACATTTTAGTCATAAAGCCGAAATTGAAATATTAGAGTTGACCGATGTTCCAATGTTTAATGAGTCAGATGACCAATCTAATAGTCCTATCATTCAGAATTTTAATAATAAAATTATTCAAGCAGATGGTGTTATTCTTGCCACGCCAGAGCATAATCACTCAATTCCATCGGCCTTAAAAAGTATCATTGAATGGTTGTCATTTAATTTGCATCCGTTTGATGGTAAACCGGTTATGATTGTTGGTGCATCTTATGATGTACAAGGCTCTTCTCGAGCACAATTACATTTACGTCAAATCCTTGATGCGCCAGGGGTTAATGCAACAGTTATGCCGGGCTCTGAATTTTTACTGGGTCGAGCCCATCAAGCTTTTGATGAGCAAGGTAATCTTAAATCAGAACGAACAGTCGATTTTTTAGAAAGCTGTTTTTTACGTTTTTTGCGATTTACTCAAGTTGTCAATTTACTTAATGTGCCGGAAGAAATCTCGTATGAACCAGGTAAATATTGTGTAACAGCACCGGGTCATAATGGCGATTTACCTATGGTTGTTACTTTATCAACTGACCGCATTGAATCGATTGATATTGATACCGAAGGCGAGTCAGAAGGTATTGCTGACGTTGTGTTTAAACGTATTCCATCTCAAATCCTTGAAGGTCAGACACTGAATGTCGATTTGATTTCTGGTGCATCGGTTACAAGTAATGGTGTTATTGATGGTGTGGCAAAAGCCATTAAAATGGCAGGTGCTAATCCTGATGTATTAAGGAAAAGACCAAAAGCACCAAGCGCGCTTGATAATAGTGATGCGCAATATGTAACAGATGTCGTTGTGGTTGGTGCTGGTGGTGCAGGATTATCAGCCGCGGCAAGTATTTTACAAGAAGGCAAGCGCGTTGTCGTTGTTGAAAAATTTCCAGCCGTTGGTGGGAATACTGTCCGTACTGGTGGTCCAATGAATGCCGCCAATCCTAAATGGCAAAATACTTTCGATGCTATCGCGGGCGAAAGCCATACTTTATCTGAAATAGTAGCAATTGATGAGTCCGTGATTGATCCTGAATATTTGCAAGATTTTAGAAGCTTAAAACAGCAAATTAATGATTATTTATCAGAAAATAAAGGCAAAACCGGTTACCTATTTGATTCGGCACTACTTCATCGTATTCAAACCTATCTTGGCGGTAAGCGTACCGACCAATTAGGAAATGTAATTTATGGACAATATGATCTGGTTAAAATCTTGACTGATGAGGCGCTAGAATCGGTTAAATGGCTTGAAAATATTGGTGTTGAATTTGATAAACATGATGTCACTATGCCAGTAGGGGCTTTATGGCGTCGAGGTCATAAACCGTTAAAAAGTGAAGGTTATGCTTATGTTTCTGCATTGCAAAAATATGTAGAAGATAAGGGAGGAATTATCATAACCGATACGGCTGTTAAATCGTTAATTGTTGAAGATGGGCATGTGTCTGGGGTAATTGGACAAGGTTTAAATGGTAAAAAAGTTACCGTTAAAGCCGATGCTGTCATTTTGGCATCGGGTGGTTTTGGTGCTAATACCAAAATGCTCAAAGAGTATAACACTTATTGGACTGAAATTGATGACAATATTAAAACCTCTAATTCTCCGGCAATCACTGGTGATGGTATTTTGTTAGGACAAAGTGTTGGTGCGGATCTGGTTGGTATGGGCTTTTCACAAATGATGCCTGTTTCTGACCCAGAGACTGGGGCATTATTTAGTGGGTTACAAGTTCCACCACAAAATTTCATTATGGTTAACAAACAAGGAAAACGTTTTGTTAATGAATATGGCAGCCGAGACAAACTTACACAAGCCGCTATTGATAATGGTGGATTATTTTATTTAATAGCTGATGAAGAAATCAAAAAGACGGCTTACAACACATCACAAGAAAAAATTGATAAGCAAATTGCGGCTGGTACGCTATTTTGTGCAGACACTTTAGAAGAATTGGCCGAAAAACTGGGAATGGATGCTGATATTTTTAAACAAACGATTGCCAACTATAATGCGTATGCTGATGCTGGGTATGATCCTGAATTTGGTAAAGATGTATTTGATTTGAAAGTAGAAGTCGCTCCATTTTATGCAACACCAAGAAAACCAGCGGTGCATCATACAATGGGTGGACTAAAAATCGATACACAAACCCATGTTTTGGATAAATTAGGACAAAAAATTTCTGGCTTATATGCGGCAGGAGAAGTAGCAGGGGGTATCCATGCGGGTAATAGATTGGGTGGTAATTCACTAACCGATATTTTTACCTTTGGACGAATTGCGGGAAAAACTGCTTTGAAAGATATCAAGTCAAGAATGGAGTCTGGACATGGAACAACAAACTAGAAATCTCAATCGATGGCTTGTACTGATAGCATCAACATCAATCTTGCTTTGTACTGGTGCGATTTATGCTTTTAGTGTTTTTGCCGGTCCTTTAAGTGCCGCTAAAAATTGGAGTATGTCAGAGGTGATGACAGCGTTTGCTATTAATTCAGCTGTTGGCCCAATTCCTATGATTTTAGGTGGCTTTTTAACGGATAGAGGATTAGCTAAATGGTCTAGTGTTTTAGGTGGTTTGCTGTTTGGACTAGGCTTTTTTCTGACGGGTTATGTGACCAGTCCACTAATGCTTTATGTGACTTATGGCTTATTAAGTGGCTTTGGTCAAGGGCTTGCTTATTCGGGCTGTTTAAGTAATACCATTAAATTATTTCCTGATAAAAAAGGTCTCGCTTCAGGTATCATTACAGCAGGTATGGGGGGCGCTGCAATTATATCAGCACCAATCGGTAACCATTTGATTGAGCGTTTTGATGTGCTATATGCTTTCCAAATTCTAGGTTGTACCTATATAGCTGTGGTTATTGTTGCCAGTTTCTTTATAAAGGTAGCACCCGCTAATTATCAACCGCAAGGTTGGACTCAAGCACACAGCCAACAAAATGCGCCTATTGTTAACAAAAATTGGCAACAAATGCTACAAACGCCATATTTTTACCTCATATTTTTTATGTTAGGTACTGGTGCATTTTCTGGGTTGATGATAGCTTCGAATGCATCGAGTATTGGGCAAAACATGTTTGGGCTATCTTCTGTGGCAGCAGCATTTTATGTCAGTTTATATTCATTAAGTAATTGTGCTGGGCGAGTTGTTTGGGGAACGGTATCGGATAAACTTGGTCGTAATCGAACATTAGATATTATCTTTTCGGTAATTATTTTGGCTTTTATGGCATTTTTATTTATTCCAACACAAGCAGGATTTGCAATAGGAATTATCGCGCTTGGTTTATGCTTTGGTGGTGTGATGGGCGTGTTCCCACCAATGGTTATGGAAAATTATGGACCGATTCACCAAGGTGTTAACTACGGTATTATTTTTGTGGGTTATTCTTCAGCGGCATTTTTTGCACCAAAATTAACGGCGGATATCCTTATCAATAATAATGGCAGTTATACTTACGCATTTTATATTGCGATCGCTGTAGCCTTTGTTGGCTTAGTGTTAAACATGATTTATAAATTTACTAAACAAAGACAATCGAACAATTAATAATAAGTTCGCATTTAAGCTAAAGGAGCCAGATTTCTGTGCTCCTTATTTTGTATACTTAACTACCAATCTAATAATTCACTATTATATACATTATTATGTTCGTTCTATCGACTCAAGGACGATGTTTTTATCAATGCCATCAAGCACTTCAACTTGTCCAATTTGTGTCGGAATAACCAGCCTGAGTTTGCCTGATAAAACTTTTTTATCGCGTAACATGTGAGGAATATAAGCATCACTTGTCATTTGAGATGGCCGGGTAACTGGAAGTTTTGCTCTAATAAGCAGTGTTTTAATACGATCAATATCAGCGGTTGTAAATTTACCCAACAGTTTAGCTGTTTGAGCAGCCATCAACATACCGACACTGACAGCCTCACCATGTAACCAATTACCATAACCTAATTCTGCTTCGATGGCATGACCATAAGTATGACCCAGATTTAAAATTGCACGCATATCTTGTTCAGTTTCGTCGGCCGCAACTACCTGTGCTTTGAGTTCGCAGCAGCGATAAATGCAATAACTGAGTGCTTCGACATCTAATTTAAGTAACTGGTCAATGTGCAATTCTAACCAATTAAAAAAATCAGCATCCATAATAATGCCATATTTTATGACTTCGGCCAGACCTGCTGATAATTCACGCTGTGGTAACGTTTTTAAACAATTGAGATCGATAACCACTGATTGAGGTTGATAAAATGCGCCAATCATATTTTTACCAAGAGGGTGATTAATGGCGGTTTTACCACCAACAGACGAGTCCACTTGCGAAAGTAAAGTTGTGGGCACTTGTATAAATTTAATTCCTCGTTGATACGCTGATGCCGCAAATCCAGCGACATCACCAATAACGCCACCACCTAATGCAATTAGTCTGGAATTGCGCGTATGATTATTGGCAAGCAAAGCGGTAAGAATTTTATTCCATGTTTCCATGGTTTTATATTGTTCACCATCAGGCAAAATGACAGAATCAGTTTTTATACCGTTGTCTTCAAGCATATGAATTAAAGTTTGTAAATATAGTGGAGCAATGGTGTCATTGGTTGCGATTAATACACGTTGACCTGGCTGGAGTTTGAAATGTTTAAATTGAGTTAAAAGATTTTCGCCAATAGTAATAGGATAACTACGTTTTGCTAGCGCCACATTTAAAATTTTTTGCATAATAATACCCGGACAAGTCAAAGCTAATTTATTGTTGCATGTTAGCGATAAAAAAGTAGCAGTGCAACTTAGAATCATTTAAACTTATTGCCAATTTTGTTTAGTAATATTAAATTTAATATGTCAATATCTCTTGTTTTAGCACAAAAAAATTGGCGCGTGGGCGATATAGAAGGCAATGCTCAAAAAATTATTGAATTAATCAATAGCCATGCATCTTATGATCTTATTATCTTTTCAGAATTAGCGTTATGTGGTTATCCACCTGAAGATCTTATCTTTCGTTCAGATTTTAAACAACGTTGCCAAAAAGCATTATCAAATATCCAACAAGCTAGCACAAAATGTGCTGTGATTGTTGGTCATCCCGATTGGCAAGGTGATAAAATTTATAACTCACTTTCGTTTTTTGCCGAAGGAAAATTGTTATCAAGTTATCATAAACAGTTGCTTCCTAATTATGATGTATTTGATGAAAAACGTTACTTTACTGCTGGAACACAAACTTGTGTAGTGCAATTTAAAGGTCAAAAAATAGGCTTATTAATTTGTGAAGATCTTTGGCAAAATCAACCTATTGATGATATCAAACAAGCACAAGCCGATTTTGTTATCACTATCAACGCTTCACCTTATGATTACCAAAAACAAAAGCAACGACAAGATTTAATTAAAGCACATGCTACTCGTACTCAATTACCGATTATTTATGTTAATCAGGTAGGGGGGCAAGATGAGCTGATATTTGACGGTGATTCTTTTGTCTGTAATGAGTATGGCGATATCATTTGCCAATTGAAATCCTTTCAAGAGCAAGTCGCCTTTTTTGCGTTTTCTTCTAATTACCCATCTCAACAAGTTGAGATAACAGAACAATCTCAATTAGCATCGGTATATGATGCATTAGTTTTGGCAACCCGTGATTATATTACTAAAAATGGTTTTCAAGGGGCGGTATTGGGACTATCTGGTGGGATCGATTCTGCTTTGACGCTTGCTATTGCCGTTGATGCACTCGGTAAAGATAAAGTACAAGCCGTCATGATGCCATTTCGATATACGGCCGATATTAGTATTGCTGATGCTAAAGAAGAGGCTGAAATATTAGGTGTTGAATTTGATATTATCTCGATTGAACCCATGTTTGATGCATTTATGTCTTCATTAACTCCCTTATTTGCAGGAACACAAAAAGATACTACCGAAGAAAATCTGCAAGCACGTTGTCGAGGTGTTATTTTAATGGCACTTTCTAACAAACGTCGAAGACTGGTTTTAACTACTGGCAATAAAAGTGAAATGTCGGTTGGTTATGCAACGCTTTATGGTGATATGGCAGGTGGGTTTGACGTACTTAAAGATGTGCCTAAAACGATGGTGTTTGCATTATCTCAATTCCGCAATACACGTTCTTATGTTATTCCTGACAGAGTTATTACTCGTCCACCTTCAGCGGAGCTTGCACCCGATCAGAAAGATGAAGACAGTTTACCGCCATATGAAATTTTGGATGGCATATTAAAAGGTTATGTTGAGCAAGATCTTACCGTTTTACAACTTAAGTCACAAGGGTATGAAGAGCAAACCATAAGACAGGTAATTAAACTGGTTGATATAAATGAATATAAAAGACGTCAAGCAGCTGTCGGTCCTAAAATTACAACGCGCAACTTTGGAAAAGGCAGACGCTATCCAATTACTTCTGCTTTTGGATTTAACAATTGGCCATCGGCAATTAAGGGCAAATAGATATGAAAAAAATAGAAGCTATCATCAAACCATTTAAACTAGATGATATTCGTGAGGCACTAGCTGATCAAGGTATTACGGGGATGACCGTGACTGAGGTTAAAGGCTTTGGTCGTCAAAAAGGCCATACTGAGCTTTATCGTGGCGCTGAATACATGGTGGACTTTTTACCCAAAGTAAAAATCGAACTGGTTGTATCAGATGATATTTTAGAAATGTGCATTGAAACCATTATGAAAACAGCGCAAACAGGCAAAATTGGTGACGGTAAAATTTTTGTCTATAATGTAGAACAAGTTATTCGTATTCGTACTGGTGAGATGGATGATTCTGCAATTTAATTGAGATTATTTGATATCAGGTCGCTCTTGTTTGAGTAATTCATTAGTCACAATGCCCTGCATAGAACAAATAAGCAGATTCATATTTGTGCCTTTTTCAATTAAGAGTAATTTTTCTGTTGTATCCGGTGCTGGAATTGTTTTTACACCAACTACAGTACCGGTGTTTTCTTTCCATACATGAACATCATCATTAATGTTACGAATCATTGGATTGGCGATGTACAGTAAGTCATCTTCCATATCTTTCCAATTGATAAAATTTAATGTCTCTTTTATTTGATTTATATCGTTATCAATAATAAAACCCCAAAAATAATATTTTCCTATTTTGCCTAAATCCATCGCACTATCATAATAACCTTTAATTGTTAGATTGTTATAGTGGATAGGGGTTTGAAAATAAACATAATTTTTATTAGTGTCACTGCGATTTTCAACGGGAATAAAGGCCTGATTATTATTGATTACATTGACATTTGTTACTTTTAGTAACTCATCTTTATTATCATATATAGCTTTGAAAAAATTGGTATTACAGAGAGATAATGACTCTATTAATGGTAATTTATCGGCTGATGCGACAAAAGAACAAACTATTAGTATTACTGTAATAACGCTTTTGATCATGTTGGTTGGAGTTGACAAAAAATAAAAATTATTAAGTTAAGTTGCCTTGATTGTATAATTTTTAAAGAATAATAACAATGTTAATCCCCCTTTTCTTTTTTAAAGAATTATTAAGATTGGTGAATACTTAACCTTTATTAAAGGTATTGAGTAAATCTAACAATATAATTATATATTTTATCAAGCAATAATCTTATTTATCTTTATTTATGGAAGACTGATCCCAAAATGATGAATTTATTTGAAAAATAGTTTGAGTATTAGAAAAATTACTATAATTTTATTTGAGCAGTAAGTTGTTTATGTTATTCAGTCAATTAATTTTAAATGGAAATAAATTATGAGTTCAACATTTGCAAATAAAATACTAGAAGATTTTTCTTGCTTTGAGGATATTTCAATCAAAACATTTTTTGGTGGATTTAGTATCAATAGCAAAGGAGTCATGTTTGGATGGATTGGTAAAGGTGAGCTATATTTAAGGGGGCATGATCACTATCGTTCAGTTTTTATTGATTTGGATATGCCCACATTAACACTACCAACCGCAATGTCTAGAAAATCACTTGATTATTATAAAGTGAGTGATGAATTGTTAAAACATCCTAATAAGCTTCACGCTATGGTCAAAATGGTCATTGAATATGCTATTTTAGAACATAGTGAGAAAATTCAATTAAAAAATCAGCAAATTAAGACTTTACCTAATATCAACTTATCTTTGGAAAAACTATTATTTAGCGTTGGTATAACCAATATAGAAATATTTAATAAAGTTGGTTATCTGGAGGCTTTTTACCGAATTAAGAGTATAAAATCGACTATTTCGGACAATGTTCTATTTGTTTTGTATAGTGCATTAAATTATTGCCATGTAGAAGTATTATCTAAATCGACAAAAACTGATATTGAAGTTGCATATCAAGATTTTTTAGACAATATATCGGATAATTAAGTTGTAAACTTTTATCTATTATTATGATTATCAGTCAACCATGAAAATAACAGTTATCCTGAAATCAATTCATGTTAGGATAACTGTTTTTTTGTAAATATTGTTATGAAGACGTTCTACGACGTGATGTTCGTTTAAATGGCTTTGGTGTAGGTAAATTCGTTAATAGTGCTGTTGGATCGTATTGGCTAACAGGAATAGCATGATCAATCGCTTTTTCGATAGCGGGTAAATTTTGTGAGTAACGTTCACAAGCAAGTGAAATAGAATAACCTTCTGCACCAGCACGACCAGTACGCCCGATTCTATGTCTGTAATCATCACAGTCATCGGGTAAGTCGTAATTAAAAACATGTGTTACATGAGGAATATGTAAACCTCGCGCAGCCACATCTGTTGCCACTAAAATATCTAAATCGCCTTGCGTAAATTGTTCAAGAATCGATAAACGTTTCTTTTGTGCAATATCACCAGTTAATAATCCAACTCGATGGCCATCTGCAACTAAATGGCGCCATATTTTTTCACACGCAACTTTGGTATTGGCAAACACAATACAGCGATCTGGCCACTCTTCTTCTATTAGTGTTTGTAACAGCGCTAATTTATCTTCATTCGATGGGAAAAATAGTTCTTCTTTTATACGATGACCAATTTTTTGTTCTGGTTCCACTTCAACATATTGTGGATTATTCATATGCTCAAATGCTAATTCACGGACATTATGCGTGAGTGTTGCAGAAAATAGCATAGTTAATCGTTTTTGTGGTGGCGTCATGTGTCTAAAAATCCAACGAACATCCCGAATAAATCCTAAGTCAAACATACGGTCAGCTTCATCTAAAACAACAACTTGTATTGACTCAAGATTTATATAATTTTGTTTAGCATAATCGATCAAACGACCTGTCGTTGCGATGAGAATATCGACGCCAGCTGATAACATTTTTAATTGTTTATCATAACCATCACCACCAAATGCTAAACCTAGTTTTAGGCCTGTCTGTTCTGATAATACTTGAGCATCATGATAGATTTGCACAACGAGTTCGCGAGTTGGCGCGATAATGATTGCTCGAGGTTGGTTGGTTTGATGATCAGGTAATGGTTGATGATTCAATAAATAATTAAACGTTGAGGCTAAAAACGCGATGGTTTTTCCTGTCCCTGTTTGTCCCTGCCCAGCAATATCAATTCCTTTTGTGGTTAACGGTAACGTCTTTTCTTGAATTGGCGTACAATAAGTAAAGCCATTTTGATCAAGGGCTTTTAGTACTAATGGATGTAAAGGAAACTGACTAAAAGTCGTTTTGGTGAGATAGGATTGAATCATTATGGTTTCAAAGTTAATTATCAAAGTTTTTTAATTATAACATATTAGTCATACTGACATCACTAATAATTATCTCCTATTATAATAATTACTAGCGCGTGCTTTGAAAATATTTTAACATTTAAAACCATAAAAATTATATTATTATTGGAGATAATAAAATGAGTCATAATATTGTTGCGTTAACTGAAGCAAGTTTTGAGAAAACCATTAACGAAGCAACTAAACCCGTACTAGTTGATTTTTGGGCTGAATGGTGTGGTCCTTGTAAAATGGTTGCGCCTATTTTAGAAGAAATAGCTCAAGAATATAGTGATCGTATCGTTATTGCTAAACTAAATGTTGAAGAAAATCCTAATATAGCACCTAAGTTTGGTATTCGTGGCATTCCTACATTACTCATTTTCAAAAATGGTGAAGTTGTTTCAACACAAGTTGGCGCGTTATCTAAAGCCCAATTGAAAAGTTTTATTGAAGCACAACTGTAATAGTTGTGATTGCTGCCCTCACAAAATCAATAAAAAACAGTAATAAGCGTAATAAAAATTACGCTTATTACTGCTTAAATCAAGTGCGTTGTTATTTTCAATAACATAATTAAATATAGACAGACTACCTTTTTTAGTGTAAATTGCTAACTTCTTACGAAAGCTCCTTTCTGCAATCCATTGTTTTTATTGATTAAGTGGGTGAACAGTCTATATTTAAACGCATAATTATCATTGAAAACTTAGTAATTCATTGCGTTTGTATATTGTAAGAAAGAGATTTTTTTATTAATAAATGAAAGAAATATACAAAAATAGCAGTAATTGCAAACATATCAATTTTATCCTCAAGAATTTTTAAAATTATGAATTTAACTGAATTAAAAAACACTTCTGTTTCCGAGCTTGTAACGCTTGGCGAAAAAACAATGGGTCTTGAAAATCTTGCTCGCCTTAGAAAACAAGACATTATTTTTGCTATTTTAAAACAGCATGCCAAAAGTGGTGAAGATATCTTTGGTGACGGTGTGCTTGAAATTTTGCAAGATGGATTTGGCTTTTTACGTTCTGCTGATAGTTCGTATTTAGCGGGTCCTGATGATATTTATGTTTCACCTAGTCAAATCAGACGATTTAACTTGCGGACGGGTGATACAATTGCCGGTAAAATAAGACCGCCTAAAGAAGGTGAACGTTATTTTGCTTTATTAAAAGTTAATGAAGTTAATCATGATAAACCTGAAGATGCCCGCAATAAAATCCTCTTTGAAAACTTAACTCCGCTTCACCCAAATTCTCGATTACGTATGGAACGAGGTAATGGTTCAACAGAAGATATCACAGCAAGAGTACTTGATTTAGCATCACCTATCGGTAAAGGTCAACGTGGTTTGATTGTTGCTCCACCGAAAGCAGGTAAAACCATGCTTCTGCAAAATATCGCACAAAGTTTAGCGGTAAATCATCCTGAATGTGAGTTAGTTGTCTTGATGATTGATGAACGTCCTGAAGAAGTTACCGAGATGCAACGTTTAGTTAAAGGTGAAGTGGTTGCTTCAACTTTTGATGAACCAGCAGCAAGACATGTTCAAGTTGCGGAAATGGTAATTGAACGAGCAAAACGTTTAGTTGAACATAAAAAAGATGTGATTATTCTATTAGACTCAATTACTCGTTTGGCGCGTGCTTACAATACTGTTATTCCTTCATCGGGCAAAGTATTAACAGGTGGTGTGGATGCAAATGCTTTACATCGCCCTAAACGCTTTTTTGGTGCAGCACGTAATGTAGAAGAGGGTGGTAGCTTAACCATTATTGCAACAGCATTAATTGATACCGGTTCAAAAATGGACGAAGTTATTTACGAGGAGTTTAAAGGTACCGGTAATATGGAAGTACACTTATCTCGTAAGATTGCTGAGCGTCGTGTTTTCCCTGCTATTGATTTTAATCGTTCAGGTACACGTAAAGAAGATTTAATGACTTCGCCTGATGAACTACAAAAAATGTGGATTCTACGTAAGATCTTAAACCCAATGGGTGAAATTGATGCGATGGAATTTTTAATTGATAAATTAGCGATGACCAAAACCAATGACGAGTTTTTTGAAATGATGAAACGCTCATGATTTTGGGAATCAATTAGCTTAGTCAAAAATAAAATAGCCGTATTATATCTTGATACGGTTTTTTTATGGCAAAATATAAGATAATTTATAAAACCCGTTTAAGTTTTAAGTTGTAAAAACCTTATTATCAAGGTCATGTGAGATTATATAAAGGAGCCAAATCATGTCTAAACAACAAATCGGTGTTATTGGAATGGCAGTAATGGGGCGAAATCTTGCTCTTAATATTGAAAGCCGTGGATATACTGTCGCGATTTATAATCGCTCTAAAGATAAAACCGAGCAAGTGATGGCTGAACATCCCGATAAACAATTGGTTCCCCATTTTACGATTGAAGATTTTGTTGCTTCATTAGAAAAACCGCGCCGTATTCTGATAATGGTACAAGCAGGTAAAGGAACGGATGCCGTAATTGATGAGCTACGCCCCCTGTTAGATAAAGGCGACATTATTATTGATGGTGGTAACGCCTATTTTGAAGATACCATCCGTCGCAATAAAATGCTTTCAGATGAGGGTTTTAATTTTATTGGTACTGGTGTTTCTGGTGGTGAGGAAGGAGCACTTAAAGGACCATCTATTATGCCTGGTGGTCAAAAAGAAGCCTATGATTTAGTTGCACCAATATTAGAGAAAATCGCTGCCAAAGCTGACGGTGAGCCATGTGTTACTTATATTGGACCCGATGGCGCAGGCCATTATGTGAAAATGGCTCACAATGGTATTGAGTATGGTGATATGCAGCTAATTGCTGAAAGCTATTCAGTATTAAAACATGTGGTCGGATTAGATAATGAGCAATTATCAAGTGTGTTTACTGACTGGAATAAGGGCGAGTTAAATAGTTATTTAATTGAAATTACTGCTGATATTTTTAAATATAAGGATGAACAAGGTCAATATCTGATAGATGTGATTTTAGATGCAGCAGGTAATAAAGGAACCGGTAAATGGACCAGTCAAAGTGCATTAGATTTAGGTGAGCCTTTATCATTGATTACTGAATCAGTATTTGCCCGTTACATTTCGGCTATTAAAGATCAGCGTGTTGCTGCGGCAAAAGTTTTAAAAGGGCCACAACAAGTGACTTATACTGGTGATAAAAAAGAATTAATTGAGAAGGTTCGCAAAGCACTTTATATGGGAAAAATTATCTCTTATGCTCAAGGTTTTGCACAACTCAAAGCTGCATCAACTCATTATAATTGGCAGTTAAATTTTGGTGAAATTGCTAAAATATTTAGAGCAGGATGCATTATTCGTGCACAATTTTTACAAAAAATTACTGATGCTTACGCAGACAATAATGATATAGATAATTTGTTATTAACACCTTATTTTTCTCAAACAGCTCAAGCTTATCAGCAAGCATTACGTGATGTGGTTTGTTTAGCCGTTCAACAAGGTATTGCAGTGCCAACGCTTTCTGCTGCTATTGCTTATTACGATAGTTATCGTTCGCCTGTTTTACCAGCGAATTTAATTCAAGCACAACGAGATTATTTTGGTGCGCATACCTATAAACGTTTAGACAAAGAAGGTGTATTTCACACTGATTGGTTAAATATTGAATCGTAATTGGTCGTAATACTGTTACATCTATTTTTTAGTTAGAGTGTAAGTATACCTTCCGCTCTAACTAAAAAATTCTTTGAATCCGCCCCGCTTTATTAAGCTCATTTCTATTATTAAAAATAAAAACCGTTGCGTGCATTAATCTTAGGCTTGTCAAGCAATTTTATTTTTTTTAAATTGTAGAAAAACACAATATATGGTGTATAATCATAATATATTTACTATATATAGTATCAGTCAAGCGATGTGAAAATTCCGGCGTATATCAAATTAAGTCTAATATTCTAATAAAGATTTAAGAAATCCCGATAATTATAATGAGTATTAACATTGATATATGACCCATTAACCGCTAATAAACCATGAATATTGAGGAGTATATATGCCCGTAGTCATCAAACGTGATGGTTGTCAAACCGCATTTAATGAAGGTCGGATTAAAGATGCCATAGTTAAAGCAGCTGTTGCTGCTAATGTGAATGATCCTGATTATTGTGCTGCTGTTGCTCGCGTTGTGACTAATCAAATGACAGAACGTGAAAGTGTTGATATTAACGAAATTCAAAATGCGGTTGAAAATCAGTTAATGTCAGGACCTTATAAAAAACTGGCAAGGACTTATATTGAATATCGACATGATCGTGACCGAGCGCGAGACCAACGTAGTCGTTTGACTCAAGATATTCGCGGCTTAATTGAACAGAGTAATGTTGCAATTTTGAATGAAAATGCTAATAAAGATAGTAAAGTTATTCCAACACAACGCGATTTGTTAGCCGGTATTGTAGCAAGGCATTATGCTAAACAATATTTATTACCAAAAGAAATATCACGCGCTCATGATTGTGGCGAGATTCATTATCATGATTTAGATTATGCACCATTTTTTCCTATGTTTAACTGTATGTTAATTGATTTAGATGGTATGTTGACCAATGGCTTTAAAATGGGTAACGCTGAAATTGAGCCACCAAAGTCGATTGCAACAGCGACAGCGGTCACCGCACAAATAATTGCACAAGTTGCGAGCCATATTTATGGTGGTACAACTATTAATCGTATCGATGAAGTGCTAGCGAAATTTGTTACCATTAGTTATCAAAAACATAAACAAATCGCTCAAGAGTGGGATATACCTAATCCAGAGGCATATGCAGAAAGCCGTACTCAAAAAGAGTGTTATGATGCGTTTCAATCTTTAGAGTATGAAGTTAATACTTTACATACTGCTAATGGCCAAACTCCTTTTGTTACTTTTGGTTTTGGTTTAGGAACAAGTTGGGAATCACGTTTAATTCAAGAATCTATTCTAAAAGTTCGCATTAAGGGTTTAGGTAAAAATCATAAAACAGCAGTTTTCCCAAAATTGGTGTTTGCCATTAAAGATGGTATTAATCACAAACAAGGTGATATTAATTACGATATTAAAGCGCTAGCGTTAGAGTGCGCAAGTAAGCGTATGTATCCTGATATCTTGAATTACGATAAAGTGGTTGAAGTCACCGGATCATTTAAAACCCCAATGGGATGTCGAAGCTTTTTAGGTGTTTATGAAGAAGATGGTGAGCAAATTCACGATGGACGTAATAATCTTGGCGTGATTAGTTTGAATCTGCCGCGTATTGCCATTGAAGCCCAAGGTGATGAATCTCGTTTCTGGCAGATTTTAGATAAGCGTTTAGAGTTATGTAAAGAAGCCTTAATGACACGTATTGCTCGTCTTGAAGGGGTAAAAGCTCGCGTCGCGCCTATTTTATATATGGAAGGGGCTTGTGGTGTGAGATTAAAAGAAGATGATAGTGTTTGTGAAATATTCAAAAATGGTCGAGCTTCGATTTCTTTAGGCTATATTGGTATTCACGAAACATTAAATGCACTTTATGGAAATAAAACGCATCCATTTGATAATGATACATTACGCGAAAAAGGCGTAGCTATTGTTCAACGTTTACGACAAGCTGTGGAACAGTGGAAAGCTGAAACGGGTTATGGATTTAGTTTGTATAGTACGCCAAGCGAAAACCTGTGTGATCGTTTTTGTCGACTTGATACGGCTGAATTTGGTGTTATTCCAGGGGTAACAGACAAAGGTTATTATACAAATAGTTTTCATTTAGATGTAGAGAAGAAAGTTAATCCATACGAAAAAATAGAATTTGAAAAGCCTTATCCTGAAGTAGCTAATGGCGGATTCATTTGTTATGGTGAATATCCTAACATGATTAATAATGTTAAAGCATTAGAGGATGTCTGGGATTATAGTTATAGTCGAGTTCCTTACTATGGGACTAACACCCCGATTGATGAGTGCTATGAGTGTGGTTATACCGGTGAATTTTCGTGTACAAGTAAAGGTTTTGTTTGTCCTAGTTGTGGTAATCATGATTCGTCAAAAGTCTCTGTTACTCGCCGAGTTTGTGGCTATTTAGGTAGTCCTGATGCCCGTCCATTTAATGCCGGTAAACAAGAGGAAGTAAAACGACGAGTTAAACATTTGAACAATGGTCAAATTGGATAATGTTAATTAAATAGTTATGAATTATCATCGTTATTATCCTGTAGATGTTGTAAATGGTGAAGGCACGCGTTGCGTGCTGTTTGTCGCAGGTTGTGTACATCAGTGTCCTGGTTGTTATAACAAAAGTACATGGGGAATCAATTCAGGCGTACCTTTTACACAATCGCTTGAAGATCAAATTATCAAAGATCTGCAAGACACAGAGATTAAACGCCAAGGATTATCGCTTTCTGGCGGTGATCCTTTGCATCCACAAAATGTTCCAGCTATATTAAAATTAGTTCAACGGGTTAAATCAGAATGTATAAACAAAGATATTTGGCTTTGGACAGGGTATAAACTTGATGAATTAACCGCCGAACAACAAGTAGTAGTGCCTTATATTGATGTATTGATTGATGGTAAATTTATTCAAGAACTTGCTGATCCTCGGCTGTTATGGCGAGGAAGCAGCAATCAAATCATACATCGATTTAAACAATAAAATTATTTGCCATTATTGCGATTTGTGTAAGTTTAAAAGATAAGAAATCGCTTCACGATAATTAATTTCTAGATTTTCACTGCTAGACGAGGTGATGTGTAAGTCAGTAATTTTACCATTATCAATACCATAAACCCATCCGTGCAAATTAACTTTTTGACCGCGCTGCCATGCCGATTGAATAATGGTTGAGTGACCTAAATTATAAACTTGCTCAATGACGTTGAGTTCACATAAAATATCTAGGCGAATATGCGCTGGAAATTCACCAATAAGTGAGCTATATCGAAACCATAAATCTCGAATATGTAGAAGCCAATTGTTAATTAAACCTAAATCTGGGTTTTCAACAGCTGAGCGTATTCCACCACATCCTAAATGGCCACAGACAATAATATCTTCAATTTTAAGTACATCAACGGCATATTGGACGACAGATAAACAATTGAGATCGGTATGAATGACTAAATTACCTACATTTCGATGGACAAATAATTCACCAGGTTGCAATTTAATCAGTTTTTCGGCAGGAACCCGGCTATCAGAACAGCCGATCCATAAAAATTTAGGATTTTGGGCAATTGCTAGTTGTTTAAAAAATTCGGGATCTTCTTGCTCAATTTTTTCTGACCACTCGTGATTAAAACGAATTAAATCGTTTACATTTACCATTCATCTATTCCTTTAATATTTCATTATTATAAGATTGTATTATTTTTGAAAATAAACTTTATATTATTTAATTGGTTTCAATGTGTTGGATTTTACTTTTCATTATTAATTTTCGCCACATTGGTGTGGTTAAAATTTTGGCCTTGATAATTTTGCTGTATAATTTTAGACGTAATAGTAGTGTTTTTTGGTAATACAGTTTATTGGGTTTTGCTTGGCCGCTATTTAATATTTTACTTAGAATCTCAGCGCTATCGAGTGCATAGCTAATGCCTTCCAAAGAACTTGCACTAATAAAACCAGCCGCTTCACCGATTAAAAATATGTTCTCATTGCCCGTGTAAAAATCACGTAAACGATTTGGATAGATAACGAGGCATTTTTCAGTTTTGACTAAATCACTAAAAATAAAACCTTGTTGCGTTAATTTTTGTTTTAATTTTTCGAAATGTTGATTTGCTTCTTTTTTCGCAAAGGCTCCACCTAAAATAAAGTAACCATCTTTAGACATACTCCATGCATAACAGTTAGTTAAATTGTTGTCAAAAATGCAAGAGTAAAAAGGTGTAGTATGTTTTTCGGCAAACCATTGCTGAATAGCGACATATTGTCTGATGGAGTGTTTAGGGTAACGCATTCGCCTTACAATGGAATTAGCCCCATCAGCACCTACGACATATTGAGCAGTGAATTTTTGTTCTCTATTATTTTCATCAATATAAGTGACTTGGTATCCATCAATGATTCTTCTTACTTCTTTGCATAACGTATTATGTAAAACAGTAACGGTTTCGGGAATGAGTGACTTTAGCCATAGATCAAACTTATGTCGATCAAAGCTGATATAACTGCGTTGATAATTACGAACTAGTTGAGTTTGCAAATCGATGGTTTTAACGCTAAATATTTGTGGATCGGTTAAAATGTCAGCAGGTATGTTTAATTTTTGTCTGACAAAAGATTTTTGCGCATCATTTGCCAGTAATCCACCACATGGTTTATGAAAGCCATCATGACCTGTTTGGTTTTTTTTGTCTAGTGCAATAATTTTAAATGAAGGACTAAGTAATCGTGCCAACGTACTACCGGCAGGCCCTAGACCAATAATTGCAATATCGTAATCCATAAAATTATGTTATTTGCCCTATCAATTTTTGACTAATGTTATATTATCACATTTAAAGTGAAATGTGGCTAATCAAGGACGAGAATAGGGTAAGTTAGGTATCGTTGACATAGTATTTATTAAGCTATATGGATATATAATCCCATATAGCTAAGTTAAAATTGGCTATTTTTAACTGGCAACGGTTGTCAAAAAAGCTTGATTTAATTCTTCAAAGGGTAAAGTTCGGCTAATTATGACTAAACGTGATAGTTTTTCTGCAGAATCTTGCCAGGGTGAACCATAATCAAAGCCAACGACTTTGTGGACACCTTGAACAATTAAGCGTTGTGGATTATTTTTGATAGCAAGTACACCTTTGTATCGTAGCATGTCATTGCCGTATTGCTCGACTAAATTTTCCATAAAAGAGCCAATTTTTTTGATATCAAGCTCACCTGCTTCAAAAAGATAAGAGCAAATATCATCATTCCATGATTGAGTTTGCTTTTGTCGAGGCAGAACAGTGAAATCGGCCATAAATTTTTTGGCGGGATTAATGACAAAATAGCCTTTATGAATACTTAGATCATCCGTTAGATCAAAAGCATGTATATCAATCCACTGCGATTTAGGAATTTGCCCGTTTACGGCTTCAATGATTGTGGCTTTATGGTTGATGTTGTTAATTCGATTAATCACTTTTAATTTTTCTGAATTACTAATGCAGTCAGTTTTAGTCACAATAATGCGATCTGCAAACCCAATTTGTGAAAGCGTGACGCGATGCTCATCAAGATGCTGTAAAATATGCTGGGCATCGACTAAAGTAATAATTGCATCAAGTTGAAAGCTTTGACGAATCAAATCATCAATAAAAAATAGTTGAATAATTGGTGCAGGATCGGCAAGTCCAGTTGTTTCAATTATTAATCGATCAAATAATAACTCTCCTGCTATGCGCTGATCGTGTAATTGGTATAAGGCATCGGTTAGCTCTCCTTGTACGGTACAGCAGATGCATCCATTAGTCATTTCAACAATTTTAATGTCGGTTGTTACATTTAGCAGATGGCTATCAACGTTTATCGGGCCAAACTCATTTTCGATAATAATTATTTTTTCGTTAGGATTCTGTGCTAACAAATGATTAATTAATGTAGTTTTACCTGAACCTAAAAATCCAGTTAATAAAGTGACAGGTATTGTGGGGGAGCTGGTTTGTATTGTCATTTCTTCCATTCTTTACTATTTAGCAACTAGCAACATTTGAATCCGCCTTTACCACCGTAACGTGCATCTTGCCGTTCTTTAAAAAACTCTTCATAAGTCATAGGCGTTTGTTCTGGGTGGGTAAGTTTCATATGTTGAACATAAGTATCATAATCTGGAATACCGACCATAAGTTTAGCTGCTTGGCCTAGATATTTTCCTGCTTTGGCGATTGAATCAAACATATTTTATCTCTTATTAGCTAAAGATATTGATAAGTAGATCTTATTTCTTCATTATAATCTGTGACACATAAATCACGAATTACTGTTGATTCACTATAAAGTGCTAATTTGTTTGAGTCAATTGCTGATTAATACTAATTTATACAATGCTATAAAAGCTTAAAAGCAATTTTAATTTTGATTGATTAAATTCAAGTGGTGATGTTTTAAAAAAGGTTTCAATAAATTGATTTATCTATGAGTAAATAACTTTTATAATATCGGGCAATTTAATTCTAATAAGAGTCTATAATGGAAAAGTTTCACCTTACTGGTCCAACTTCTTTAAATGGTGAAGTTGTGATTTCTGGGGCTAAAAATGCAGCCCTACCTATTTTATTTGCTGCAATTTTAGCTGAAAAACCCGTCGAAATTCAAAATATTCCTAAGTTAAAAGATATTGATACAACGTTAGAATTACTCAGTCAGTTAGGTGTGAAATGTACCCGCAATGGCTCGATTCATTTAGATGCAGGGCAAGTTAATAATTATTGCGCACCTTATGAGCTAGTCAAAACTATGCGCGCATCCATTTGGGCATTAGGCCCATTAGTTGCTCGATTTGGTCATGGTCAAGTATCTTTACCTGGGGGATGTGCTATTGGTGCTCGACCTGTTGATTTACATATTATTGGCTTGCAACAACTAGGGGCAACAATTACTCTTGATGAGGGGTATGTTAAAGCAACTGTCGATGGTCGATTAAAAGGTGCGCATATCGTAATGGATAAAGTCAGTGTTGGTGCTACTGTGACTATTATGTCGGCTGCAACCTTAGCGGAAGGAAAAACGATAATCGAAAATGCTGCCTGTGAGCCTGAAATTGTTGATACTGCTAAATTTTTAAATACGTTAGGTGCTAAAATCTCGGGTGCTGGTACCGTGCGTATTGAGATAGAAGGCGTAGAGCGATTAGGCGGCGGCGTACATGAAGTGGTTTCAGATCGCATCGAAACCGGTACCTTTTTGGTTGCAGCAGCGATATCAAAAGGTAAAATTACCTGTCGTAAAACAGATCCAAAATTGCTCGATGCTGTATTATCTAAACTAAAAGAAGCGGGCGCTGATATCCAAACTGGCGATGACTGGATTTGCTTAGATATGCAAGGTAAACAGCTTAATGCAGTTAATATCCATACTGCTCCTTATCCTGGGTTTCCAACTGATATGCAAGCTCAATTCTCTTTACTTAATATGGTTGCTCAAGGTACAGGAATTATTAAAGAAACAATTTTTGAAAATCGATTTATGCATGTTCCTGAACTTATTCGAATGGGGGCTAGAGCCGAGATTGAAGGTAACACTTTAATCACGCATGGAGTTGATAAACTAAGTGGTGCCCAAGTTATGGCAACTGATTTACGCGCTTCAGCTAGTTTGGTTTTAGCCGGTTGTATTGCTGAAGGTTCGACATTGGTTGATCGTATTTATCACATAGATCGTGGTTATGATAATATTGAAGATAAGCTTAGAAAATTAGGCGCTAATATTGAAAGAATTAAGTAGTTTTTAACTTAAAATACTTGTAAATACAACGTAAGGTGATAAAGGAGTGTAATCGTGACAAAACAAGCTTTGGTCTGTTTATCAAATGGTTGTGAAGAAACAGAAGCTGTAACAACAATTGACCTTTTAACCCGAGCGGGTATTAATGTTGCCACCGCAAGTATTTCGCAGGATAGAGAAGTGCATTGCTCAAGAGGGGTGACTATTTTAGCTCAAAAAACTTGGCTTGAAGTTAAAGAACTTAATTTTGATGTTGTTATTTTACCTGGTGGATTAAAAGGCGCAGAAAATTTTCGTGATTGTCCTGCGCTTATTGAAAAACTACAGCAAACCCATCAAGCTGGAAATATCGTTGCTGCAATCTGTGCTTCACCAGCAATGGTTTTACAGCATCATCATTTATTTCCTAACGCTTATATGACTGGGTACCCAACAACGAAAGATGCCTTTCAACTTTGGAAAGATGAAAGAGTTTATTTTGATCAAAAAAATAACGTGATTACCAGTCAAGGTCCTGCCACATCGATTGATTTTGCGCTAAAAATTATTGATGTTTTACTCGGTCGTAAAAAAGCCGCTGAAGTTGCACAGCAACTTGTTCTACCATCAGGTATTGAATGCTATCAATAGGTATCAAATGTCAAATTCACATTTGTATGAAAAGTTAGTAAAACGCGCGACACTTAGTGCTGTTTTAATTTCTATTGTTTTGATCATAATAAAACTGCTAACTTGTTGGCTTACAGGATCAATAAGTTTGTTGGCATCTTTATTAGATTCAAGTATTGATTTGCTTGCTTCAGGATTGAATTTTTTTTTGGTTCGTTATGCGTTAAAGCCGGCAGATGATGATCATACTTTTGGACATGGTAAAGCTGAATCACTAGCTGCTTTAGCACAAAGTACTTTTATTATAGGGTCGGCAACAATTGTATTGTTGTCGAGTGTAAAATCAGTTATTTCGCCTAGTGAAATTCAGGTTCCTTTACTCGGTATCATTATCTCAATTATATCGACTGTCATAACTGCATTTTTAGTCTTATATCAAAAGTACGTCATAAAATTGACAAGAAGTAAAGCAATTGAAGCTGATATGTTGCATTATTCTTCGGATATGTTAATGAATATTGCTGTCATATTTGCCTTAGCTTTAAGTTGGTATGGCGTGGCTTATGCTGATGCTTTTTTTGCTTTCTTTATTGCTTTATATATTTGCTATAGCGCTTATCAAATAGCTTATAATGCTATTCAAGATTTACTTGATCGCGCTTTACCGGATAGTGATAATGTCAAAATTGCTGAAATTATTGCTGCCTATCCCGATGTGCGTGGTTTTCATGATCTTAAAACCAGACAAGCCGGACCATTAAAATTTATTCAATTACATCTTGAGCTAGATGATGATATGCCTTTAATTCAAGCCCATGCTATTGCCGATAGTGTTGAAAAACGTATTTCAGAAGAGTTCTCACCGGCAACTGTTATTATCCATCAAGATCCTATTTCTGTTGTACCTATCGAAATGATGCAGTAGACAATTTCAGCAAAATAGCTTTTATCATCTATTGTTAGATATCTGTTTAAACTCTATAATAGTTAAAATTTAATTAGTTGGAGTTATTTTGTATGATAAAAAAAATAGGTATTTTAACGAGTGGTGGTGATGCTCCGGGAATGAATGCTGCTATTCGAGGAGTAGTTAGAACTGCGTTAACAGAAGGTTTAGATGTTTATGGTGTTTATGATGGTTATTTAGGGCTGTGTGAGGATCGCATATCTCAACTTGATCGTTATAGTGTTTCCGATATTATCACTCGTGGCGGTACTTTCTTGGGTTCGGCTAGATTTCCTGAGTTTAAAGATAAAGAAGTTAGAAAAAAAGGTATCGAGAATTTAAAAAAACACGGTATTGATGCATTAGTAGTTATTGGTGGTGATGGTTCTTATATGGGCGCCATGCGTTTAACCGAAGAAGGTTTTCCATGTATCGGTTTACCGGGTACTATCGATAACGATATTCGTGGTACTGATTATACTATTGGTTATTTCACTGCGTTAAGTACAGCGGTTGAAGCTATTGATAGACTGCGTGACACTTGTTCATCACATCATCGAATTTCAGTTATTGAAATCATGGGGCGCGATTGTGGTGATCTAACCTTAAATGCAGCGGTAGCTGGCGGGTGTGAGTTCATGATCATTCCTGAGGTTTCTTATACTAAAGAAGATTTGATTGAAGAAATTAAATTAGGCTTTGCTAAAGGTAAGAGACATGCCATTGTCACTGTCACTGAGCATATGTGTGATGTTAATCAGCTAGCTAAAGACATTGAAGATGCGGTAGATCATGAAACTCGTGCTACTGTTTTAGGACATGTGCAACGTGGTGGAAGTCCTGTTCCTTATGATCGTATACTTGGCTCACGTATGGGTGCATATGCCGTTCAATTACTTCTAGAAGGGCATGCAGGTAGAAGTGTCGGTGTGCAAAATGGTAAGTTAGTTCATCATGATATTATTGATGCAATTAACAATATGAAACGACCATTTGATATGGATCTTTATAATACAGCAAAACGTCTTTTCTAGCGGTGAGTTTGATCCCGCACGATTAATAGTGTTATGAAAATAAAACAATTTAGGTGAATGCTTATTGGTAATAATTTAACCAAATAAGTATTCACTTTTTTCATTGAAGTTCTTAGTTATCAGCTGATAAAATTAAGTTAGTTCGTTATTCTTAAATAATAGTCTTTACAAAAGTGCAAATTAACTGGTTTATGCACCACTTTAGTCATTAGCATTGATAAATGCTTCAATAAAGTTTCATTTCATTATTATTATCAATTATAAGTAATTAATTATTGAAGAGGGGAGATAAATAATGGCATTAAATTATTTAGAAGATCATGAGCGTTTCTATGTTTGTGATGCTAACAATAAGCAAATAGCAGAAATGACGTTTACTAGAGTTGGTCAAAATAAAGCAACAATTAATCATACTTATATTGATCCTGAATATCGTGGCAAAGGGATTGCAGATAAATTATTAAATTTGGTTGTGACCAAATTGCAACAAGAACAACGTGAAATTATTCCTATCTGTTCTTATGCAGCTAAAAAATTGATGAAATAATACTGGAACCATATTCAAATAAACTAAAAAATTTGAATCAAATACTGTCAAGTTTTATTTTGATTATTATTTTTTTCAAATTTAGTTATAGTTAAGTGAATATGTGCTAATGTATAGCAATTCCCTAAACGTAGAATTTCGATATTTAAGATGGAATCTGCAAAATCACAAAAAATTCACTCAATCCACGTTTTACGTGGTGTTGCTATTATCATGATTGTTTTTAGTCACTGTTTAGGTGTGTTTAAAAATAGTAATTTAATTGCAAACAGTTACTTATTTTCTTTTTTAAATCTATTTGCCTTTAATTTCACAACATTTTTTGTGCTCATTGCCGGATTTTTATTTCAACATTTGACTTATAAATTTAATACTAAAACTTACTATTTATCGAAATTTAAAACAGTAGTATGCCCATATATTTCAGTCTCTATTTTTTGTTTTCTGTTTTTTCATTATCAATATTTATCTGATTTACCGTGGATTTCATCAACAGAGCCTAGCATATTAAGCACAATAACTAAAATGATGTTGACTGGAACACAGTTATTACCGTTATGGTTTATGCCAATGATTATTATTATTTATTTAATGGCTCCTTTATTGTATATGTGGTCACATAAAAATTTAATTGTTGCTGGTTTAATGTCTATGTTTTGGGTCGTGATTTTTACCAAACCTGATTTTACTCAGCCTATTTTAAATTTATTGCATTATGGTCCGGTTTATCTAATTGGTATGATGATTAAGCAAAATTATCAAACTATTATGAAGGCAGTGAAAGATAACCTATTTTTGTTTATATCCTTTTTCTGTTTATGCTTTTTTGTGCCCTTTGCTTATCGATATATTAGCCAATTGGGTATTGAAAATCTTTATTTTGATACATTGCAAAAAATTATTTTATTCATATTAGCGCTCTATTTATTGGATCCACTAAATCATAAAAACAACGATGGTCGAGTTTATAAATTTTTCTCTTACATGGCTAATATCAGCTTTCCAATTTATTTTATACATGAAATTATCGTATTAGAACTTGAGCAGCAAGTGATTAATTCAGCTATAGGAGATGTCATTAAAACTGATAATGGTCAACTCGCATCATTAGGTGCAATTAGCTTTTTAGTATTAACATTATCTATTAGTATTGTTATTGCTAATGCAATAAAATTTATCTTCAAAGATAAAGCTAAATTTTTTATTGGGGGAAGTCGCTAATCCTCAATTATTCGCATTGAAATTCAGCGCTTATGAGATATTTGTTATTATTAGACGGCACAGTAAGCGCTTTGCAATCAGAAACATAAATAGCTTTTTTGGTTAATTGAATACTATTTTCATACTGGCAAACGAAGTAAATCCAATCATTAAATCCCTGATTATAAGAATTTAAATCTTTCCAATGATAGTTTTTATTGCCCTTGTTTTCAGAGGGTATGGGTTTATCATTATTATAAAGATTAATGCTAGTTAGATGTGCTTTTGGTTTAGTAAAAGCATTCACATCGATATTAAAAGGTAAAGGACGATTATGCTCTAATACAACTGAATCAATATAAACCACTTCAGGACAATCAAATACCATTTCATCAGCATAACTATTGAACGTAAAAAGTAGACCAGTAGTTAATAATACAAACTTCTTCATTGTTTAACCCAATATCTTATTAAGCTTTCTATTATTATCAGATAATACGAGGATATTAATTCCTGTTCAAGTTAATAAACTAATATTAAAGTAATAAATTATTTTTTAATAAACTTATTAATGTTTATTTATTTTACGATAATTGTCTATACAACAATTAAATTGAGCAAATAAAACACAAACAGAAAAAAAATAGCAATAAACACTTGCAGGAATTTTTTAAGTGC
>CALYPO010000012.1 GCA_945276085.1 uncultured Gilliamella sp.
AACAGTTATTATCAGAACCTTTAGCCGTGTTAACCGATAATGATTTTGTTCAACAGCGCTATATTTCACTCGAAAAACAGAAAAAATTAGAAGAAAATGATAAAGTATCGTTTGATGAATATTTAGCTCAACAAAATAAATAGTTAATATGTTTAAACATCGAGATTATACATTACGATATCGGGCAAATAATGAAGTAGAAATCATTTTGCCCAATAGTCAATTGATAGTAAATAAACCATTAATTGATAAAACTACTTTTACAATTATGGTTTGGAATATTTTTAAACAAAAAAGAGCCGACTGTATTCAAATTTTAGAACATTATGCAGATGAAACTAAATTGATATTATTACAAGAAGCGCAAACCACACCACAATTATTGAACTTTATTACCCGACAAAATAAGATAGCAGACCATGTGCCCGCTTACTGCTTCAATAATATTTATGCTGGTGTGATGACAATTACAGATACATTACCTATCTCTATCTATTCATTTAGAGAAAAAGAACCCCTTATTCGCGTTCCAAAATCCGCTTTAATCACGATATATCCTATTTATAACTCAACACATCAATTGCTGGTTGCGAACATTCATGCCGTTAACTTTAGTATTGGTGTGAAAAGTTATCGGCAACAAATGCATATGCTATTAAATCGAATCAAGGAGCATAATGGACCGGTGATCTTAGCGGGTGATTTCAATGCTTGGAGTCAACAGCGGTTAAATCTTTTATATCATTTAGTAAGTACAATCGACCTCAAACCGGTGAATTTTTCAATTGATATTCGAAAAACATTTATGGGAAGACCATTAGATTTTGTATTTTATCGAGGATTACAATTAGATACAGCAAAAATAATTAGTACTTCGGCATCTGATCATAATCCTTTATTGGTCAAATTTAGATTGGATTTGCAAGATTAATGGTTAATACATCACCTTCTTTGATATCCTGATCGGTCAAATTATTCCAAGTTAAAATATCTGTAATTTTAACACGATAATTTTTAGCTATAGTTACTAAATCATCACCTGCTTTAACTTGATAAGTGATCTGTTTATTGGATTTAGTATGAAGCGTTTTATTCTTATTATTTATTCCACTTGACACTTCGGACTTGATTGCTACTGTTTTGACTTCCAAAGGCATAGTGTTATGAGGCACATCTTGTAAAAGTTCTGTGATTTCGGCTGAAACAAGATTTTGTGCTTGTAGCTTTTTATGTAAATCTTCCGCATAAGAATACGGAACCAGTAAATGGAATGGTCCACTTACAGTTTGTTGTAAATAGCCTGCATTAAAACTTTTTAAGTCGTTAATTGGTATCCCGGTATATTGAGCAATTTTAGCTAATGAAATATTTTTAGACATATCAATTCTAACTAATGAGTTTTCATAGTTACAATCGGGTAATTTAATACCGTAACGTTCACTATTTTTTACAATATCAATAATGGCTAAAATCTTTGGTACATAGTGTCGGGTTTCAGTTGGTAAATCCAGCGCCCAATAATTTGTTGGTAAACCATTTGCTTTATTTTGTGCAATTGCTTTTCTAATGCGACCTTCGCCAGCATTATAAGCAGCAAGAGTTAATAACCAATCTCCTTTAAAACGACCGTTCAGATCTTTTAACAGCGTTATCGCTGAATTCGTTGATGCAATTAGATCACGTCTTGGATCAAATGAGTGACTTTTATTGAGACCGTATTCTCTGGCCGTTATGGGTACAATCTGCCATAAACCGGCAGCTTTACCAGCCGATGTTGCTAACGGATCGTAGGCACTTTCAATCAGTGGAATTAAAGCTAATTCTACCGGTAAATTATTTTGACGTAGTTGATCCATTATGTAATATACATAAGGCTCAGAACGAAGCGCTGTAGTTTCAAAAGCTTTAGGGTTGCGTAATAAAAGCGCTCTTTCTTCTTTAATACGATTATTTTCAGGGACTTTCACATTCAGTTGGCTTATCATATAATGCCAAGGATTTTGAGTAATTAATTTATTATTAATTCCACTACTTTTTAAAAGTCCACTGGTAACGATTGATTCTGAGTTATGTGTTGGATAGACACTACTATTATATTGAGATTGATGGTTTTGGCATGCAACCAAAAACGAACATAATGCTGTGAATATAAATAACTTTTTCATTACCTTAAAACATTAAACATTTATTAAAACCGTATATTATACCTAAAAAATATCCTTTTGGCTTCTAAAAAAAACAAATAAATCTAACTCATTGTTAAAATTTAATTTATTTTGTATGTTTTTTTCTTTACATCGTAGAAAAACATTAATTTGTTTTTCATTTCTTAAAGTAGATGGTAAAGTAATTGATTTATCGGAAATTAAATCATAATAGGCACTAATTTTAGTATCATTTGGTAACATATTGAGTGCAAAATCGAGATTAGATTTAGTATATTCATGACCAGCACAGACAAGGGTATCATCAGGTAATTGGGCTAATTTGTTAAGTGAATTTAGCATTTGCTGATAAGTACCTTCAAATACACGTCCACAACCAGCCGATAACAGCGTATCGCCACAAAAAAGATAAGGCTGACAATAGTAAGCCAAATGACCCAATGTATGACCTGGTACAGGAATTATCTCAAATTTAAAATCGGCAATAATTAATTTATCCCTATTTTCTACATATTGAATAGGTAAAGGAATCTCTTTGGGCCCATATACCTCAATAGAATTAAAATCATTTTGTAGTTTTAGCACACCGCCAATGTGATCTATATGGTGATGAGTAAGCAAAATTGCAAGGGGTGTTAAATTATGTAGATGTAGATAGTTATAAACAGGTTCGGCTGCCCCTGGATCAATGATAATAACTTGTTTAGCATTATTTTCTAATAACCAGACATAATTGTCTTTTAAAACGGGGATTATGTGTAATTTATACATAAATGAAATCCATGCTATTAAGTGACATTTGATAACTATAATGGGTTGGTCTCATGTGAAATAATAGGGTTTAAAACTTATTACGCTGAATTTGATTCTTCAAAAAAAGTATCCACTAAAGTAGGGGACTCAGCTTTAGATTTGGCTATGATATCACATTGTTCATTTTCAGGATGCCCTGCATGGCCTTTAACCCAAATCCAATCGATTTTATGTGTTTGTACCGCTTTATCAAGCCGCATCCATAAATCAACATTTTTGACAGATTTATTATTTGCGGTTTTCCATCCATTTTTTTTCCAAGTATAAATCCATTTTGAAATACCATTTTTCAAATATTGGCTATCAGAATAGAGATCAATTTGACAAGGCTCTTTTAATTTTTCTAAAGCGACAATTGCAGCTAATAACTCCATTCGATTATTAGTTGTATTAAAATATCCTTCTGCTAATATTTTTTCATTGTGCTTATATCTTAAAATGGCAGCATATCCGCCAGGTCCAGGGTTTCCAAGACAAGAACCATCTGTGTATATTCTGATTTGTTTTAACATTTTTGCAAACTTTTCGGCAAACTAGGTTGATAACTCCCAAAATGTAACACAATTTAAAAATGGTAAGCAAATCTGAAGATTCAGCTTCAAATAGCGGGTAGGTATCAACATTAATAGTATTTAATGGTAAACTATATCACTAATTCGTAGTTTTCCCAATGTTTGATATAAAGAGAATAACGTGATAACTCATTCTACTCGCCAAATTGTACTCGATACAGAAACAACAGGTATGAATCAAGATGGAAATAATCATTATGAAGGACATAAGATTATTGAAATTGGTGCTGTTGAAATCATCAATCGCCGTTTAACAGGCAATCATTTTCATGTCTATATTAATCCAGAACGCTTAATTGATGAAGAAGCGTTTAAAGTCCATGGTATAAGCAATGAAGCTGTTAAAAATGAACCGATATTCAAAAATATCGCCCATGATTTTATTAAGTTTATTGACGGTGCTGAATTAATTATCCATAACGCATCGTTTGATGTCGGGTTTATGGATTATGAGTTTCGTCTTTGTGGTTTAGATTATAAAACTGCTGATCACTGTATTGTTACCGATACTTTAGCAATGGCAAGACGCCTGTTCCCTGGCAAACGTAATAATTTAGATGTGCTTTGTGAACGCTACCAAATTGATAATTCTCATCGTACACTTCATGGCGCTTTACTGGATGCTGAGATTTTAGCTGAAGTATATTTAGCTATGACGGGGGGACAAACGACATTATCCTTTAATATGGATGAACATAGTCTAGCTAATGGTGAAAACAGCAATACTTTTCAAAGAATAGAGCGAGGATCGACCCCTTTAAAAGTCATAAAAGCATCAGAATATGAACTTTCAGAACATGAAACTGTTTTATCAAAAATTGATAAAAAAAGTGGCGGAGCATTATGGCGCGCCAGTAAATGATTGTTTTCTATTCAATTGATTGCATATTTTAAAATATCTATTGACGCCATCGAAAATAATCTTTAATATCACGCCTACTTCAGCAGTGATGCCTTGAAGTAGTCTAAAAAGCGGAGCGGTAGTTCAGTTGGTTAGAATACCTGCCTGTCACGCAGGGGGTCGCGGGTTCGAGCCCCGTCCGTTCCGCCAATTTCATCAGTTTTTCCATAATGTTTTTGTTCCAATCCTCTATATAAAATCAATAGTTATTTATTTATAATTCGCCTTTTTGAATTTTAATCAAATAATTGAGTGCTTCTTCGTTATTTTGTAATCCATGATAAAAACAGGCATCCCAATTATTGGGTGTTCCGCCATTATTCTCGTAAATTAATTGGATTTCATATAATTTTTTTATGATGTCTTCTAAATTAATTGCGTTTTTTATATATATCTTTGGTGATTCACATAATTTTGTCCATAAATAAGAGAAATGATTCTTGATTCCTGAAGGGATGACAATATTCTTGATGTGCCATTCAACTATAATTTTTTCTTCATCTTTTACATCTATGGCTATAGGAGTAATTAACGGTGCTCGCCAGTCTGGTTTAAAGTGAGATGACATGATTCTTTTTTCAATAAATTTATCAAAATAAGGGTGAATAGGCCTTTCATGTAATATATCTCCTTTTATTTTTAATGATCGTTCCTTATTGCATCTATCACAAGCAGGTATCAGGTTCTTGGAAAAAAAAGAGTATTCTGGAAAGATTGATTTAGGTAAATAATGATCGATTGTTCCATTGCCATGTCTCCCACACATTGGGCATGCACCTTGAATACTTTCTCTCAGCGATTTAATGAATTTAAGTGCTTGTGGCGGGTTATCATATAAAAGATTCATGTGTTGTTTAAATGCCGATAATGAAGGTATTGTTTCTTCTGACAATGAATTAATAAACCAAGGGTTACCATTATGCTTATCATAATGTTCGTAAGATTTTTTAATAATATCGATATAAGATGAAATAAACCGAATATGTTTTCCTTTTCGATTTTTTTGACAAAGTTCATCTAATTGACAGCTATCAATAATTTCTGCGCTATTATATTGTGGAAAATTTAATTTTCTCATATTAATATTCCATATTATTCCTTAGCTGTAAGAGGGCATCTGGACTTATTTCTCCAATATACTTATCGAGAATTTCATCGAAGGTTAAATCATCTTTAATGTTATCAACTAATTCATTGTATAGATGGATTAACAGATCATCGCCAAAGATTTCATTTGAGATGCTGGTCACATTAGCGCCTAATGTTTGCATTCGCGGCTGCTTAATTTTGAAATCTACTTCGTCCTTTTCAATAATATGAACTTGTGCACTTTGTACTTCTCTGACAATGTAAGGAGAATGAGTAGCGATTATAGCGATGGATTTTGTGGTCTCTAATACATTATTAAGAATTCTCATAAATTGAGAAATAAGGTTAGGATGTAAAAAAGTTTCTGGTTCATCAATAAGCAGTACTGATGCCGGTCCGACATTGGCAAAAACGTTTAAAATGAAACGGATAAATGTTGATTGTCCTAAACTTGGATGATATTTTTCGTCATTTTTATATATAACGAGATTTTTTTCTCGGTCAATCGTCGCTATCCTATCAAGCCAACGTTGCTCACCATTGTATCGGGCAAAGTTTTTTATTGCGATTTCGTGGTGTTGATCTAGGTTAGCCGAATGATCCACTAAAAGCGGAACTTTTATTGTTAAATCATAAAATTCTTGGGAAATGATATTACATAATTCGGATATTCTATTGTTTCTTAACACATCTACCAATAAATGATTGTCTGTTTTTTCATTAAAAACCCTGTCGTTCTGAATATTAGGATCTAGCTGTGAAATAGAAACACTAGGATTATTGATAAGTTCTTTGTCAATTGAATTAAGTGTTGCATGATGAGCAAACAAAATAACTTGGTTAAAGTCAAGTTGTGGAACAATTGAGATATGTTTTGATTGTCTATCAGCAAGCGCTTTAACGAGTTCTGTCAGTATCGTTGTTTTTCCACATCCATTTTGCCCTATTATGGTCGCAATGCGACCCCGTAATTTATTCTGATTGGTAAATTTAAATTCGAGTTGAAGAGAATCTAAATTTTTAAACGTAATGTTGAAGGTTTGTTTAGAGTCGGCATTTTCAATGACTTTACCTTGTATAATAGAATATCCATGCCGATAAGCAAAATACGCCTCACTCGTTCTAAGCATAGCTCTACTATACACATCGGTTTTATAAAAATCATCCCACTTTGGTATTCTAGAAGGTTTATCCACATATAAACAAATATCATTTATTTCTTCCAGAATGTTTATTGCTCTTTCAAAACCAATTAATCGGCTGATGGCGCTATAAGATTTTTGATTTGTGAATAAATGAGCAAAAGCTAAATCTATCGAAAAAAGATTTACAAATTTCTCTTTTTTTAGAATTGTAGAAACATACTTATAAGTATTATCTTGATCTTTGAAAGCAAATTTTGAATCAAACCATTCAATTGAATTATCATTTAATCGAATACCTATTTCTGTCGCTAATTGGTATCCAAAATCATTCCAATAACTATCTATTGGTTTTATAAAAACCGATCCTTCTGTTAAAAATTTTGTCGAACAATCAGGAGAACAAAGAAGTATAGTTAACTTTTCCTTTTTTTCCATATTAAAACTGATCCAAAACTAAAATTACCTAAATATGTAATTGTTTTTATATAACACATTTAACATAAATGCAAAGAAAAATGTAATTTAATCAATATGAAAAAATCGTGTTTCATAACGTTTTTTTCTTTTAAAACTCTGTTATATACTTAAGTTGTCACACAATGAATAATTTACCCTAACTTTAGGCGTAATGATTAAGTTTTTTGGAATATTGAATTCATGCTTTGTTATTCGCAATCAAAAATTTTAATAATTATCTATAAGTATACTTAGTTATGTTAAAAAAATGGTTATTTATTATTATAGGTAGTGTTTCATTTTTGCTGGGAACGGTAGGCATTTTCGTGCCACTTTTGCCAACAGTACCTTTCTATTTGTTAACCGCATATTTGTGGCTTAATAGTTCAGATCGTCTTTATCGCTGTTTTACTCAAAGTCATTATTATCAAACTTATATACAAAAGATGCTTATTGAGAAAAAAGCATCTAAAAAAAGTTTGTTTAAAATGCTAGCTATGGTTTTTATCGCATTGTTAATCCCATTTATTTTTATTCATTCCTTGCATGTGCGCATTATTTTAGTAATCGTTTTTTTAGCGCATATTGTTATTGGCTTTTATTATTTTAGAAAAAAGAAAATTTAAAGAGAAAAGAAACGTAATTACAGGGTAAGTTACCCTGTAACAATTATAAATATTGCTAATAATCTAGTTCAGACTTTTCTTAATCTCTATAGCAAGTAACGGATTCCACATGGCTCCTGTCGCACTCATCACAGCATCAGCACCGTTTTTAATGAATTGATGATAATGTTCACTGTTGCTAACTCCACCAACACCTATAATGGTAAATTTTAAATCCATTTGTTGACGATATTTATCAAGGCGACTCACCATATCTAATCCAGCCCAACGTATGGCATCGCCACAAATTCCACCTTCCTTTCTATTTTCTCCTAAAGCTGGCTGACCATTTGCGTTAACAGGTTTAGCTGATAAGGTATTAATAGCACTTAATCCATCAATTATCGATCCGACTTTAGTAAGTAATGAAATAATTTTTTCATCATCCGGAAAATAGGCTAGTTTCAATATAAGTGGACGATCGGGAACTGCATTTTTAATTTCATTTACAATGCGTTCTACTTTATCAACATCAAAACAGAGTAATTTACTCGCTCCTTCATTTGGGCAACTCAAGTTTGCTTCAAGAATTGGGGCATTAGTTTCTCTTACTAATTTAGCGGCTAACGCATAATCTTTTTCAATTTCGCCATGTCCTTGTGTTCCTTGAAAGCTACCAATAACATATTGACCTTGACCAGCGGCTTTTACCGCATCAGCCATATCAGGTTGCCAAACATCGGGAGCAAGAGAAGGAACACCAAACGAATTGGTAATTGATAGCGGTTGAGTATAATTTGTATCTGCTAAGACAGTATCAAGATTACTGGATAATTTACCGTTAGGATGAACAGATAGCACATTCGGCAATGGATGACATTTGTGAAATCTTGTTCTTACAGTTTTATAGACGCATAAGTCAAATCCATACGCAAACGCAGCTTTAATATAATTGGCATTTAGGAGGGGACCGGCAGGCATTCCAAATGGTAAATTAACATCAAGATTGAGAAATTGACTGGTTTGGGTTGCGACATGTTCAACGTGACTTAATTGTGTAAAAAGCCCAAAAGGACCGTTTGCATAATTATCTTCGTAACTGATAGTGGGATCGTAAAACGGCGTTAAAGATTTCATAATATCTCCTGTGATGAGCACTTAAAAAAATTCTGAGGAAAGAGGGGTATATTTTTGATAAAAAAAATCCTCCATAAAGGAGGATCAATAAATTGAATTAAAAAAGAGTGATACTTAATTTTGGATAATAATTTTTCTTTTTTCACTCTAATCATTCTTAGGTTCTCTTGTACAAACTTGCATGCATTCTAGCTTAATCTATTCAAACTTCAAGCCAATTATAATGATAAATATGTAACTAAATGAAATAGTTGCAGTGTTTTTTTTTAGATTTATCGTTGCAATATGACTATCTTGAAAACTGTTTTGCTTACTTAAGCTACAATGTTATTTGTTTAGATAAACAAATAGCACATAATACTTTAAAAAATATATAAAAATTTTTGTCTAAAAAATAATACATCAGTACATTAATAGTCTGTTTCGAAGTGGAGAATGATTATAAGTAATGCTATTATTAACAACAGTTAATAAATCTGAATAAAATAATTAGGTATATAATAATGAAAAAAGAAAATATTTTTAAACCCTTCACTTTACCCAATGGCGTTGAATTAAAAAATAGAATAATGATGGCGCCAATGACGACCTGTTCCGGATTTTATGACGGTTCAGTCACGCATGATTTAATCGAGTATTATCGAGATCGAGCAGGTGAAATTGGAACAATCATCGTTGAGTGCGGGTTTGTCGATAATAAAGGATTAGCGTTTCCTGGTGCAATAGGTTTAGATAACGATGATAAAATTGAAGGATTAGCTAAAATTGCGAAAGCAATTAAAGAAAAGGGATCGAAAGCAGTCATTCAAGTTTATCACGGTGGTCGAATGGTTGAGCCAAAACTCATTGGTGGACAATCTCCTGTTGGACCAAGTGCTATCGCAGCCCCTAGAGTAGGCGCAGCAACACCGATCGCATTAACGGCAGACGAAGTCGACGACATGATCGAGAAATTTGGTCAAGCGGTACGTCGTGCTATTGAAGCCGGTTTTGATGGTGTTGAAATCCACGGCGCTAACACTTATTTAATCCAACAATTTTATTCTCCAAATTCAAATCAACGAACCGATAAATGGGGTGGAAGCCGTGATAATCGCTTGCAATTCCCTTTAGCAATCTTAGATATCACACATAAAATGGTTAAACAGTTTGCAACGCCAGAATTTATTGTTGGTTATCGTTTTTCTCCGGAAGAACTGGAAGTACCGGGTATTCGTTTTGATGACTCCATGTATCTACTTGAAAAGTTAGCAGACAAAGGTCTGGATTATATCCATTTTTCAATGGGCGCGATTTTAAGACCTTCAATTGTTGATACCCAAGATCCAACCCCGTTAATCAATAAATATGTGGCAATGCGATCTGCGACATTAGCTAAAATTCCGGTAGTAGGTGTAGGTAATGTGGTTAATCAAATTGATGTAGAAACGGCGATTGATAATGGTTACGATTTGGTCGCTGTTGGTCGAGCATGCATCGCTTATCCAGACTGGATTAGCCGTATTGAAAAAGGTGAACAACTGGAGCTAACTATCAGTAGTGACAAACGTGAAGAATTGAATATCCCTGAACCTTTATGGCGTTTTTCATTAGTTGAAGCATTAATTCGTGATGCAAGTCTAAATAATAAGAAATTCAAACCTGGTCAATATCAAGAAAAAGTTAATGATGAATCTTATGAATTTCTTATTAATGTCGAGTTAGGCAAAGATTTCATTAAAGATATGCAACTTGTGAATGCCAATGAGTTTGATAACCAAGTTTTAGATAATTTTGCAGAAATTAAACAACGAATTATTAATTCAAACAGTCCACATGTGGATGCAATTTCTGGGGCTACATCACAGTGTGAAGCATTCAAAAAAGCCGTTACTAAGGCCATGACACAATCGAATAAAGAAGCCATTATTGCTGAAGGTGGTGATCCAAATGATAAATCTTACGATATTGTTGTTGTGGGAAGCGGGGGAGCAGGGCTGGCTTCTGCAATACGAGCTCATGATTTAGGGGCTAGCGTTGTTGTCGTTGAAAAAATGCCTGTTATTGGCGGAAATACCAATAAAGCGTCTGCTGGTATGAATGCAGCTGAAACTAAATTCCAAAAACTTAAAGGCATTGTTGACAGTAAGGATCTATTCTATAAAGAAACTTTGGCTGGTGGTAAAAATAAAAATAATCCGGAATTACTTCGTTACTTTGTTGAAAATGCCCCCGATGCGATTGATTGGTTAGATGAAAACGGTATTGAACTAAGTGGTATTACGACAACAGGTGGAATGAGTATCGACCGTACACATCGACCAGCAAGTGGTGCAGCTGTTGGCGGATTTTTGATTAGTGGATTGGTAAAAAATCTTAATAAACGTGGTATTGAAGTCATGTTAGATACCAATGTGACTGAAATCGTTACCGAAAATCATAAAGTTGTTGGCGTTAAAGTCGTTGAAGAAGACGGCACAAATTATATCATTAAAGCGAAAGCGGTGGTGATTGCAACGGGCGGATTTAGTGCTAACCGTGAAATGGTTGAAAAATATCGTCCTGACTTAAAAGGTTTTGTGACAACCAACCATAAAGGGGCGACAGGTTCTGGTATCATGATCTTAGAAAAACTTGGGGCTGGCACTGTTGATATGGGCGAAATTCAAATCCATCCAACTGTTGAACAAACTACCTCATATTTGATCTCAGAATCTATACGTGGCGGTGGCGCAATTCTTGTTTCTCAAGAAGGTAAACGTTTTGTTAATGAATTAGATACCCGAGATAAAGTTTCAGCGGATATTATCAAATTACCTGAACACTATTCCTATATTTTATTCGATCAACAAGTTCGTGACGAAAACAAAGCCGTTGAAGAGTATGTTTCTAATGATCTCGTTGTTCAAGCCGATTCAATTACTGAATTAGCTAACAAACTTTCTATTGATGCTAATAATCTGTCAAAAACGATTGAACGTTATAATGAGTTTGTAATTAACAAACAAGATGAGGATTTTGGTCGAACGACGGGAATGCGTCATCCAATTAACACCGCACCATTTTATGCAATTAAAATTGCACCGGGTGTTCACCATACAATGGGAGGTGTAACGATAAACACTGAAACACAAGTATTAGATAATGATAAACATGTGATTAAAGGTGTTTTTGCGGCTGGTGAGGTTGTTGGTGGTGTGCATGGAGCAAATCGCATTGGTGGTAATGCTGTTGCTGATATCATTATTTTTGGTATACAAGCAGGTAAAAAAGCCACAGATTACATTAATAGTTAATTGAACTTTGCTAAAAATGGTAAGTTCTACCTACGACTATTCTCAAACATTGATGGGGATGACGGTAACATTGACGCTATTAGAGCAAAATGAAACCGTCGCAAAACTTGCTTTTGCTACCATTAAATTGCTTGAAGATAAATTGACTGTTAACCGCCCAGTTTCGGAGGTTATGTCAATCAATCTTGCAGCAGGCAAACATCCTGTTGAGGTAAGCTTACCTGTATTTTCACTTATTAAACAGGCTTGGCAACTGAGCGTGAATCCCTCAAGTTGTTTTAATATGGCTATCGGCCCTGTCGTCAAACTTTGGAAAATAGGCTTTAAAGGAGATAGTATTCCTGCCGATCATCATATCAAACAACAACTATTATTAACCGATCCATTTGATATAGAATTAAATGATACAACCCATTCTGTTTTTTTAAAAAAAGCAGGAATGGAGATAGATCTTGGTGCTATCGCAAAAGGTTATATCGCCGATGTCATTAAAAATCTGTTACTTGAACATCATATTCACCATGGCATCATAAATTTAGGTGGAAATGTACTAACGTTAGGAGCCTCCCCAATAGAAAAGTCAGGTTGTTGGTGTATAGGGTTAAGAAAACCCTTTTCTTTATCTGATGAGTTAGCAGGTATAATAAAAGTTAAAAATAAATCAGTCGTTACTTCGGGCATTTATGAACGTTATTTTGTGCAAAATAATCGGCTTTATCATCATATTTTCAATCCTTTAACTGGCTATCCTCTTGATAATGAAATTGAAAGCGTTACCGTTATTTCAAATACTTCTCTTGAAGGCGATATTTACTCAACGATTTTTTATGGATTAGGCGTAAATGCCAGTGGTGAATATTTAAAAAAACATCCAGATATTTCAGCCATTTTTTTACTAAAAAATAAAACGATGACACTGATCAATCCGAAAAATTTTAATTTTGATCTAATTGATAAACACTATGAAATAAATCTGCATTAAGAACCAATGACAATGAAATTGCTAAACTTTTATTGTTTTAAATGAATTAATTACGTTTTTACATTAAAGAAGGAAATTATTATGAACGCAGTGAAAAAACCACCAGTAAAATGGTTACCGCTCATAATTATTGCTGCTATTTCAGCAATATTATGGCTATTTGTTTCGCCTCCACAAGGAATAAGTACAGAAGGTTGGCGAACAAGCATTATTTTTGTGGCAACGATTGCCTGTATTGTTGCAGAAATTATGCCAATTGGCGCAATTGGCTTATTAGCCATTACGGTTTTTGCTATTTTAAGACCATCTGGTGCAGCTAATGCAACTGAGTCTATCAAGATATCATTAAGTGAATTAAATAGTAGCTTAATTTGGTTGATCGTTGTTGCTTTTATGATTGCGCGAGGATTTATTAAAACTGGTTTAAGCAAACGTATTGCTTATTATTTAGTAAAAATTTTAGGTAAAAACACTTTAGGCTTAGCTTATGGTTTATCTGTAACAGATGTGGCATTGGCGCCTGCCATTCCAAGTACGACAGCTCGTGCTGGTGGTGTGATTTATCCAATCGCTGAAGCGTTATCGATTAACTTTAATTCTAATCCGAAGGATGAATCAAGAAATCGAATTGGCACTTTTTTAATGTTAACCATTAGTCATATCAATGATATTACCTCAGCAATGTTTTTGACTGCATTTACCGGTAATTTATTAGCCGCTAAATTAGTCACAGAAACATTAGGCGTGACATTGGGATGGGGACAGTGGTTTATTGCAGCTATCGTACCTTGTTTAGTTTCTTTTATTGTGATTCCATTAGTCATTTATTTCTTAACCAATCCAGAGCTTAAAAAGACACCTGATGCGCCAAGATTAGCCGTTGAAGAATTGAAAAAAATGGGACCAATTACCGCTAAAGAAATTATTATGGGTGGGACGGTAATTTTATTATTAGGTCTTTGGATTTTCGGTAAAGACTATTTAGGTATTGATGCAACAACGACTGCTTTTATTGGTTTAACGATTTTAATCTTAACTGGTGTACTAAGCTGGGATGATGTGAAAGGTGAAAAAGCGGCATGGGATACCTTAATTTGGTTTGCGGCTTTATTAATGATAGCAGGACAAGTCAATAAGCTAGGTGTTACAAAATGGCTAGGCGATACTATCGGTAGTGCAGTAAAGGGGCATTTAGGTGATAGTAGCTGGGTATTTGTTATCATTATTTTGTGTGTTGCCTATGTTTATTTACACTATTTCTTTGCTAGTGGCAATGCGCATATTGCGGCGCTATTTCCAGTATTCTTATCTGTAGCAGTGGCACTTCATGTTCCACCAATGATTGCGATATTTGCATTAGTTATTTGTACCAACTATTTTGGTTCCATTACCCAATTTGCCAATGCTCGAAATCCGTTGTTATTTGCTGAAGGTTTTGTTCCAGTCAAAACATGGTGGAAAGTAGGATTTATCTGTAGCGTTGTTAACTTAACCATTGTGTTTACCGTTGGTCTTTTGTGGTGGAAAATGTTGGAATTAGGTTAAGAAATAACGTATCTTAAACACTATTCAACAAAAAAACCGTCAGAAATTGGCGGTTTTTTTATCCTCTAATTATGATAATCTCATAACAACATAATCGATAAACTCCAATCATTAATGGCCTGCCAATATTTTTGTTCCTGCTCTAAATCTAATAAAATCAATTTATTACTTTCCACAAAATTAGTGTCAATTTCGAATGTCATTTTGGTCAATTTGTCTTTAACTAATTTTAATCGAAATGCATTCAAATTAATCTCTGTAGAGCGTTGATTATTGATCAGAATGGAGAGCCTGAGTATTTGTAATAATGAAATAATATGTTTAAATTCAAAAAGGCTAAAATAAGGAAATGCTTCAATATTAATTGATTTTCGATGATAACGAACGAGTGTCGATAACAACAGTTGTTGTTCTTCGTTAAATCCCGGCAAATTGCTGTTTTGCAGAATGTAACTTGAATGTTTATGCACAGACGAAAAGTTAATTTTTAATCCTACTTCATGTAAAAGTGCTGCCCAATATAAAATGGATTCCACACAAATTGGAATATCGATTTGTGCTTGCTCTTTCCATTGTAAAAAAAAGTATTTTGCTGTTTTGACAACTTGCATAGCATGACGCTGATCGATATTGTAGTGTTTAGATAAAGATTCGGCGGTTGTTTGACGTATGTCTCGATAATTAGGGCCACCGATTAATTCATACAAAACCCCTTCACGTAAAGCATTAGAACTATACTGCAACGAACTTAATCCCAATGCATTAAATACACCACAAAATATTGCCAGTCCACTCACAAAAACCTGTTTACGTTCATCGGATAGTGAAGGGTAGGTAATATCATCAAATGTTTCAAAGTCCAATACATAACTAACTAAATCATCTAATCTCTTCGGGGTAATAATACCGTCACTCACACCAAGATCTAATAGAATATGGTGAATAGATTTAATGGTTCCTGATGTACCAAAAGCAACCGTAATATTCTGTTTTTTGATAGTACTAATCATGGTTTCAATTTGTTGCTCGGCTGCAAGTTTTGCGCGTTGAAATGACTCTTCATCAATCTTTTGTTGTGGAAAAAAACGTTTATTAAAGGTTACGCAGCCCATTGGACGACTAGCGACAATAATAGGTTTAAGGTCATTGCCTTTGCCAATCGCAATTTCAGTTGATCCTCCGCCAATATCAATAACAAATTTAGTATCAATTGATGAAGTGGGTTCAGCGGTCATAGTACCTAAATAGACTAAACGGGCTTCTTCTTGACCTGAAATAATTTCTATAGGGAAAGGTAATATTTTAGCTGCAGCCTTCAAAAACTTATGCCTGTTTGATGCAACACGAAGTGTGTAAGTTGCAACAATTCTCACATTTTCCGGAGGAAATCCATTTAAACGTTCAGCAAACAGTTCAAGACACTCTATTCCCCGTTTAATACTCGAGTCACTTAATTGATTATTTTCATCTAATCCAGTCGCCAAATGTATATTCTTTTTATTTTTATAAATTATCTGTGTTGCACCATTAATGATTCGTGCAATAATCATATGAAAACTGTTAGAACCGAGATCAATAACCGCATATTCATTAGATTTCTTCACGTTTAGATATCCTTATTGTTTGGCTTCTAATTGTTTTAAATAATCATAAATAGCGTGCTGTGCTCGAATTTTTTTCTTATTACCGCGTTGAACATAATTATTCATGTTTTCTTTATCAATAATTCGTGCTTTGACATTATCATTACATTGGATATTAAAAATATCATGAATAGTTGATTTTAAGATAGGATCAAATATCTTCACACCTACTTCTATGCGGTTATCCAAATTACGTGGCATCCAGTCAGCAGAGGAGATGAAAGTATCTTTTTTACCATCATTTTCAAATATATATACCCGTGCGTGCTCTAAATATTGATCGACGATACTAGTTACATATATATTTTCACTCAGATTGGGAATTTGAGGTTCTAAAACACAGGTTCCTCGAACAATCATTCTAATTTTTACACCTTCGCATGATGCACGGTATAACTGGTCTATCATCTCTTTATCAGTGATCGCATTAAGCTTTAAATAGATGCCTGAAGGTTTTCCTGCTTTGGCATTTTGAATTTCTCTTTCAATAAATTCATGAAAACGCAAACGCGTATTTTGAGGGGAAACAAGCAAATGATTGAACGAAACTGGCTTGAATGGATTTTCAATAAAATTAAACACTTTTATTACTTCGTCTGTAATGGCTGGATCGGCGGTTAATAATGAAAAATCTGTATACACACGAGCAGTTTTTTCGTTGAAATTCCCCGATCCAATATGTGCATATCGAACAATCTTGTTTTCTTCACGACGATCAATTAAAAATAGTTTGGCATGAATTTTGAGTTTGGGTTGTGAATAGATAACTTTGATTCCACTACTGAGTAGTCTTTTTGCCCATTTAATATTTGCTTCCTCATCAAATCGAGCCTGAAGTTCAACCACTACGGTGACTTTTTTACCGTTATTAGCAGCATTAATTGCTGCATGGATAAATCGTGAGTCTTTTGCTACCCGATAGATATTCATGCGGATATGGGTTACAGCCGGATCAAATGAAGCTTGTCGCATAATTTCTAATACATGCCCAAACGAGTAGTAAGGGTAATAAAGAAGTACATCACGATCTTTAATCGTCGCAAACGCATTTCTAAACTTTTTAAAGCGATTATAAGCCAAACTCGGTAATCGTTTATTTAAAAGGTTTTTTCCACCAAGATCAGGAAAGTTAGCCAGATCTTTAAAATTAGGGTAACGTCCACCTGGCATGGCATCTTGTTCAGTTAATCTTAATTTACTGATTAATAACTCAAATAATGCTTTAGGCATATCTTTTTGATAAGTAAAACGAACAGGTTGTGCCGTCAATCGCTGCTTCAATCCTTGAGACATTAATTCTAACAAACTGTCTAATTCTGTATTTAATTCATATTCTGCATCTCGATTGATATTGATTGAATATGCATTCAGTTCTGTGGCATCAAAAAAGACTTTGAAGATATCAGATAAACAATAACGAAGGATGTTATCCAAAAAGATAATTGATTTATTTTTGGTTGATACTTCTGACGGCAAAAGTACAAATCGAGGTGCGTTGTCGGTTGGTAACTCAAGCAGGGCATAACTTATCTTTTCATCACAGATAATTTCAACGGCCAAATAAGCATGATCATCTTTTAAAAATTGGATCAGTTCTGTGTGACTATCCAGTAATATTGGGGTAATGTATTGTCTTAAATTCTGTTTATAATAGTTTTTTATCCAATCTTCCTGATAAGATGAAAGTTGTCTCTCATTAATTAAGAAAATTTGATTTCTTGCCATTTCAAGTAATAATTCGTTATACAGTTGATCAAACTGGAGTTCAAGTTGTATGACTTTCTGATTAACTTGCCTTAATAATAACTTTGCGTTAGAAGTAGCGGACTGTCCTTGTTCCTGTTCAATTAATACATATTTTTTCAAATTGGCGTATTGTACTTTATAAAATTCATCGAGATTGCTGGAATAAATGCCTAAAAATCGAACACGCTCAATAAGTGGATTACTTTTGTCTGCTGCTTCTTGTAAAACACGTTGATTAAAAGCAAGCCAACTAAGTTCTTTGGGAAAATACACTTTTTCTTGTAGCATTCTTTATCTCTTAAAATACAATAATGAAATTTAATACAGGATAACTTAACTTAAAAAAAAAGCTAGCATATCGCTAGCTTTTAATTTAAATATATTAAACAATTTTTGCTTTAAAGCAACTTTACCTAAATACGGTGAACTGAAGTGGTATTCGTTGTGCCACTTGGTACTAAAGCACCTGATACCATGACAATAGTATCACCTTGTTGTAAACCACAAATTTTTACAGCTAACTCTTTACCTAAACGGTAAAAATCATCTGTTGAATTAATAGCATCAATTAAAATTGGCTCAACACCTTTTGTTAGGGCTAATTGATTAACCGTTTTTTGACTTGATGATAATGCTAAAATACGCGCTCTAGGGAAATAATGACGGACTTCACGAGCAGATTTACCACTACGAGTTGCAACAACAATTAAAGGCGCACTTAGACGTTCTGCAATTTCTACCGCACCACAACAAACAGCCGCAGTAATACGTAATTTTTCTTCTTTGGCAGTAAGCTCTAAAGAAGCAGGAATGGTAATGTCTGTACGTTTACAGATAGTCGCCATAACATTAACGGTTTCTAATGGGTATTTACCTTTAGCACTTTCGCCTGAAAGCATGACTGCATCAGTTCCGTCAATAATGGCATTTGCCACGTCACCCGCTTCAGCACGAGTAGGGCGTGGGTTTTTAATCATAGAGTCAAGCATTTGAGTTGCAGTAATAACAGGTTTAGAAGCTTTATTACATTTTTGAATCATCATTTTTTGAGCAAAAATAACTTCTTCAACCGCAATTTCCACACCTAAATCACCACGAGCAACCATGATACCGTCAGACGCTTCCAAAATTTCATCAAAATTATCTAATCCTTCTTGGTTTTCAATTTTAGAGATAATTTTAATCTCTTCACCGCCATGAGATTTCAAATGTGCGCGAATATCTTCAACATCTGAGCGTTTACGAATAAATGACGCAGCGATAAAATCAACACCTTGTTCACAACCAAAAATAAGGTCATTTTTATCTTTTTCTGCAAGTGCCGGTAATTTTATTGAAACACCAGGTAAATTAATACCTTTGTTTTCACCTAAATCACCATTATTCAATACGGTACAGATGACTTCGTTGCCTTTTATTTCTTTGACTTCCATCGCAATTAAGCCATCATCAACAAGAACGCGATTACCCACTTTGAGATCTTGAGCAAAACCTTTATATGTTACAGCTACGCGCTCAGCGTTCCCAATGACTGTTTCGTCAGTTGTGAATGTGAATGTTTGACCTGCAACTAGTGAAACGTCATTCCCACCTTCCAATTTAATTGTACGAATTTCAGGACCTTTAGTATCAAGCATAATTGCTGCTTTTAAACCTGTTTCTTGCATGACTTCACGTAGGTTTTTGATACGATTTCCATGTTCTTCATAATCACCATGGGAAAAGTTCAAACGCATTACGTTCATGCCTGCATTTAATAACTTAGCTAGCATTTCTTTTGATTCTGATTTTGGTCCAATAGTACAAACGATTTTTGTCTTTTTCATAATATTATCTACTAGTTGTTAAGGTTGAAGTTTAATTTTAAATAAACTGTTTTTAATTATGTTCACGCAAAAAAAAACCAATGCCCATGCATTGGTATGTAATAAGTTAGCAGTAACCCAAAAAGTTACTTGTATTAACTGCAATCTTTGAAAAATTAAATATTTTCATCAAAAAATATATATCCTTAAAAATCTGTGTTTATTATAGTCTTAACCACACTTTAAATAAAGTTTTTTATCAAAAAAACTAGATTATATTTGACGAAAACAAAAGAAGAATCATCCTAATTAACGAATACAAATGGCAAGATGTTCTTAACGACATTCATTGCTATTACATCAGATCTTTAAGTTGATAAATGAGTTCATTGCTTTCATTTTTCAATGTCAATTGATCTTTGTTCAAGCTGACTTTTGCACCTTCTGTAATCATTTGGGTAATAATGCCATCTAACTTATCTAATTGTTCATCATTACAAAGCATCTTTGTCATACCAACGCCTGCACCTTTGATTGTTTCATTTTCTAAGGTGACTTTTGCGACAAATCGGTTACACATTTTTCCAGTAATATTCATATTTTCGCCAAACTCAAGTTCTGCAGCTTTATCTGAAGAAACATCTTGTCCATTCGCTTTTACCAATACAAAATGGTGATGTAACAAATCTTCAGCTTTAATTTTATTTGATTCTCCACATCCAGTTACTACTAAAGCTCCTACAAATAATGATGTTAATAGTAATGTCTTTTTCATCTTAACTCCTAATGATAGTTTAAATTTGTTATAATAGATTTAATTAAAATTACTTACAAATATTTTACTCTTTATGTTATCTCAACAGCAAATTAAATTTCTAGAATCAATGACTTTCTTAGACAAGCATAAAATATTGAAGCTTGCTAAGAATAATCAAGATCTAGCAAAAATCAATTTAGCGGTAACTCAAGCTGTTTCACATTATCAAGCAAGATTGACGTCTTTACCTGCACAGATTGAATATCCGTCTAATTTACCTGTGGCTGAAAAAAAATCAGAAATTTACCATGCGATTCAGCAGCACCAAGTGGTAATTATTGCAGGTGAAACTGGTTCCGGTAAAACAACACAAATTCCTAAAATCTGTTTAGAATTAGGTTTAGGTGTAAAAGGATATATTGGACATACCCAACCAAGGCGGCTTGCAGCCCGTTCTGTCGCTAATCGCATAGCGGAAGAGTTAAATACCGAAATAGGGCAGTTAGTCGGTTATAAAGTCAGATTTTCTGATCAGGTTAGTGATACCACATTGATAAAATTAATGACTGATGGCATTTTGCTGGCTGAAATTCAAAAAGATAAACTTTTATTGCAATACGATACTATCATTATCGATGAAGCTCATGAACGTAGTCTTAATATTGATTTTATTTTGGGATATCTGAAACAATTGTTACCTAAACGCCCTGATTTGAAAGTGATCATAACGTCTGCAACCATTGATGTTGAGCGATTTTCTAACCATTTTAATCATGCGCCTATTATAGAAGTATCTGGAAGAACCTATCCTGTCGAGGTACGATATCGTCCGCCAATATATGATAACGAAGATGATAAAGAGATTAACAAAAATAGTGATTTTCAACCTATCATTGATGCAATTGATGAGTTATCAAAAGAGAGTTCAGGTGATATTTTAATATTTTTAACTGGTGAGCGAGAAATACGTGATTTAGCCGATACACTAAACAAGCTTGAATTACGTCATACCGATATATTACCGTTATACGCTAGGTTATCTGCTTCCGAGCAAAACCGTATTTTTCAACCACATTCTAAACGACGCATTGTGCTTGCTACCAATGTAGCGGAAACTTCATTAACCGTACCCGGAATTAAATATGTCATCGATCCTGGATTGGCCAGAATAAGTCGCTACAGTTATCGAACTAAAGTTCAACGTTTACCGATTGAACCTATATCGCAGGCTTCAGCTAATCAACGAAAAGGTCGATGTGGACGTACTTCAGATGGTATTTGTATTCGTCTTTATGATGAACAAGATTTTTTATCTCGCCCTGAATTTACCGACCCTGAAATCTTACGTACAAATCTTGCTTCTGTCATATTACAAATGACATCGTTAGGTTTGGGTGATATAGCTGCTTTTCCTTTTGTCGAGGCTCCCGATTCAAAATATATTCGTGATGGAATTCGTTTATTAGAAGAACTTGGTGCCATATTCACTAAGCATCATCAATATCATTTAACTCAAATAGGCAAAATTTTGGCACAATTACCGATTGATCCTAGATTAGCCAGAATGTTAGTTGAAGCAAGACGATTAGGTTGCACCAAAGAAGTTATGATAGTAACCGCAGCGTTGTCAATTCAAGACCCAAGAGAACGCCCTTTTGATAAACAACAGGCTTCTGATGAGAAGCACAAACGTTTTGCAGATAAAGATTCAGATTTTATTTCTCTTATTAATTTATGGAATTATATTCAAGAGCAACAAACCCTGTTATCGGGTAATCAGTTTAGAAAGTTATGCCCGAAAGAGTATTTGAATTATCTCCGCATTCGTGAATGGCAAGACGTCTATACTCAAATTCGTCAGACCATTAAACAATTATCTTTTCCAATCAATAGTCAACCCGCAGATTATCGATCATTACATGTGGCTTTATTAAGTGGTCTACTTTCACATATTGGTTTAAAAGAGATTGAAAGAAACGAATACCTTGGTGCTCGAAATATCAAGTTTGCCATTTTTCCAAATTCAGTGTTATTTAAAACTCAACCTAAATGGTGCGTTGCCAGTGAGCTTGTTGAAACCAGCCGACTATGGGGGAGAACAGTAGCTAAAATTGATGCAGAATGGATTGAACCCATAGCTAAACATTTAGTGAAATACAGCTATAGTGAACCTAGGTGGTCAAAAAAACAGGGCACTACAATTGCAAATGAAAAAGTGACATTATTTGGATTGCCTATAGTCCAAAATCGAATTGTAAATTACAGCCAGATAGATCCTGTGTTATCCCGTCACTTTTTTATAAGACATGCTTTGGTAGAAGGGGATTGGATTACTAATCATAAATTTTATAAACTAAACCAAAAGTTGATTAATGAAGTCGAAGATCTTGAACACAAATCCCGTCGTCAAGACATTTTAATCGATGATGATCAGTTATTTGATTTCTATGATCAGCGTATTGATAAATCAATTGTTTCAGTTAAACATTTTGACAATTGGTGGAAGCAAAAGCAAAAAACTTCACCTGATTTTCTCAATTTTGAAAAACAGATGTTAATTAACCAATCAGCACAATTGATTGATTTAACTCAGTTCCCTGATTATTGGTATCAAGATCAATTCAAACTGCCTCTTAATTATGAGTTTGATTTAGGTAATAACCGTGACGGTGTCACTGTTAGAATTCCTATTGATATATTGAATCAAATCAAAAATGATGGATTTGACTGGCAAGTACCCGGTTTTAGAAAAGAATTGATAGTATCCCTTATTAAATCATTACCTAAGTCTTTACGGCGCAGTTTGGTTCCTGCACCTAATTATGCTGAAGCATTCTTAAGTAGAGTAACATCGATCAAACATCCGTTACTTGAGACATTAGAGCATGAATTTCGAAAAATGACGGGGGTTCAAATTACTCATGAGGATTGGCAGTGGGATCAAGTTCCAAATTATTTAAGAATTACCTTTAGCATTATAGATAATCAAGGTAATGAAATTGCTCATGGCAAAGATCTTAATCTTTTAAAAGAGCAATTAAAAGCTAAAATACAATCAGCATTATCCTCATTGACTACTAAAAAATCAGCAAATCCAATTGAGTTAAATAACCTAACCGATTGGATATTTGGTACCCTACCGGCTATTTATGAAGAAAAACAAAAAAATTACACAGTCAAAGCATATCCAGCCATTGTAGATGATCATAAATCAGTCAGTATTAAGTTAGTCGATAATCAAATCGAGCAACAGCGATTAACTAAACTTGGTTTAAGACGTCTTCTCATGATAAATATTCCTTCACCAATCAAATATTTACATGAAAAGTTACCGAATAAATCTAAATTAGGTCTCTATTTTAACTCATTTGGTACTGTACTCGATCTTATTGATGATTGTATAGCCTGTGGCATTGACTATTTGATTGGAAAGAATAATAAACTTATTCAAACTGCTGAGCAGTATCAACAATTACTTGAATATACAAAAGCGAATATTAACCAAGTTGTGGTTGATATAGCCAAACAAGTAGAAGCCATCTTAACACTTCATTTTAATATTAATAAAAGGTTGAAAGGGCGTGTCGATTTATCTTTAGCTTTTGCCTTATCTGATATTAAAAATCAGCTTAATCATTTAGTTTATAAGGGGTTTGTTGCACAATCAGGTTACCACAGATTAAATGATATCTATCGATATTTATCCGCAATTGAAAAGCGAATTGAAAAATTAATGCTTAATACGGCAAAAGATAGACAATCAATGAATATTATTGAAGAAATTCAGAATTATTATCATCACTTTTTAAGTAGCCTTTCAAAAAATCAGAAATTAGATAATCGTGTTCTTGAAATACGCTGGATGATAGAAGAGTTAAGAGTTAACTTATTTGCACAGCAGATGGGCACTCCTTATCCAATATCAGCTAAAAGAATTAAACAACAGATTGAGTTGATAAAATCAGAATTATAATAAATTAGCCTATTAGAGAAGGGCGCTAATGCGCCCAAATTAAAGATTAACGATATAAGTCAACAAACACGGTAATATTAGGGCCATTTGTATCTTGTGCAATTCTAGCAATATGATAATACTTGGCACCAGCTTCTATCGCTCTTTTACCTGCTTGATATGAAATTTCCTGATCTGTGACATAATAGCCACGGAATTTTATTGTATTGAAAGGAACCATTTTAGCTGCTGTTCCATCATTTAATTCTTGAATTTTACGACCATCCGAAAGAGTGACAGTGTAACGATTTACGCGCTGTGGTTCGCTCATGACTTCAGTTTTTTCTGAAGTATTAGTATTAGTTTGTGCTGTTGTAATAGTCGTTGCAGTCGAATTAGTAGAAGAAGCTGTATCGATAACTTTGACTTTGTTATTAAATTTATCAGCATAAAACTTTTCATTAAATGCAGATGGTGAATAATACCCCGGTCTTTCAACCTGCATTGCGGCTTCGCCACCTTGGGCTAAAGCTAATTGTCCTGCTTCGGAATCATAAGGGATTGCATTTTCAGGTTGAAGTTTACGTTCTGGTGCATCTTTCTTAAATAAATAGGCAACAACCTGCAAATTACTTCCTAATTCTGAACGATTATCAATATAGTAAGCATAAGCACCTTTGTTTAAAGCTTCTTTTGCAATTGATTGATTAATATCATATTCACTTGGGAAATAACCACGAATACGAACAATATCATAAGGTTCTAGGCGAATAGCTTTAGATTTAGGGTATTCGTAGACTCCACCAAATTGGCGAAAGTTGTCAGTTTTCTCTTCGGCTTTAGGTGCATTAGCTTTGTACAATTTAGCATAAACAATACGCAAAGTATCATTAGAAGGGCTGATATTTGTCGTTGTAATATAGAAAGACGCAGCACCTTCTTTGTCTGCTGCTTTAGACATAGCCAACACATAATCGCTATCAGTATAAAATGCACCTCGAACAGAAATTTGTTTGAAAGACTGCAAGTTGCTTGCTTGTTCTTCAGTTAACTGCTGAGCCGCATAAGAATACATAGGAACAAATGTAACCATAGCAGCAATAAGTGTTTTCTTTAAACTCGTCATATTCTATAAACCTTACAATTTTTAAATCGTATATTAAATATTTGTTATTTTAACATAAAAAAATCAGTTACCTAAACTTATTAGCGCATTTAAATTTTTAATGAAAATATATCTGCCTTTAACGTGTAAAATATCTTGTTCTTGTAGTTTCGACAAAATTCGGCTTACGGTTTCAATCGTTAAACCTAAATAATTTGCTATATCACTACGGCTCATAGATAACTTTATGTTTAGTGATGTGTGACCACGATTTTCATATCTTCTATAAAGAGAATATATAAAATAGGCTAGGCGTTCATCAGCCTTTTTCTGAGAATAACATAAAATTAATTTTTGATAGTTATAAATGTCATTACTTAATAACCTAAATATCATGCTTCTGACACAAGCATTTGATTCAACTAAAGACATTAGTTCTTCATAACGCAATTCACAAGCTAAAGTATTAGTAAGCGCTTTAATGTTGTTATTATATATTTTAGTTGATATAGAATCCAGTCCAACAATATCACCAGGTAGATAAAAGCCATTAATCTGTTCTTTATTGTCTGATGTTGTAACATAGGTTTTTACAGCACCAGAATGAATAATAAAAAACCGAGTAAAATCAGTGCTCTTGGATACTATGAGTTCATCTTTAGCATAAGTCTTTTTACGTTCCAAAACATTATTTAAAGTATTATTTAATAACATTGGTAGACATAAAGAGCCTATACTGCATAATTCGCAAGGAACTGAATAACTTTTTGATCGTATATTCTTATTGGTAGTTTGCATAATAAATTAATCATTAATCCAAGTTCAGTTCTAGCCAAGAGTAACATATTTTTATGATAAAACAACAATTGGCCAATTCATATAGTTTAAATTATTAATCAACAAAACGTTCATTTAGTTTAAATTAACAGAAGGCAAGCATTAAAATAAGCATAATAATGAAAAGTATTAATAGGTGTTAGCAATTATATACTAAAGATAATCGATTTTATATTATGATATTGACTATCACTCTAAAAGGTTAAATTACGGTTTGATCTGATAGTTAAAGAACTTTTAATCAATTTTGAATTGAAAGTAGGGTTTAGCAAAACGGTGATATAACTGAAAATCATTTTAAGTTCGTAATAATGAATGCATTTAACATAATATACATTATCCAAATCTTATCCAATTGATTAAAAACAATAAAAATCTAAAATATTTTTTCATTCATATGGCTATAATGTTCATAGAGAATAGGGCGTTATATAAGATTTATAAGTAGAAAATTAAATCTAGTTCAATGATTTATAATTACGAATTTAAGTTAATTTTTTTAAAATTCACTTATTAATAATAATTATTAATTTATTATAGAATACCCAACTGGCTAAATACAATCCGTTAAATCATAAAAAATAAGCCTTTATGTTTACCATCAAAAAAGACAAGTACAATAAATATCATGATAACAGCCAAAATAATTCTAAATTTTCTTTTTTTAAAAAGTTTTTCAATCGTGTTATTTAGATAAGTTCTATCAACATAACTCATATATAATATCAAAATAACCAATAAAACAGCTATTGGAACAGCTAAAACCATATCATTATTAATTGTCATATTTTTGTTTAACTCATTATCTATATCTAACTATAAATGCAATTACCCGGAATTCTTTTTCTTAAAAATAATTGAAACGGTTATCGTAAAATCACTGTCAAAATTACCAAACCTTAAAACGATTTAATCAAAATCCTAATCCTAATCCTAAATAATAATGTAACATTTATTATCTAGAACGCATAACAAAATTTATACAGATATGTTTTCACATTATTGGGGATTATCAAGCTATAAACGATTAAATGAATTACATGATGAATTTTTAAATTTAGATAAAAAACTGGCGGTTAATGCGATGGATTTTGAAACTATCAGCGAACAATTAATAAGGTGTGGCGTAGTAGAAACCACACGTTCAGCAAATACTACTGCAATGTATGCGATTCAATGGGCGCATGGACAAACATTTGATTTTAACAAATCACAGGTTCAAATACACAGAGCACGTTTGAGAAAAATCGGCATCGACATAGCACAACGTTGCAATCTGGCAAAATTCAGCCCGATTTCTGTTCGAGAAATTCGACAGGTTACGGTATCTGATTGTCCAATTCCTGATTGGTACAAAATGCCACAGATATTTAAATTAGCGTCGTAAATTGGTTAGCTGAATGATGAAAATTCACGTACGTTTATCGTGGTGCGGATAATGTATATTATGTTAAATAATATTTATTGTTTAGGAATCCATAAATTCTGTTATTTTATCTGATGATAATACTATTTATTGCCTTACTGAGTTATAACCTATTCCTAATTAACATCAACATTCATACTTTAGCATTTAATATTTTTTGCCAAAATTTCTAAAGTTGAATGTTTATTTGTAACCAAAAATTATTTGAAATAAATGTATTGAAATTTGAATGAACCAAAACCAAAGCATTTTATTTAGATATGAAAATAATTTCGCTTCCTGACAATGGCATTTTTAAAACATGATTTTTAATTTTACCCCAAACTTGCATTTCACATGCTTTACAGTTAAATTTCAAAATGAGCTCTTCATTATTATTTTGTATTAACTTCATTGGTGTGACTTTTGTTTTGACACCTTGAATACCTTTAGCTTGTTTCGGACATAAATTGAACGCAAATCGCAAACAGTGTTTTGTTATCATCAAAGGAACATCATCTTTAATTTCATGAGCTTCATATGCGCTTTCTATTAATTGAACACCATGTTGTTTATAAAACTCACGGGCTTTATGATTATAGACATTAGCTAAATAAGTTAATTGATTATCGGGATAAATTGGTTTTGGGTTAGTTTCAGGCTTACGCTTATTGGTTTGGTAGCTTGCTAACCTTGCTGAAGTTAATTTTTCAATAATGTCTCGTCTTAATTGATTAAGTTGACTGCTGGGAATAAAATAAATTATCGATAAATCGATAATAAGCTCAGACAAATAATAAATAGTTTGCCCAAGTTTAGATAGATTATCTTGAATATTTTTTAACGCTTTATCAGTTTGATTCGCCAAATCAAATTGACCAATCAGATCTAATTCGACACAAATACCCTCCTCACTTTTGGCTATCAACTGAATTCCATTATCGATATTAGACAACACAAACGAAACACCAATACGACGATCGCTTGAATCTTTGAGTAAGTTTTGTTGCCATAAATGATCTAAATTACGATTAACAATAAAAGGCAATTTGATGGTATTAAGCGATTTAGGAATTTCATTTGGATAAACCCGATATTGATTAGCACCTAATTTATCGACTTTATCTGCTCGAAATCCAAACACTTCTCGTTTAATGAGGACATTTAGACCATCACCATTAGTTAACATTTTTTCAGATTTAATATCAATATACTGAGCGGTTACATTAGTTATTTCACCAATTTGTAATCCAATAAATTTTGGCGACTCAAAAGCACCAATGTCAGGTTTTCGACCAGTAACAAAATAATCTGTATTACCACGGTTAAATGTTCGTTTGGGATCTGGTGTAAAAAAGTATTCTGTTTTGCCACTAGAAGCAGCCGTTAAATTCGATGAATTTGAAAGGATGTTATCCAATTTTTGTCGATAATGTGCAGTAATATTTTTTACATAAGTTAAATCTTTATAACGCCCTTCTATCTTAAACGATCTTACACCAGCTTGGATTAGCGATTCTAAATTATCTGATTGATAATTGTCTTTCATCGATAACAAATGCTTTTCGTAAGCAACAACACGTCCTTGATCATCTTTTAAAGTAAAAGGCAATCGGCAAGCCTGTGAGCAATCTCCACGATTAGCACTACGCCCAGTTTGCGCATGTGAAATATAGCATTGCCCGGAAAAAGCGACACATAACGCACCATGAATAAAAAACTCTATTTTTGCATCTATTTGCTTAAAAATAGTCGTAATTTCATTTAAGTTTAATTCACGTGCTAATACAATTTGCGAAAAACCAACATCGGATAAAAACTTTGCCTTTTCTGGCGTTCGAATATCCATTTGCGTACTGGCATGTAAGTCGATTGGTGGAATATCTAAATTTAAAATACCCATATCTTGCACGATTAACGCATCAACGCCTGCATGATAGAATTGCCAAATTAATTGTCTTGCAGATTCTAATTCATTATCATGAAGAATCGTATTTAACGTAACAAAAACTTTAGCGTAATAACGATGTGCAAATTCAACTAATTTTGCAATATCACTAACCGAATTTCCTGCATTATGACGAGCGCCAAAACTAGGCCCGCCTATATATACAGCATCTGCACCATGTAAAATTGCCTGCATCGCAATTTCAATATTTTTTGCAGGACTTAGTAATTCTAATTGGTTTTTATTCTGATATTGATCCATCTGTGACATCGTTTATTCTCAAAAATACTTCAAATTTTAGTGTTTTAATTTATTGACAAGCGTTATAGTGAATTCACTAAGACTTGTCAATAATAACAGGGTAATACTTTTATTTAATAAAATGTTAATTTGTGATTTCTATTTAAGATAATGTCGTGCTTTTAAAGCCGCTATACGTTTGTCTAATGGCGGATGAGACATAAATAGTTCTGAAATTTTGGTTTTTTTCGCACCATTTATACAAAATGCCATTATCGATGAATCTTCTTTAGGTTCGTAACTTGTTTTTAACTTTTCTAACGCTGCAATCATTTTATTTGCACCTACCAATTTTGCCGAACCAGCATCAGCATGAAATTCACGGTAACGTGAAAACCACATAGTAATAATACTTGCCAAAATACCAAAAATGATTTCAAAGACCATAACAATTAGATAATAAATCATTTGGGATGATCCTCGATTACGTTCATCCATGGCTTGCTTGAGTTGCCAATGAAGCTAATAGTCTGGATATAAAAATAACAAATGTATTAATTACACCCTGTAATAAAGTCATTGTAACCATATCTCCATTAGCGATGTGACTCATTTCATGTGCAATGACAGCTTCTGCTTCATCCTGTGACATCGTACTTAATAAACCTGAGCTAACGGCAACCAATGAACTATTTTTACTTGCTCCTGTAGCAAATGCATTCATATCATTAGCTTCATAAATTGCCACATCTGGCATTTTTAAACCAAGCTGTTCTGCCTGATGATGAACAATATTTAATAACCATTGTTCTTGAGCATTGGCCGCACGTTTAATCAGTTTTCCTTTAACCGATTTTAATGCTATTGTTTTAGAGAATAAAAGAGATATATATGAACCACCAAAGCCAAATATACCTGCAAAAATCAATAATCCTAAAGTACTGTGAGCATCTACCCCCAATATACTTAGGATAATACCAAAGACAAACATTACTGCTAAATTAGTCAGTATAAATAGCCCTACTCGCATCATAAATCTACTCCATATTGTTTTTAGCTTTTAATAAAAAAGCCTAGAAAATTGCCTATTATATTAATTCAACAAAAATACTTCTTTCTATTAGATAGGATGGCTATATGTTGTTATATAGAATGATCAGTTAGTTAGTTTTGTTTTTGAAAAGATTAAAGCATTGCAGATAGTTTGGAGGAGACCCTATCAGCCACATCCCACACACATATTTTTTACTTTGGCTGCTTCCTTCCGGACCTGACCTGATGAGCAAAGAAATGTTGCAAGAGGACCCATAGAGCCTCCATTGAGGAGGTCGTATTATGCTTGAATCAATTAATTAATACAAACATTTTTTTAATAAAAAAAATTGAACGACCTTTCTTTAATCAATCAAAAAAAGGTCGTTTAATTATCACACGAATACTTACCTAACTTTTAAAGCGTTAGGTTTTTTTCTACGCGATCTCTAAATTTAATTCCTGGTCTAAAGGTAACAACCCGACGAGCAGAGATATCTACACTTTCACCCGTTTTTGGATTTCGACCCGGTCGTGAATTTTTATCACGAATAGTGAAATTACCAAACCCAGATAATTTAACAGGTTCCCCTTTTTCTAAAGCCACTCGTATCTCTTCAAAAAAAAGTTCAACAAGGACTTTAGCTTCTTGACGATCAATATTAAATTTATCGGCAAGACGATCTGCAATATCAGCTTTAGTTAATGTCATAATTATTATTCTCTTAATAGGGCTTTGAAACGAATTTGTAAAGCAGTAACACACCTGCTTACAATGTTTGTTATATCTTCTTCTTCAAGTGTACGTGATTTGTCTTGTAAAATCAAACTGATAGCAAGGCTTTTTTCATCATCCTTAATGTTATCGCCTTGATAAACATCAAACAGATTAACTTTGATAAGTTGCTCACCACCAGCCTTTTTACACTCAGAAATAATATCTGCTGCTGGAATTGTATTTGAAACGACAATAGCAATATCTCGTTTATTTGACGGATATTTTGATACGTCCTGAGCCGACGGTACCTTTTTGTTATTAATTTTAGCTAAATTTATTTCAAAAACAAGCGTTTTACCATTTAAAGATAATTTTTTTTCAATTTCTGGATGCAAAACACCTAAATAACCAATAATTTCATCATTTACAAAAATAGCGGCACTTTGTCCAGGATGTAAAGCAGACAAATTAGATTTTTCATAGCGTACGTCTTGAGCACATCCTAGAATCGAAAATATTGACTCAATATCCCCTTTTAGATCATAAAAATCAACAGCTTTTTTAGGTAATGTCCAATGTTCTTCATATAAATTACCCGTAATTACACCCGATAACATTTGTTCCTGACGAACACCAAATTCACTTTTATCGTCTGGAATAAAGCGTAAGCCAGTTTCAAACAATCTAATTCTTGATTGTTGTCGGTTTTGATTATATAACACTGCGCCTAATAATCCAGTCCATAATGATAAACGCATAACTGACATTTCACTTGAAATAGGATTAGGTAAGTGAATTTGGTTTAAATTGGGATGCAAAATTTGTTGTACTTTTGGATCAACAAAACTGTAAGTTACAGCTTCTTGATAACCTTTATCAACTAATAAATCTTTTATTCTAGCTAATGAAATTTGACCTTCTGGTTTTGGCTGCATGACAGACTCAATGTTTAAGTTGGCGTTTGGAATATTGTTATATCCATAAATACGCGCCACTTCCTCAACGAGATCTTCTTCTATCTGTATATCAAAACGCCAACTTGGTGCTTCAACTGACCAAATTTCATTTTTATAATTAACTTTACATCCAAGTCTTTCTAAAATATCAGTGATTTTTTGTGTATCAATTGTATAACCAATTATGCTATCAATTTTATTACGGCGTAGTTGTATGTTAGCTGATTTTGGCAATTCAGTTGAACTGGTTTTGTCAACAATCGGTCCGACCTCACCGCCACAAATATCGAGGATAAGTTGTGTTGCTCTTTCCATCGCAATGCTTTGTAAAGCTGGATCAACTCCTCTTTCATACCGATGAGACGCTTCAGTATGCAGACCATATTCACGAGCTTTCCCGGTAATAGCTAATGGTGCAAAGAAGGCCGATTCAAGAAAAATATCTTTCGTCGATTGAGTCACACCAGATTTTTCTCCGCCCATAATACCGGCTAAGGCAAGTATTTTATCATGATCCGCAATAACTAAAGTTTGATCATTCAATTCAGTTTCATTGCCATTAAGTAAAACAACTTTTTCACTTTTTCGAGCATATCTCACAATAATGCCCTTTTCTATTTCGGCAAGATCAAATGCATGCATTGGATGACCAAGCTCTAACAAAACAAAATTTGTTATATCGACAACCGCATCAATAGACCGTATTCCACCACGACGTAATTTTTCTTTCATCCAAAGTGGGGTTATTGCGTTTACATTGATATTTTTGATAACACGCCCTAAATAACGAGGCGCAGCTTTAGGCTCATCAATTTGAATTGATAATGTATCTGAAATTGTTGCAGGCACGCTTTCAACTTGGAGTGATTTCATTGGAATATTGTTCACTGCTGAAATATCACGAGCGACACCAATGA
>CALYPO010000013.1 GCA_945276085.1 uncultured Gilliamella sp.
TAGCTTTCTCTGCCGCAGCTTTTTGGGCGGCGGCTTTCTCGGCTGCGGCTTTTTCTGCGGCAGCTTTCTCGGCTGCGGCCTTTTCAGCGGCGGCTTTCTCTGCCGCAGCCTTTTCAGCGGCGGCCTTTTCAGCGGCAGCTTTTTCTGCGGCGGCCTTTTGAGCGGCAGCTTTCTCGGCTGCAGCCTTTTCAGCGGCGGCTTTCTCGGCTGCGGCCTTCTCAGCAGCAGCTTTTTCTGCTGCAGCCTTTTCAGCGGCGGCTTTTTCTGCGGCGGCCTTTTGAGCGGCAGCTTTCTCGGCTGCGGCCTTCTCAGCAGCAGCTTTTTCTGCTGCGGCCTTCTCTGCAGCGGCTTTTTCTGCTGCAGCCTTTTCAGCGGCAGCTTTTTCTGCTGCGGCCTTATCAGCAGCGGCTTTTTCTGCTGCAGCCTTTTCAGCGGCAGCTTTCTCGGCTGCGGCCTTTTCAGCAGCGGCTTTTTCTGCCTCTTGCTGTTTTTGTTGTTCAGCAATTTTTAAACGCTCTTTTTCAAGATCTTTTAACCGTTGCTGTTCAGCTAATTGCTTCTCTTGTAACTCTTTAGCCTGGTTTTCTAATTGTTGTTGTTTTTGTTTATCCGCCTTTTGTTGACTGGTTTGAGCTTGTAATTGCCTTTGATATTGTTCAGTCATAACCGAGGGATCAACCATAATCGCATCGATAGATTGACCATTAATACTACCATAGTTAGCATTATCATCTTGTATAGCTCTATAGCCAAGAATGATAATTAATATTAAATGCAATAAAATAGATATTACAATTGGTACGCTTAATTTAGAATTTGGCTTATAAGACATTGCTGACATTTTTAACGTATTATTATGTTTAATTAAATTGGTTGAGTCATCAATCCAACAGATTTAACGCCTGCAGATTGTAATAAATTCAACGCCTTTATAATTTCTTCGTAAGGAACATTTTTAGCACCACCAACTAAAAAAACAGCTTTTTCGTTAAGTGAAATTTGATGCTTAACCTCGGCAACAATTTGCTCTTGCGGTAAATTTGATTGACGATCTTGATCAATGATCAATGCGTAAACGCCAACATCAGATACTTCAATAATGATTGGTTTATTATCTGAAGGTGAAACTGTTTTTGATTCCGACGCTTCAGGTAAATCAACTTCAACACTTTGACTGATAATGGGTGCAGTTGCCATAAAAATCAATACCAATACCAATAGTACATCCAATAATGGAACTATATTGATTTCAGATTTTGTGGAATAACGTGAACGTCTGCTCATAATTAATTACTTCCTAACCGCAACAGCTTGACGTTGTAAAATAGCTGAAAATTCATCAATAAAGTTTAAATAGCTTTGCTCTATTCTACTGACGCTTAATGATAAACGATTATATGCCAACACTGCTGGAATAGCAGCAAATAGCCCTATAGCGGTTGCAATCAATGCTTCTGCAATACCGGGTGCAACCATTTGAAGTGTTGCTTGTTTAACTGCACCTAATGAAATAAATGCGTGCATAATTCCCCAAACAGTACCAAATAAACCAATATATGGACTGATAGAACCAACTGTTCCTAAAAAAGGAATATGTAATTCTAAATTATCAAGTTCACGATTCATGGCTAATCGCATCGAGCGAGATGCGCCATCTAATGCCGCTTCTGACATATTTGGATTAATTTGATATAGCCGAGAAAACTCTTTAAAACCCGAATAAAAAATATGTTCTGTACCACTGATATCTTCTTTATTGAATTTTGCTTTATCAAATAAAACATTTAATTCATCAGATGCCCAAAAACTATTTTCAAATTGATCAACTTGTTTTTTAGCTTTTCCTAAAATTTTACTACGTTGAAAAATAATAGCCCAAGACATAACAGAAAAGCTCAGTAACAATATCATCACACATTGTACTAATAAACCTGCTTGTAAAAACAAATCAATAATATTAAGATTTTCCACTTATATAAACTCCGAAACTAATAACTTAGGAAGCCCACATGGCTTCATTTTAGTCATATCTACACACGCAATAATCACATCAGCAGAACTGATAGCTTGCTTGTTTTGATTAAAAATAGTCTGTTTAAAGATAATAGACGCCTTGCGAACTTGCTCAATGCTACTGCTAATTGTCAGCATATCATCTAAACGAGCTGGAAAGAGGTAGCTAATATCCATCTTTTTTACAACAAAAGCAATACCTTCTTGTAATAACTTTTGTTGACTAATATCGAGTTGTCTTAGCATTTCGGTTCTAGCTCGTTCGAAAAAAGCAAGATACCGAGCATGATAGACAACTCCACCTGCATCGGTATCTTCATAATAAACCCTTGCATTCCAATTAAATTGTTTCATATTCAAATATCACGTAAAAAAAATTTGTTGTTATTATATCTAAATATAAAATTCGCCGCACTATGATATAAAATTACTTAAATGAAAACAATTATCATTTGTGACTAATTCGATTATAGTGACTATGTTTAATTAAAAAAGGTGACGATAAGCCACCTTTTTAATTAACGCTATACTAATAAATTAGTGATTATTTGACTCTTTATCACTACTAATATGTTCTACCCATAATCCAGTAACAGCAGATAACATACAAGCTGCAATAATGCCTACAAACCATAATACATAATACATATCTGTTCCTTAATAAAGAGAATGTTTATTATTTTCAATATGATTTTTATCAAGTCGTCCAAACATTTTAATATATGACCAGATAGTATATAAAAGCACTATTGGTAAGAAGATTAATACCACTACAAACATAATATTAAGTGTTAATTGACTTGATGTTGCATCCCATATAGTTAGACTTGCATTTGGCATAATGCTTGATGGCATAATAAATGGGAATGTTGCGATAGCATAAGTAAATAATACACAAGCAATTGTTAATGACGATAAAATAAAAACTAATGCGTTTTTATTTAAACCAGAACAAAGAATAGTTAACAATGGCAAAACGACACCTAAAACAGGCACTAACCATAAAATTGGATAATTCATATAATTTGTTAACCATGATGTATCGGTCGATACAGTCTTCGCTAATGGATTAGAGGCAGCATTGTGATCAATAACACTTGTCACTTCATATCCATGAATACCAAAAGCTACCCAAACTCCAGCTAAAACAAAAGCAATGACTAAAATCAAACTTGCCACTTGAGTTGCTTTCCTTGCGCGCAAATAAAGCTCACCAGAGGTTTTCATTTGCAACCATGCTCCACCATGAGCAACTATTAACATTAAACTAACGACACCTGTTAATAGAGCAAATGGGTTAAGCAAACCGAAAAAGTTACCATCATAAAATACACGATAAGTATTGTCGTATCTAAACGGAACACCTTCTAGTAAGTTTCCAAATGCAACGCCAAATACCAGTGCAGGAACAAAACTCCCAACAAAGATACCGCCATCCCATAAGTTACGCCATTTTGAATTTTCTAATTTACTACGATAATCAAAACCAATTGGTCTAAAAAATAGCGCACATAACACTAATATCATCGCAATATAAAAACCTGAAAATGAAGCAGCATAAGCCATTGGCCAAGCTGCAAATATACCTGCTCCACCAGTAATTAACCATACTTGGTTACCATCCCAATGAGGGGCAATGGCATTTATCATAATACGACGTTCTGTATCAGTTTTTCCGATAAATGGTAGTAAAATACCTACTCCCATATCGAATCCATCTGTGACAACAAAACCGATTAAAACAACGCTAATCAGCACCCACCAGATGACGCGTACAATTTCGTAATCAATCATTGTGTATACTCCCTATGCCCTATTCTGTTACCGGTTGTGTTTTTTCATAATGATAGTTGCCTGTACCTAAAGAACTCGGTCCCAAACGTGCAAATTTAAACATTAAAAACATTTCAGCAACTAAAAATAAGGTATAAAGACCACAAATCAATATCATTGTAAATAATACTTCACCTGGAGTTAATGACGAATTTGCTACACCTGTTGGTAAAATATCTTGAATAGCCCAAGGTTGACGACCGTATTCAGCAACAAACCAACCACACTCACAAGCAAGCCATGGGAATGGTAAAAACAACATTAATAAACGATGTAACCAGCGTCTTTCTGTAATTTTATTTTTATAAGTGGTCCACAAAGCAAAACCCGTACCAAGAATCATTAATAATCCTAGACCAACCATACCACGGAATGCCCAAAATAGCGGCCAAACGGTAGGAATAGAATCTTCAGCAGCAGCTTTGATATGTTGTTCTGTTGCTTCAGGAATAGTTAAATTATCACGATCAGTAAAGCGTTTAACCAAATAACCATAACCTAAATCAGCTTTATTATCTTCAAAAGCTTTTAATACGGCAGGATCTTGATCACCTTTTTGAATTTTTTCCAAGTTTGTATAAGCCAAAACACCATTACGAATCTTGGTTTCATTGGTATTTAAGATGTCTTTCAAACCAATAACTTGAGTATCTAATGAACGTGTTGTCATAATACCCATAACATATGGAATCTCAATAGCAAATAAATTTTCTTTATTTTTTTGAGAAGGAAAAGCTATAACATTAAATGATGCTGGAGCAGGTTGAGTTTCCCACTCACCTTCAATCGCAGCGAGTTTAGTTGGTTGAACAGTGGTCATTTCGTGACCAGCTTCATCGCCCATAAACGCAACTAAAATCGACATAATAAAACCAAACATTGCAGCTACAGCAAAAGAACGTTTGGCAAAAGCAACATCACGTTTTCTAAGTAGATAGTATGAACTAATACTTAAAACAAAAATAGCACCAGTTAAATAACCTGCTGCAACAGTATGCACGAATTTATATTGCGCAACAGAATTGGTAATTAACTCAAAAAAGTTCGCCATTTCCATTCTAGCATTGATAGGATTAAATTCAGATCCAACAGGGAATTGCATCCAACCATTAGCCACTAATATCCACAATGCAGAAAGATTTGAACCGAATGCAACACACCAAGTAACCAATAAGTGCTTACCTCGACTTAATCTATCCCAACCAAAAAAGAATAGACCAACCATTGTCGATTCTAAGAAAAATGCCATTAGCCCTTCGATAGCTAGTGGTGCACCAAAAATATCTCCCACATAGTGTGAGTAATATGACCAGTTCGTGCCGAACTGAAATTCCATTGTCAAACCTGTGGCAACACCAACGGCAAAATTAATACCGAAGAGTTTTCCCCAGAATTTGGTCATATCTTTCCAAACTTGCTTACCACTTACAACGTATACTGTTTCCATAATTGCTAACAAAAACGCTAAACCAAGCGTTAATGGTACAAAGATGAAATGATACATTGCAGTGAGTGCAAATTGGAGGCGTGATAGTTCAACTATATCAAACATATTTGCTCCCTACTACATAAATGCTCACTAAATTAATATCGTTATTGACCGATATTGTACATCAATATTTTAAAATATAATTTGACGGATATCAAAAAACTACATATTAAATTGTTTTTTTACAACATCACCGATATCAGCCAAACTACTAACAACAGTTATACCTGCAGCTTGTAGTGTTCTGGTTTTTTCTTCAGCAGTGCCTTTATTACCCGAAATAATTGCGCCAGCATGCCCCATACGTTTACCTGATGGTGCAGATACCCCTGCAATATAACCAATAACAGGTTTAGAGACATGTTTTTTAATATACTCAGCGGCTTCCTCTTCCGCACTACCTCCAATTTCACCAATCATAACAATGGCTTCTGTTTTAGGGTCCTGCTCAAGTAATTTTAAAATTGAAATAAAATCACTACCTGGAATAGGATCACCGCCAATCCCGACACAAACTGATTGACCTAACCCTATGTCGGTAGTTTGCTTAACTGCTTCATAGGTTAAAGTACCAGAACGGGAAACAATGCCTATTTTACCGGCTAAATGAATGTGCCCCGGCATAATACCTATTTTACATTCATCAGGAACAATAATTCCCGGGCAGTTAGGTCCAATCATGACAGTATCGGTTTGTTTTAGTTTTTCTTTAACTATTAACATGTCTAAGGTTGGAATACCTTCTGTAATACAGACAATCAATTTAATGCCGGCATCAATTGCTTCTAAAATTGAATCTTTACCAAATGCGGCTGGTACATAAATAACACTTGCAGTCGCCCCCGTAGTTGCTACTGCTTCCTTTACGGTATTAAAAACGGGTAAACCTAAATGCTGAGTTCCACCTTTGCCTGGTGTTACACCACCAACTAATTTAGTGCCATAGGCTAATGCTTGCTGTGAATGAAAGGTTCCTTGACTGCCAGTAAATCCTTGGCAAATAACTTTGGTATCTTTATTAACTAAAATTGACATAATTTCCGTTCTCCACTCTTTCTTATTATGCAACAGCAACTATTTTTTGTGCAGCATCAATTAAACTTTTTGCAGTAATAATATTTAACTGACTTTCAGCTAATATCTCTCGAGCAATCTCAGCATTATTACCTTCAAGGCGGACAACAACAGGAACCGCAAGACCTATTTCTTTTATTGCGTTAATAATTCCATCAGCAATTAAATCACATCGAACAATACCACCGAAGATATTGACTAAAATTGCTTTAACATTTTTATCAGATAAAATTAATTTAAATGCTTCAGATACACGTTCTTTGGTCGTGCCGCCACCAACATCTAAAAAGTTAGCCGGTTCACCGCCATATAATTTGATAATATCCATCGTAGCCATGGCAAGACCTGCGCCATTAACCATACAACCAATATTACCTTCTAAAGATACATAGCTAATTCCCTGTTTGGCGGCAATTGATTCGCGTTCATCTTCTTGTGTGGTATCTCTTAGCACATTTAAATTTGGATGTCTAAAAAGCGCATTATCATCAATAACAACTTTCGCATCCAAACAAATCAACTCTTGAGCATCGGTAATCACTAAAGGGTTCACCTCAGCTAAAGACACATCGTTTTCTAAAAAAAGCGTAGCTAAATTGACAAATAATTTAGCAAATTGATTAATTAGTTTACCGGATAAACCCAATTTAAATGCGAGTTCACGTCCTTGATACGCACAAGGTCCCGTTAAAGGATCGAGTGAAATTTTATGAATTAGATGGGGTGATTTTTCAGCGACACTTTCAATATCCACCCCACCTTCTGTAGAGGCCATAATAACTACGCGTTTAGAACTTCTATCAATTACTGCACCTAAATACAGTTCTTTATCTATATTAGACGCTTTTTCAATGAGAATTTGATTAACCGGTTGACCTTTAGATGTGGTTTGATAAGTCACTAAATGCTTACCCAGCCACTTTTCTGCAAACTGTTTGATTTCATTAAAATCGTGTGTACAAATCACGCCGCCTGCTTTACCACGACCACCAGCATGAACCTGACACTTTGCCACCCAAGCGTGAATATCTGCTTGAGACGCCAATTTAGCTAAGGTATCTTGTACTTCATCAATTGAGTTACAAACATAACCTTCTGGAACAGGTAAATTATATTGTTTAAAAAGATATTTTGATTGATACTCGTGCAGGTTCATAAATAAATTCCAAAACTTATGTTATTATTAAATTTTCAACAATTCTAATCCAAGATCAATCAATTGTGTAGCAAATAATATGGTATGATGATGGTAATTGAGAATTATTGCTGATAACAGGTGACAATGATATACTCAAAAAATATTTTTTATATTGTAAAACAGTGAAGGTACAAATATGGCAAACGTCGGTATTTTTTTTGGTAGTGATACAGGTAATACAGAGAATGTAGCTAAACAAATCCAACTTATTTTAGGAAGTGAACAAGCAGATCTTTTTGATATTGCTAAAACCACCAAAGAACATATAGAAAAATATGATTATCTTTTTTTCGGCATTCCGACTTGGTATTATGGTGAATCACAAGCAGATTGGGATGATTTTTTTCCTAATCTAGAGCAAATTGATTTTAATGGTAAAACGGTTGCTATTTTCGGTTGTGGTGATCAAGAAGATTATGCCGAATATTTTTGTGATGCAATGGGAACTATACGCGATATTATTGAACCGAAAGGTGCCAAAATTGTTGGGCATTGGTCAACTGATGGATACAACTTTGAAGCATCTAAAAGTTTAGTTGACGATAACCATTTTATTGGATTAGCAATTGATGAAGATCGCCAACCAGAATTGACAGAACAACGCATCGCTACGTGGGTAAATCAAGTCAAAAGCGAAATGAATATTTAATCTATCAAAGTGATTTATTTTATTTTCCGTACATAGTCTTATAATATAACTGATTAATTAACTAAACTGGAATGCAATATGACAAATCATGATAACGATAATAACGCTGCACTAAAAAGCGCAGGTTTGAAAGTTACTTTACCAAGATTAAAAATTTTAGAGTTATTGCGCGATCCTTCATGTCAACATATCACAGTCGAAGATCTTTATAAAAAGTTACTTGATATGGGGGAAGAAATTGGACTTGCCACAGTTTACCGTGTTTTAAATCAATTTGATGATGCGGGTATTGTTACACGTCATAATTTTGAAGGTGGACGAGCGGTTTTTGAGCTATCAACTCAAAAACACCATGATCATTTAATATGTTTAGATTGTGGCGAAGTATTTGAATTTCGTGATGAAATTATTAATACCAGACAAAAAGAAATTGCCGAACAATATGGCGTTAAGTTAACGTTCCATAGTTTGTATCTTTACGGTCATTGCCAATCAGGAAATTGTAAAGCACATCCCGAACTTCATACCAAAAAATAAGGCCTATTATTAATAGGCTTTTTTTCTTATTTAACTCTTAATAAGTATCTCATCTATCAGGTTAATAATTACATGAAACAACTTTTGAATTTTATTCCACTGATTTTCTTTTTTGTCTTTTTAACAATGTATGATATTTTTGCTGGCGTTCAAGCACTCATGATCTCAGCAACCATTGCTTTTCTTATTATTCTCGTTATTTATCGAAAAATAGATAAAGTAGAGTTGTTATCATACCTAATGATCATGATTTTTGGTGGTTTTACATTATATACTCGTGAACCCAATATCATTAAATGGAAAGTGACAATCATTAATTTTATCTTTGCTTCTGCTTTATTAATTAGTCAATTTATTTTTAAAAAAAATCTTTTACAGAAAATGCTTGGTAAAGAGTTACAATTAAACTTAGCTGTCTGGAACAGACTAAATTTGTTATGGATAATATTTTTCATTTCGTGTGGAGTCATCAGTTTAATCACAACTTATTATGCTCCTGATGAATTTTTTTGGATTTTCAAAGTATTTATTTTACCCGGTGCCTCTTTACTATTATCATTAATATCTGGTATCTATATTTATCGAAATTTAAATAAACACGCTAGTACCGAGTAAAATGTTATAACTAAGGCTTTCATCATGAAACAAGACACAACTAATCCTAAAGGACAATTGGTATTAAGAACACTTGCGATGCCTGCTGACACAAACCCACATGGCCATATTTTTGGTGGTTGGATTATGTCACAAATGGATCTAGCTGGCGGAATTTTATCAAAAGAGATCGCCAGAAACCGTGTAGTAACAGTCAATGCAAGTAGTATCACATTTTATAAACCGGCAATGGTTGGCGATGTTGTCTGTTGTTATGCTCATTGTATTAAAACAGGTAAAACCTCAATCACGATTGGCATTGAGGTTTGGGTAAAAAAAGTACTCGACACATCAGACACCCCTCAACGTTTTTGTATTACTGACGCAGTATTTACTTATGTATCAGTTGATAAACATAACAATCCTAAGCCATTACCTGAAATTTTTCAGCATTATGATTGTAGCAAAGATCCCATTAGTCAATTAAACTTAAGCAATAGTTAACTAATATGCAATATACTTCATTTCATGCCTTAATTAGTTCATTAATCTTCTTCGTTTATTGGTTGATAATCGTTGCAGTAACTTTACGGATAGTGTTTAAGCGTAGACCAACAACTTATGTCATTGCTTGGATGTTGGTCATTTACATCTTACCTATCGTTGGGATTATTCTTTATTTTTCACTTGGTGAAGCACATTTAGGTCAACAACGCGTTAAACGTGCGCAAAAAATGCGGCCAATCATTGCTAATTTTATCAATCGAATTAGTGTATTTTCTGATATTTTTACCACCAAAGTTAGCCAAGTCAGTAAACCCATTTTCCAACTTTGTAAACACCAGACCGGACTGGATGGTATAAACGGTAACCATATCGAGCTGCTTAGTGACACCGATACCATATTTGATAAACTCATTGAAGACATTAATCAAGCCACGTCTAATATTGAAATGGTTTTTTATATTTGGAACGAAGGCGGTCGAGCAGATGATGTTGAAAGCGCACTGATTTCGGCCACCAAAAGAGGGGTAACATGTCGGTTAATGGTTGATTCAGCAGGTAGTCGCCATTTTCTTAAAACTAACGCAAGCAAAAGAATGCGAGCAGCTGGTATTATAATAGTTGAAGCGCTTAAAGTTAATTTATTGCGCTTTATGTTTAGACGGCTCGATCTGCGCCAACATCGTAAAGTGGCTATTATTGACAATTATATTTCATATACAGGTAGTATGAATATCGTCGATCCACGCTTTTTTAAACAAAATAAGCATGTTGGTGAATGGGTCGATGTTATGGTAAGAATGCGTGGACCTGTCACCACCTTAATGGGTGCAATTTATGCTAGTGATTGGGAATTAGAAACCGGTACCGATTTAGCCTTACCGCAAATTACTGACTTTGCAGAACCACCAGAAGAGAAAAAGCATATCATGCAACTTATTGCTTCTGGTCCTGGTTATATGGAAAACATGATCCATCAGGTGTTACTCACTGCTATTTATTCAGCACAAGAGCAAATTATTTTCACCACACCCTATTTAGTACCAAGCGATGATATTTTACATGCAGTTTGTACCGCTGCGCAAAGAGGGGTTGAAGTAATTATTATTGTTCCTAAAAAGAATGATTCATTAATGGTCAAATGGGCAAGCCGAGCTTTCTTTTCGGAACTGCTCGATGGTGGTGTAAAGCTATATCAGTTTAATGATAACTTATTGCACACAAAAAGTGTGTTAATTGATAACCAGTTAAGCTTAGTTGGTACTGTAAATTTAGATATGCGCAGTTTATGGTTAAATTTTGAAATTACCACCGTCATTGATGATGCTGAATTTGCCCAATCGTTATCTAACCTTTTACAAAAATATTTAGCGCAATCAGACGAAGTTAATATCGAAACTTGGAAACAACGACCCATTTGGCAGCACGTCGTTGAACGGCTCTTTTACTTTTTTGCTCCATTACTGTAATTGGTGATATTTAATTACAGTAATTAATAGCCATTTTGTGATAAATCCGGTACAAATCGATTATCACAAATTCGAAAAACAGACGTGTCAATTGAACCATTATCATTTAATTTAATTTCGCGCCAACCTGGCGCATCTTTATCTGCTAACTGAAAATCATAGCTATTTGGTTTAAATTGAACACAAGTTGATGGCGTTGAAAACGCTAAGCAGTGATGCCATAAATGATCTTGCTCTTGATGAATATGTCCCCATCCCACCCCTTTTATTTGTTGGTGACCTTGGACAATTTGCTCCAATTGACAACTATTTTTTAAAATATGTTGATCAAGCCAATGACAACTGGAGGATATAGGGTGATGATGCAGAAAAACTAATGCATTCTTATCTGGATATTTGGCTAAAGTATGTTGTAAAAATTCAAGCTCTATATTGCTTAAAAAGCCGTAAGCTTGCCCTTCAACTTGGCTATTAAGAAGAATGATTATCCATTTATCGCCAAGTAATACCACCTTATTATCAGCTAAATCATAATGGGCAAAAACAGACTGCATATAGCTATAGTTATCATGATTGCCAGCTAACCACACACAAGGCGTTTTTAAACTTATAATTTGCTCTGCAAAACGTTGATAAGCATGTTTGGATCCATCTTGTACAAAATCGCCAGTTGCCACAATTAAATCATACTTTCTTTTGGCGCTTTTTATTTCATCTAACACTGCTAAAAAACTTGCATTTGAATTTACACCAAGTAATACACTGCTGTCATCGGCAAAAAGATGCATATCGGTAATTTGTAATATTTTGGCGTGTTGTTTATTTTGTGTTGGAAGCTGTAAAAGTGATTCCAAAATTCACCTCAATTATTCATTAATACATTACAGTTAATGACGGAAATAGCAAAATCTAGGGGTGTAGCAAGTGATATAATTTTTATTATAAATCCAAGCGTTATATTAAAGTGTAAAATAGATCACATTTTAATGGAAGAAATAATTAAATGTGATCGGCAATACTCATTACATCCACTCATTTTTTAATCGATGATGATTAAGTTGTAACCACTGTAGGGCAATAATTGAAGCTGCATTATTAATTAAACCGTCTTCGACCCATTGGTAAGCTTGTTCTCTACTCACTACATGCACTTTGATATCTTCGTTTTCTTCAGCTAATCCATGAACACCTTTTGCTGTCGTTGAATCAACCTCACCAACCAAAATATGCAATTTTTCAGTTAGACCACCAGGTGAAGCCAGATAACTTGTAATTGGCATACAACGACCAACTTTGATCCCTGCTTCTTCCATAGCTTCGCGTCTTGCAACATCTTCACAAGATTCATTTTCATGATCCATCATGCCGGCAATCAGCTCTAACATCCATGGAGTATCTTGAGTTTCAATAGCGGCGATACGAATTTGTTCAATTAAAACCACTTCATCACGTTTAGCATCATAAGCTAATAACACAACAGCGTGCCCACGTTCTAAAATTTCTCTAGTGACAAATTCACTAACTGAACCATCGAATTTACGGTATTGAAAACGATATTCAAGTAATGAAAAAAAACCTTTATACAAAACTCGTTTGGTTAGATTGAACACATCGTTTTTGTTAAAATGGACAGGATTATTGATAATTTTCATATTGTTTCTCAATTTTAAGCTAAATTTTAATAAAAAGTGCGAATGTTACATAAACTATGCTTACTATATGCTAATTATCTGTTAAAATCACTTAAATCAACGTACTATTATATTTTAATGTTTCTTAAAGAGATAATTGATGAAAAAAACGCTAACTTTTCTAATCGGCTTAACATTAAGCCAAGCAGTTTTTGCTGAAAATTTGGTTCAGGTATATGAACAAGCCAAAGAAACGAACCCAGATCTACGAAGTTCATTAGCCGATAAAGACAAAGCTTATTCAGCAATTTCAGGCTCTCGAGCAAGTTTATTACCACAAGTTGGGTTAAGTGCTTCTTATGGTGTAACACATGGTCGTCGTGATACTAGTGGACAAAAAAGCAAAAGTGGTAATTTATATCAAGTCACTTTATCACAAAGTCTATTCAATTTTGCTAATTGGAAAAATTTAGATATCACAAAAAAACAAGCGAGTATTGCTGATATCACTTACCAATATCAAGGGCAAACATTAATTTTAAATACTTCAGTTGCTTATTTTAATGTGCTAAAAGCGCTTGATGCATTGAGCTTTATCGAAGCTCAGAAAAAAGCCATTGGTCGTCAATTAGAACAAACCCAGCAACAACATCAAGTGGGTTTAGTGGCTATTACAGATGTACAAAATGCCAAAGCTAATTATGATTTAACCGTTGCACAACAAGTTAATGCATTAAATGATTTAAATAACGCCATTGAAGATTTACGGCAAGTCAGCGGTCGTTTTTATTCCCAATTAGCAAGTATTAATACCAATACGTTCAAAACTGAAATGCCAACTCAAATCGGTGCTTTGTTAAAACAATCAGAAACATCAAATCTGAATTTATTAACAATGAAATTAAATCAAGATATCGCACGCGATCAAATCAAGTTAGCACAATCTGGTTATATGCCAACAGCAAGTGTTGATGCATCGACAAATCTTAATAAAACCGACCGATATGGTAATTACAGTTCTGCTGGCACACCTGCTGCCCGTAATGGTAAAAGTTATTCAGGCAGTAACTATGTTGGCGTGAGTGTTAGTATGCCAATCTTCTCGGGCGGTGCAACCATGTCTCAAGTTGAACAAGCGCAACACAACTTTGTCAGTTTTAGTGAAAAACTTGAAAGCACCAATCGTAGCGTGATTAATCAAGTTCGTTCTTCTTACAACAATATTTCGTCATCTATCAGTGCAATCAAAGCTTACCAACAAGCGGTTGTCTCTGCGGAAAGTTCATTAGAAGCAACCACATCGGGATATCAAGTTGGAACACGTACTATTGTTGATGTATTAAATGCCACAACTCAGCTATATAGCTCTAAGCGCAACTTATCTGATGCTAAATATACTTATTTAACGAGTTTATTACAGCTGAAGTATGCAGTTGGAACATTAACTGCTGATGACTTAGTTTACCTTAACAATATGTTAGGAAAAGAGTTAAGCACAACAGTAACAATTAAATAAATAGTAGTTTAAATGGATTTAAACTATTAACTAAAAAGGCGACTGAGTCGCCTTTTTAGTTATCGATACTTTAGCTAGTTATTATATTATCTCACTTACACTCAGGCATATTGACCAATATGCTTACAGTAAACAGCATCAAATAAGCTAAGCCATCTTATCTACTATAAATTCAATAAACATCTTTAATTTCAACAACTGGCGTTTATCCGCTGTATAAAGTAGATGAACTTCTCTAGGTGGTGGTAAATACTCCTGTAGAATGGGTAATAATTTTTGTTGTTTAATTGCTTCACTTAGCATTGACTCAGGTAACATCGTTACTCCCAATCCTTGAATGGCGGCTTGTGCTAAGGCGAAGGTATCATTACTTTGTAACATTCCGGATATAGGAAGATTAATCACTTGACCATTAACTTTAAAAGACCAAAGATGATCTTTTCTTGTTGGATTAACATATTGATAAATCAAACATTGGTGTTTTTTTATATCATTGGGCACTGATGGTATTCCATATTTAGCCAAATAACTTGGTGCAGCAGCAAAAATAAGTTGAAAAGATTTGAGTTTACGAGCAATTAGGCTTGAATCATCTAATACCCCAATACGAAACACCGCATCAAAATCATCCTGAACCAAATCAACATAACGATCACTTAATTGAAGATCAATATTTACCTTGGGATAACGCTTCATAAAACAGCTAATAACTGGAATTAAATTGAAATGACCAAAGCTGACTGGCGCACTGATTCTTAATCGACCATTAGGCTCTTCACTAAATTGCTGGGCAAGATTTTTTGTTGCTTTAACTTCATCAAGGATAAACAAACACCGCTCATAATATTGTTTGCCAAATTCAGTTAAATGCTGTGAACGTGTTGTTCGATTAAGTAGCTTTAAACCAATGTATTTTTCTAGATAAGAAATATATTTAGTGACCATTTGAGGTGAAGTATTTAATGAAACAGATGTAGCAACAAAAGATCCTGTTTTTACTGTCACAACAAACGCTTCCATGCACTTTAATAAATCCAAATTATCAACTCCTAGTTGTTAATAAATCAATTATTATCGTATTTATTATCTATTATTTTATAAAGATAATACAACAACTTTATTTATTTAATGGAAATACAAAATGAAAAAAATATCGATTATTGGCGCTGGCTTTATTGGTCAAGCTTGTGCAAAATTATTTATAGAATCTGGGTATCAAGTTATGCTAAGTAACTCAAGAGGAAAAAACACACTTTACAGCGTGGCAAGCGCGATAGGTTGTCAAATCGGCAGTCAACAAGAAGCCATAGAATTTAGTGATATCATCGTAACTGCAATACCATTTGCTAACTATAAACAGTTACCAACAGATTTACTAAGTAACAAAATTATTATTGATACCATGAACTACTATCCTGACAGGGATGGTCATTTTGAGTTATTGGATAATCATCAAATAACAACCAGCGAACTTGTCGCTCAACACCTTAATCAATCAAAAGTAGTCAAAGCATTCAATGCTATTCTTGCAAAAGATATCGTTAAAGATGCGAAACCAAATGATAAAGTTAACAGAAGAGCGCTGCCTGTCGCTGGTAATGATATGCCGAGCAAACAGATAGTTTGTCAGTTACTTGACCAAATTGGCTATGATTATATTGATGTTGGCAATTTATCAGAAAGCTGGCGATTTGAACGAGCTAAACCAGCTTATTGCATTTCACTTAATCGTGAACAATTAAAAGAAGCTTTAGCAAAAGCGACCAAAGAAGATGAATTACCACATAATTCATGGAAATCTTAAATTAAGAAATACAATTCAATTATCTCTAATGCTTTAATATTAAAAAATTACAATTAGCCGTTTTATTTAATTACTAGACAAATTAAATTTAATAATCGTTTTAATGGAAATAAAATATGAATATGACAGATAAAAGATACACAGCTATAACAGGTGCGAGCTCTGGTATAGGTTATGCAACAGCACTTGAATTTGCTAAACGCAACAAATCCCTTATTCTTATTGCAAGAAGGGAAGAACAATTAATTGATCTTAAAAACAAAATTGCAGAGATCAACCCAGCGGTCGATGTCATTATAAAATTATGTGATTTATCAGTAGCCAGTAATGTACATTCACTTTTTCAAGATCTTGATCAATATTTTATCGAGACTTGGATTAACAATGCAGGTTTTGGCAATTATGGAAGTGTTAAAGAGCAGGACTTAAATAAAATAGAATCAATGCTACATTTAAATATCGAAGCATTAACAATTCTATCAACGCTGTATGTGCGTAAATATCAAGATCAAGCAAATACTCAAATAATTAATCTTTCATCAAGAGGCGGATACACAATAGTACCAAATGCGGTCACATACTGTGCAACTAAATTTTATGTTAGTGCATTCACTGAAGGTTTAGCTCACGAATTAAAACAAGCTAAAGCGCCATTACAAGCTAAAGTGCTGGCGCCTGCGGCAACCAAAACAGAGTTTGGACAAAAAGCTAACAATGTCACCGATTATGACTACAATAAAAGCTTTGCTAAATATCATTCAGCCGAACAAATGGCACAATTTTTGTTAGCGTTATACGATAGTGATAAAGTCGTTGGTGAAATTAGCACTAAAGACTTTTCATTCTCACTTAAAGATGGCCTATTCCCTTATTCAGGCAATCCAGCTGAAAATCAAAAATAGTAAGATGATGCCATATTACTATTGAATGATATTTGAATAAAAACTAACTCAAAACCATAACATTGTTATCGTTTTGAGTTTTTTTAAACCTAATTTAAATAAATGGTAGCTTAACAGCTAGTGTCTAAAAAAACCTATTGTTACATCTGAATTAAACTCATCAATGAGCCAATTTTAGCAAACCTTTCTTCAACTTTCTTCGCTGCGCCATCTAATGAATATCCATCATCAATCAATTCTTGAATAAGAATTATCTTTTTAATATTGGCTAAATCAAATTGGCGAGATTTAGATTGTGGGTCAACTGTTTTGATGATGCCTTTTTCTTCCCAATAACGTAATTTTCTCACTGGAATTTTAGTCATTTCAGAAACTTCCCCAATACCAACAATCACTGTTGATAAAAAGTCATCATACGTATTTTTTAGTGAATTATCACCCATGTCGAAAACCTGTTTATAGTCAAAATAAGCACTTATTATAAGGCACAATATCTTTAAACAACAAATAATGTTGTATTTAAGATAAAAATGACTCTATAATTCAATAATTGCACTTTAACTACAATTATTGAACATTTAGAGCTTAACATGAAATATAAATTAATTATAGGTACCTTTTACATTCCACTTATTGCACTGGCCGTTGTGAGTCAACTTTATATATTAATGCCTGTCTCAACCAATCTATTACTTTTTGTGACTCACGCAAGTGCCGATAATATTGGATTATTAACCACCTTTTTTGGCATTTTCTACGCTATCGGACTGATTGTCTGGGGAAGTTTATCAGACAAAATCGGCAAGGATCTCACTTTAATCATTGGTCTGCTATTACTTGCCTGCGTTAGTTTTATCTTACCACTGCTAGCAAACTACTATTTACTACTGCTTGCTCGTTCAGCTCAGGGATTTTGCGCCGCCTCGTTTCCGCCTGTTGCTTTAGCGTGGATTTCGATTAACCTACCTGACAGCTCAAAATCTAAAGCGATATCAATAATTAGTTGTGCATTTTTACTTGCAGCAACAATTGGGCAATGGTTAGGGTCGTTATTGATTTCAAACTCACTGCTTTATGCAATGTGGTTTTTAGGCGGTATTTATGCGAGTGGTGCCACTATTTTTTACGTCTATCACTTAAAAAGCGAAAAAAATAATCTGGCCGTACCAAGTACAACGCTTATTACAATATTGTCTAAGTTACCAACTATACTGATCAATAAAAAATTGTTTCCAGTATATCTCTGCTCATTATTCGTTTTACTCGGTTTTGTTGCACTTTATTCCGTATTATATCGTAGCTCGCTTATCAGCCATATTCCAACTTTAAGAAGCATTGGCATTGTTGCTATGTTATTTAGTTTAACCGCAAGTTATCTATTTAAAGTGATCAAACCCGCATATGTGCTAGCAATAGCGCTTTGCGTAATGGCATTAACATTATTGATACAGGCATTTTTTATAAATGATCAAATTAACACATTAATTATCCTCTATCTCTCTCATTTCATATTCATCATTGGTCTTGCCTATGCTATTCCTTCTATGATTGTATATGTAGCAACACAATCAGAGATCAAAGATAGAGGTATTGCAACATCACTATATACTTGTATTTTGTTTATTGGTGTAAGTCTTGGAGCATTTTTACCGTCTTTAATTAACCCTTTTGTACTAATAACCGCGCTTTCTCTTTTACTTTTACTCTGCGCAATCCAACTCATCATCAATTTAACCCTCATCATAAGGAATTGATTTATGATAGAACGATTAATCAAACTGACACTAATATTAAGTTTTTGTTATTCAACATGCTATGCTCAACAATTGCACCAAACAAAGGAAAATACGATGGCCTTAATAGAGTTAACAAACATCAGTACCCAAGCTGCACCCAATTTACAACAACTATTAGATAATAATGAACTTAATTTTAAGTTAGTTTTAACTATTGAAGTAATGCACAATCAACAACCAGTGACACTATATCGTTTTGAACCGCAAGAAACCATGCAACTTCATAACCAGCATATCTCATTTTTATTGGATAATAATACCGGGAAATTAGAAGGATTTGTTAGATTATTGCCGAAATATCAATCATCTAAAGCGCAAGTTGATAAAGATAAAGCCTTATCCATTACACTTAAATTTCTAGAAACTTATGCACCCGATTTATTAAACAACTTTAACAATAATTGGATAGATACGCATGATGAACAAATCATTGTTGACGGAAAAAAAGTGACGTTGACAGGTATGAAGGTAAAATGCCGTGATTTAAATACAGGTCTTTACTTTTGGACAATTATTGCACCAGACGAAACAGTAATGGTTTTTGAAAGGGATGTTGAATGGGACTTTATTCGTGCAGGTCGCCAAACACAAAAATGGTTGCACGATAGTTGGTTAAGTAAAAATTTATAATTCAACTAACCATAGTAGTGAGGTGCAATTTCATTTAAATATCTACTTAAAAACATCTTAACAAGCTTTAATGTTTAACTTGTTAAGATGTGAATAATATAAACAGTTACGAAATTCGCATACCCGGTTTTGCTCCGCTATCTGGCGATAATAAGTAAACACCTTCGCTATCGTCTTTACCACTTGCACATAGTACCATCCCTTCTGAAATACCAAAGCGCATCTTACGTGGAGCCAAGTTGGCGATCATAATGGTTAATCTACCAACTAAAACCGCTGGATCTGGATAGAACTGTTTAATGCCCGAAAATACGTTGCGAGTTTCGTCACCAATATCAAGTGTTAACTGCAATAACTTATCAGAGCCGTCAACAACAGTTGCATTTTTAATTAAGGCAACGCGCATATCCACTTTGGCAAAATCATCAAAATTGATCGTGTCAGCAATAGGTTCGGCGACGTTTTCTTTAGCTGGTGTCGCTAATGCAGCTTGTTGTTTTGTTTCGTCAATCATAGCAGTAATTTTATCCATATCGATACGGTTAAATAGGGCTTTAAATCGGTTAATAGTGTGTCCAATTAAAGGTTGATTAATCGAATCCCACGCTAATTGGCTATCTAAAAATTCTTCGGTGCGCTGTGCTAATGACGGCACGATTGGTTTTAAATAAGTCATCAAAATACGGAATAGATGAATACCCATTGAGCAAATATCTTGTAGAGTTTGCTCCTGCCCCTCTTGTTTAGCCACTACCCATGGCGCTTTTTCATCAATATAGCGATTAGCTTCATCAGCCAGTGCCATGATTTCACGTATTGCTTTCCCTGATTCACGTTGTTCAAAGTAGTCAGCAATCACGATTGATTTTTCGACAAATAACGCATAAAGCTCGGGTTCAGCAAGATTATCAGATAATTTACCGTCAAACCGTTTACTAATAAAGCCTGCCGAACGCGAGGCAATATTCACCACTTTGTTAACTAAATCACTATTTACACGTTGAACAAAATCTTCTAAGTTTAAATCGATATCATCAATATGTGGTGATAATTTCGCGGCATAATAGTAACGCAAACAGTCAGGATCTAAATGTTTTAAATAGGTACTTGCTTGGATAAAGGTACCGCGTGATTTTGACATTTTAGCGCCATCGACTGTCACATAACCATGCACAAAAATATTGGAAGGTTTACGATGTTCGCTACCGTCTAACATTGCCGGCCAAAACAGGCTATGGAAGTAAACAATATCTTTACCGATAAAATGGTAAAGTTCAGTCGTGGAGTCTTTGTTCCAAAACTCATCAAAAATCGGTTTATTATGTTTATTGCAGTAATTGAGGAAAGAGCCCATATAACCGATTGGCGCATCTAACCAAACATAAAAATATTTACCTGGTGCGTCTGGAATTTCAAAGCCAAAATAAGGCGCATCACGGCTAATGTCCCATGGTTGTAATCCTGCTTCAAACCACTCCTGCATTTTATTAGCCACTTGATCTTGTAGTGTGCCTGAACGAATCCACGCTTGTAACATATCGGAAAACGCAGGCAAGTCAAAAAAGAAGTGCTCAGAATCTTTCATGATCGGCGTCGCACCAGATACCACCGATTGCGGATTGATTAAATCAATCGGATTATAGGTTGCACCACAAACTTCACAATTATCGCCATATTGGTCTGGTGATTTACAACGAGGGCAAGTCCCTTTCACAAAACGATCAGGTAAAAACATCTGTTTTTCGGGATCGAATAATTGTGAAATAACTTTAGTTTTAATATAGCCATTAGCTTTTAGCTTTTTATAAATTTGCTCTGATATTTCACGATTTTCAGGACTATGCGTTGAGTGGTAATTATCGTAACTAATATTAAAACCAGCAAAATCTCGTTGGTGCTCGATGTTAACGTCTGCAATCATTTGCTCTGGTGTCATACCTAATTGCTGAGCTTTAAGCATGATTGGCGTACCATGCGCATCGTCAGCACAAATAAAATAGATCTCATTACCACGCATACGTTGATAACGTACCCAAACATCAGCTTGAATATGCTCAAGCATATGCCCTAAGTGAATTGAACCATTTGCGTAAGGAAGCGCACAAGTCACCAATATTTTGCGTTTTGTTGTCATGTCGATTAATTACCTTTTATTACATAATGGCGGAAATAGTACATCAATCGTGGGATTATCGCTAGATTTATGCCATAATTTAATAACATTTCTCTCAAATTCAACATGAATTCAAAGTGTAATAGGCATAATTAATCATATAAAATGGCAATACTTAATTTATCGATTAGATAACTGTTTGTCATCGTACTTGAAATACTAATAATTTAAAACAATATAAGTAGAAATCTGGTACACAAAATTTAAGGTCAAAAAACATGGAAGCAAAACAGATTCTTGAAACATTTACCCATCCTACTTTACAAAAAAATTTAGTTGCACTTGGTGCGGTTAAGCGGTGTGAATATGTTGATGAGTCACTTTCAATTCATTTAACCATGCCATTTGCTTGGGGACTTGCTTTTGAAGAGTTAAAAGCTAAGTTAACGCCTGAGTTACTTAAGTTAGATAATGTTAACCATGTGAATTGGCAGCTTGACTATAACATAGCCACTTTAAAACGTGCCAATAGCCAACATGCAGTTAAAAATATTAAAAACATTATTGCTGTTAGCTCAGGAAAAGGCGGAGTTGGTAAATCGTCAACAGCAATTAATCTTGCCCTTGCGTTACAAGCACAAGGCGCTAAAGTTGGCATTTTAGATGCTGATATCTATGGTCCTTCTATTCCAACAATGTTAGGCACAGAAAAACAACAACCATTAACCCCTGATAATAAACATATGAGCCCTATTATGGCATATGGATTAGCGAGTAACTCTATTGGTTATTTAGTTGATGCTGATGGTGCTATGGTATGGCGAGGACCAATGGCAAGTAAAGCATTGCTACAAATTTTACAAGATACACTTTGGCCCGAACTCGATTATTTAGTTATCGATATGCCGCCAGGCACTGGCGATATACAATTAACTCTTGCACAAAGTATTCCTGTGACAGCCGCAGTTATTGTTACAACGCCACAAGATATTGCTTTAATTGACGCTAAAAAAGGCATTACCATGTTCAATAAAGTCAACATTCCAACGCTGGGAATTGTTGAAAATATGAGTTATCACATCTGTGAAAATTGTGGTCATCATGAAGCTATTTTTGGAGAAGGTGGCGCTAAACATTTAGCCGAGCAATATCACACTAAATTATTGGGCCAAATACCCCTACATAAAATGTTAAGACAAGATCTCGATTCTGGCAAACCAACTGTAATTAGTCACCCTGAAAGTGACTTTACACAACTTTATTGTCAAATAGCCAGCTTAATTGCCAGTGAACTTTATTGGCAAGGTGAAACTATTTTGCCAGATATATCATTTAAAGCAGTATAAGGGTTAATTAATTGGCTTTTTATAATTAAAAGCCAATTTCATTGCGAATTATTCATCACAACTTAATAACGCTAAGTTAAATTTTAGATCAATGTTTTTTTAAATGACTAAATTCTGTTTTAGCTTTAGCTAATTGCTGATTAAATGCAGGATTAGTATGTAATTGCGCGACAACTGCTGCTGCCATCACTTTAGCGGCATCCACATCACTCTGCCAGTGATAGCCACAAATTACCCGACTTTCACCAATCTCATAACCACGTTTTAAAATTTCATTTTGACGCTCAGGATTTATCTCAGCCAACACTAGCGAAATAGCAAACCCCATTGTGGTGTGACCTGACGGATATGAACCATTAGTGGATAAAGTTTTTTCGTCTTCAGGGCGACAAGTTGGTTCGTTAAAAAAAGAGAAAGGCCTGACTCGGTTATAATGGTTTTTCGCTGAACGTGTGGCGAGATCCCCCGCATCTTCTTTCATTGTGGTAATTAGTTTATAAATCTCAGGAGTTGTTGTGATTGATATTTCGTGACCAAAAGATGGCGAAAACTGCTTAGTAACATTATCTTTACTGGAATCGGCATCTAAATAGGCTTGATGACCGCGCTCGGTATTACGCATAGATTTTCCCCAATCATATTGAGCTTTATCTCTCAAAAAATCAATACTATTATAAGATGGTGGAGGCGGTAGCAATAATAGACTATCAGGTGCTTGATCTTCTTTAAGATAAAAATCTTGCGGATCGGTAGTGACATCTTTAACGCCTACCGCAAAAGTATTTGCACAAAATAAACAACCAATGATAATACTTTTGACAAAAAGTTGTTTCATATACATCTCCTTACTAAACTTGGCATTACACTATCAATATAGTCTATGAAACAAATTGCCTTGTTAGTTTCTTCAAGTAATAAAAAATTTCGATAATACGTTGTTAAAACGCTATTTAATCAGATTGACCACTTCGCAGTCAGCCAATCTTAAATTGAATTATTTTAGGAATAAACAGTCGGATTTTTATTATGTGATAAGTGTCACATATTGATTCAGGTTGTGAAAGTTTATTAAGCCAAGATCTTATCTCGAAACATAAAAAATACAGCGCCAAGCAAACATAAACCGGCCCAAATATAATCCGTTTTGAATGGTTCTTTTAAAATGTAAATTGAAAATGGAATAAACACAGACAAACTAATCACTTCTTGAATAATTTTTAACTGACCCGCTGTCGCGACTTGAAAACCAATTCGATTAGCAGGGACTTGTAATAAATATTCAAATAATGCAATACCCCAACTTATAAAAACAGCAACTATCCAAGCTTGATTATGTAAAAAACGTAAATGTCCATACCAAGCAAAAGTCATAAAAATATTACTAAAAGTAAGTAAACACACAGTGATAAGAAGTTGGCTCATAATAATCAATAAAGTAGTAGAAAGGGAAATAACATTATATACCTACACCTAATAAAGCTGCAAAATGGATAAATAACCATTTCGTTTACATCGCAATGTTTTTAGCAATTTTATTAATTGGGTAAATCATCATTATTCACCTTGTCATACTATTGATGATTTTTTAATCTAGCTTTATAGTAAAGGGAGTTTTTCTATCCTCACCTTTCCATCTTATTTCTACCACTATTAAGTTAATGTGACACTAAAAATTAGGAGACAGCTATGCAAAAACGAGTTAATGAAGTCACGATGAAAGGAACGCCTGTTACTTTGCTAGGACCAAAAATAACAATTGGTGATACTGCACCAGATTTTACTGTTGAAAATAGTAAAATGGAGCCGATAAAATTATCCGATTTTAAAGGCAAGGTTAGAATAATTAATTCAGTGCCATCAATTGATACTTCTGTGTGCAGTGCGCAAGTTCACCGTTTTAATGTTGAAGCTGCAAAATTAAAAGATGTCGTAATATTCTCTGTCAGTGTCGATCTGCCATTTGCATTAAATCGATACTGCGCGGCCGAAGGAATTGATGCAGTAAAAGTGACATCAGATCACAAAGATCTGGATTTTGGTTTAAAATATGGTGTTGTTATTGAAGAAAAACGATTACTTACAAGAGCTGTGTTTGTCGTTGATAAACATGATAAAATCGCTTATGTTGAATATGTTAAAGAAACGTCGGACGAACCTAATTACGATAAAGTGTTAGCCGCAGTCACAGCGTTAACAAACTAATTTTACCCATTATGAAAGCTATGTCATCTAAAGATTATAGATGGCATAGCTAAGCAAGATTTATGCTACCTATCCGTTTAATAACTAACAATATTCAGTTATAATTATTGAAAATCAATTTATCCCTTCAATAAAGTTATATCATGAATAATGCCAATAAACGGTCTCGAATTTGGTCGTCGATACTTTGTCTGGCTTTTGCTGGATTCATTTTCAACACCACTGAATTTGTGCCCGTTGGATTACTACCCAACATTGCTGAAAGTTTTTCGATGGATGTTGCTCATGCTGGGCTTTTATTAACCATTTATGCTTGGGCGGTATCGTTATTGTCTTTGCCATTGACAGTATTGACTTCAAAAATGGAAAGACGAAAATTATTAGCAGGACTTTTTTGTTTGTTTATTTGTAGTCACATTTTAGCGGGTTTTGCTTGGAATTTTTATAGTTTAATGGTGGCGAGAATTGGTATTGCTTGTGCGCATGCCGTTTTTTGGGCTATCACTACGCCATTAGCAGTTCGATTAGCGCCAAATGGCAAACGGGCACAAGCAATGAGTTTTATTGTTGTGGGTACATCAATGGCTACCGTATTAGGTATTCCAATTGGTACAATGATAGGACAACTCGTGGGATGGCGAGCAACCTTTTTATGCATCAGTATCATTGCATTTTCAATTATGGTGTTATTACTCTACTTATTGCCTCAAGTGCCGAGCTTAAATGTCATTTCACTAAAAGACATTCCAAAAGTGTTAAAACGCCCTGTTCTTTTGAATATCTATTTATTGACGGCGATAATTATCACCGGTCATTTTACTGCTTACACGTATATCACACCATTTATGATGAAAGTGGGCGGTTTTAGTCAACATGTTATTGTCATTATATTATTAGCTGTTGGATTTTCAGGCATGATAGGTAGCATACTATTTGCTCGCTATGCTGACAAATACCCTATTGCAATTCTCGTCTTACCGATGATAGGGCTAATAATTTGTTTATTGTCTTTATATGTTTGTGCTTTAAGCCTTTATACTGCCATTATGCAAAGTATGTTATGGGGGCTTTCGATAACTATTATTGGTATGGTAATGCAAAGCAAAGTGATTGACGCTGCGCCTGATGCCGCAGATATTGCCACCTCGGTCTATTCAGGTATATACAATATCGGAATTGGTGGCGGCGCTTTTGTCGGTAGCCAAGTTTTAGTTGTACTCTCAACCCATTACATTGGCTTTGTTGGCTCAATTTTTGTTATTATTGCATTACTTTTATTCTTCTTATTATCCAAACGAATTTGGTTATTAGCAAAATAAGCGCTAAACAAGCGCTTATTGACTTAACGATTCAAGTTGTTCCCAGCGTGTAAATACAGTTTCTAACTCAGCTTCTTTATCGGCCAAATCTTGTAATATTTTGCTGGTAACGTCATGAGGTTGGTTAAAAAAGTCACTATGACCTATTTGTGTTTGTAAATCACTAATAGCCACCTCTAGTTGCTCAATCTTAATTGGTAATTGGGTCAATTCACGTTGCTCATTATAACTCAGTTTGACTCTCTTTTTAGTGGTTTGATCTTTATTATCAACAACTATATTAGCTTCGTTGTTAGTTGATTTACTCGACTGATTAAGGGGTATTTGTGCTTTAACGGGATTGGCTTGTTGCTGTTGTTGTAAAGCATCACTGTAACCACCTGCATAAATACCAATATGACCATGATCTTCAAAAAACCAGCATTGCGTGACAACATTATCCACAAATTGCCTGTCGTGGCTAACAAGTAAAACCGTTCCTTGATAATCATTAACAAGTTCTTCTAATAATTCTAACGTCTCAATATCAAGATCATTGGTTGGTTCATCAAGTACTAATAAATTACTTGGTTTTAAAAAGAGTTTTGCTAATAACAGACGATTACGCTCACCACCGGATAATGCTCTTACTGGTGTACGTGCTCGTTTGGGTGGAAATAGAAAATCCTGTAAATAACCTAAAACATGCCTTGAGCGCCCATTTACCATCACTTCTTGCTTACCTTCAGCAAGATTATCCATTACGGTTTTTTCGGGATCGAGTTCTAATCGATACTGGTCAAAGTACGCAACTTCTAACTTGGTTCCACAATGAACATGACCGGATGTTGGGACTAAATCACCTAACATTAATTTTAGTAATGTCGTTTTACCCACTCCATTAGGTCCAATTAACGCGATCTTATCACCTCTTAAGACTTGTACGGTAAAATCGTTGATTAATTGTTTATTTTCAATTTGATAACTGACATTATCAAGTTCAAAAACAATTTTACCTGATCTTAATGCTTCTTCGATTTGCATCTTAGCACTGCCCATCACTTGACGGCGCTCCCGATGCTCTTGCCGCATTGCTTTTAAGGCGCGTACTCTACCTTCGTTACGTGTGCGACGTGCTTTAATGCCTTGACGAATCCAAACCTCTTCTTGAGCTAATTTTTTATCAAATTCGGCATTTTGTAGTTCTTCAACGCGTAATGCTTCTTCTTTGCCAATTAAATAACTATCATAATCACAACCCCATGATGCAACCTTACCGCGATCCAAATCAATAATACGCGTCGCCATTTGTCGAATAAAAGATCGGTCATGAGAAATAAAAACAATACTGCCATTAAAACTTTTTAAAAACTCTTCTAACCATTTAATCGTTTCAATATCCAAATGATTGGTAGGCTCATCAAGTAATAAAACCGTTGGTTGACAAACTAACGCTTTGGCTAAAGCGGCTTTACGTAACCATCCGCCCGACAATGATGACAATAATGCATCACCATCTAAAGAAAGTGATGAAATCACATTACGAATACGATTATCAAGTTGCCAACCATTTTGATGATCAAGTTGCTCTTGAATTTTTGCCAACTTAGTTAAATTACTTTCTGTTGGATTTTGCTCAATTTGATGAGATAAATCATAATAATCTCGTAATAATTGCGCCTGATCTTTTAATCCTTCTGCCACAAAATCAAATACATTACCTTGAATATCTCGAGGAGGATCTTGTTGAAGGCGTGAAACAATAACATTATTTTCATAAATAATTTGCCCTTCATCTAAAGGCACTTCTTTATTAAGGACTTTAAGTAACGTCGATTTACCTGCCCCATTACGTCCAACAAGACAAACTCGTTCATTTGCTTCAATCGACAGATCAATATGATCAAGCAGGGGCGCATCACTAAATGAAAGATAAGCATTTGTAAGGTTAATTAATGACATATTTTTGGTTTTATTTGGATATTAAATAATAAAGCGTTATTCTATCATAAAGTTGTAATAGGCAACTAAATTCAATTTTCAAAGTTGTAGTTAAAGGCTTCACTATGGTGAGCATTCAATGCTCTTCTTTTAAAAAATAAATACTGCGATATTTTTACTATTTATCACTATCAATGATATTTCATTATGGAGGTTATGATGAGCCATATGTGGACATTTCAACGTGTGGGTGGATTAGATCAAGTCGTTTTTAAAAGTGCTGACGATATTATTGATTTACCACAATTAGATCCCAAATTATGGGTGGCATTAAGTTGCCCTACAACAGGGTTAGATTTTGACGAAAGAACGCTTGCTTTATTAGATGATGATAACGATGGGCGGATTCGTATTCCTGACATTCTAAATGCAATTAATTGGATAAAAGACAAACTAGTATCTTTTGATAATATTTTAACAAGCCGCCCAACCTTACCTTTATCAGAGATCAACACATCGACCGAACAAGGTAAAAAATTATTAATAACCGCTCGTAGTATCTTAGCCAATCTAGGCAAAAATCAAGCAGAGTCTTTGACTCAAGATGATGTACAACAATCGTTTAAAATAAATGCAAGTAAACTCTATAATGGCGATTTAATTTTTCCTGCATCGGCTCAATTACCAACTCAAATGCAATCTTTTATTGAATTTGCCATTAAAACTGTTGGTGCAGAAAAAGATATGAGTGGGCAAGATGGTATAACGCTCGACATCGCTAAGGCTTTTGCAAGCAATATCAAGATATGGCAACAATGGCAAACAGATATTAGTAATACCCAAACACCTTTTGGTGCAAATCGTGCAGAAATATGGAAATTAATCCAATTACTTAAACCTAAAATTGATGATTATTTTTTACGTGTTGAACTGGCGCAATATGCGCCCCAAGCACAATCATCACTCAATGTTGATGAGAAGTATATTGTGCCAAATCAAAATGGACTGTTATCAAATGAAGCACTCGCTCAATTACCTTTATCTAAAATTGATAACAGCCTTACGCTTGACTTAGTCAATGGTCTTAATCCGCTTTGGAAAGATAAAATTAGCCGATTTAAAACATTAGTTGCAACTTCATTGACTAATCCAAATCAACTCAGTCAATCAGAGTGGAAAGCGATACAACATAGTTTAGAAGGTTACGCTACATTGATTAATTCTAAACCGGAAATGGTGAAATTAAATGTCACAACCAACCCAACGGAAAGTATAGAGGATATACCAAATCAACTTTTCAATGGTACGACGATAGATGATTTATTGCTTGAATTTGAAAAAATGATTGAACAAGACAGTAAAACACCAATTTCAGCATCAGATGTATTAGTGTTAGAAAAACTGGTGCTTTTTCAAAAACACCTTTATCGTTTATTAGTTAACTTTGCTTCATTTGCTGATTTCTTTTCACTTGAAAAAAGAGCCGCATTTCAATTAGGAAAACTTTATATTGACGGTCGTTGTGCCACATTGTGTGTTGCAGTAGAAAATATAGCTAAACACTCAACGATGGCCAATTACTCCGAGTTATGTCTACTTTATTGTGAATGTACCAGACTAGGCGAAAAACAGACTATTGCAGCAGCAATCACAGCGGGCCAAGGTGATCTATTAATAGAGGGGCGTAATGGTGTATTTATCGACAACGATGGCAATGACTGGGATGCCAATGTAGTTAAAATGATTACTAAACCGATTAGTATTCAACAAGCAATATGGGCACCTTATCAACGTATAGGGCGTTTAATTACGGAACAAATTAACAAATGGGCAACAAGCAAAGATGCTGATATCGAAAAATCCAGTGAAAAAGTCATCCAACAGCCAGAAACAAAATTTGATATTGGTAAAAGTGTCGGAATTTTTGCTGCGATAGGCTTAGCTGTTGGTGCCATAGGTACTGCACTAGCCACACTATTTCAAGCTATTTTTTCACTTACTTGGTGGCAATTTCCACTGGTTTTTATCGGTCTGTTTTTAATTATTTCAGGTCCTTCTGTTGTTTTAGCTTGGTTAAAATTAAGGCGTAGAACACTAGGTCCTTTACTTGAAGCTTCCGGCTGGGCAATTAACGGGCAAGTAAAAATCAATCTATTATTAGGAAGATTACTTACCAGTAAAGCAGAACTACCGGAAAACGCTAAACGAAATTTACGCGATCCATTAAAAAGAAGAAATAAAAAATTAACTATAGCGTTTTGGTTAGCCATTGTAATTGGCATAGCTATAAGTGGAGGATGGCTTTGGTATAAAGGGTATTTCAATCAATATTTAGAACCGGAAAAGTCTTCAGTTCAAAAAAATACCACAACAACTTCAGAAAAATAAAAACATGAATAAAATATATTTAGGATGATTAATTTCGCCGACTTAGCGGCCGGCGAATATCATTCAAAATTAATGTTGATAAACCGGTAGTCGCTTACAAATAGTTAACACTTTTTCTTTTACTGCTTGAATTGTTTGCTCATCATCAATATTATCGAGCACATCACACATCCAATTCGCGAGTTCTCGTGATTCGGCTTCTTTAAAACCACGTCGGGTAATTGCCGGCGTACCAATACGCACACCAGAGGTAACAAATGGACTTTGTGGATCTTTAGGAACACTATTTTTATTCACTGTAATATTTGCACTACCTAAAGCAGCATCCGCTTCTTTACCTGTGATATTTTTATCAACCAAATCAATTAAAAATAGGTGGTTTTTAGTTTCGCCAGAAACTACTTTGTAACCACGTTTTAAAATAACTTCAACCATCGCCTGTGCATTTTTTACGACTTGTTGTTGGTAAATTTTATATTCTGGCTCCATCGCTTCTTTCAGTGCAACTGCTTTTGCTGCAATAACATGCATTAAAGGACCACCTTGCGCGCCAGGAAAGACCGATGAGTTTAATTTTTTATAAAGATCTTCACTACCATTTTTAGCTAAAATTAATCCACCACGTGGACCGCCAAGCGTTTTGTGTGTCGTTGTTGTTACAACGTGCGCATAAGGCACTGGATTTGGGTAAACACCTGCGGCAACTAAACCTGCAACATGGGCCATATCAACAAAAAAGTATGCCCCTACGCTATCAGCTATTTCACGCATACGTTTCCAATCAACAATACCTGAATAAGCTGAAAAACCACCAATAATCATTTTAGGTTGCGACTCTTTAGCGATTTTAGCTAATTGCTCATAATCGATATGACCGGTAGCATCAACACCGTAGGCAACAATATTATAAAGTTTACCTGAAAAACTAACAGGTGCGCCGTGCGTCAAGTGACCGCCTTCAGATAAATTCATGCCTAAAACAGTATCGCCGGGCTGTAAAAGTGCGGTATAAACAGCAAAGTTAGCTTGTGACCCAGAATGGGGCTGTACATTGGCATAATCGGCACCAAATAATGCTTTAGCACGATCTATGGCTAATTGCTCAACAATATCAACATATTCACAACCGCCATAATATCGTTTACCGGGATAACCTTCCGCATATTTATTGGTCAGTTGAGAGCCTTGAGCCTGCATCACACGTGGGCTGGTGTAATTTTCTGATGCGATAAGTTCGAGATGATCTTCTTGTCGTTGTTCTTCACCTTTAATCGCATCCCACAAATCCTTATCATAATCGGCAATTGTCATTTCTTTACTAAACATGTTGGCTCCTTGTTGTCAATCACATTGACCTTGCGGCTAATTGTTGTATTAATATGTTCAAAAAAAATCGTGTTCGATTATCGTTACTTAATTAACCAGCAATTTCAATCTTTTTTTAATCATTATAAGTAATATTTATATGAAAAATGCTGAAAAAGAGATTTGCTATTTTGGTCTACAGTTTTAATTATTCACTTACTAAAGGAATTGATAGGTCAGTTTCGCTTAGGTATTAACTCGTTGATAAAATAATAAGTAAAAATGTGAATAAATAGTGATTGGTTGAGTGAAATCGTTAATTAACTAGCGGATTGTTTTCATGCTTAGCCGATTTGATATCGGCTATTTCATTATTGTGTGAATAACTTTCTCTCAAAAAAGTGTGTTGAGATTTTACATTATTTGAAAAAATAAAAATGCATGTTTTTTATACTAAAAATTTTATCTCAGACGGCTTCGCCCCTGTGATAAAATTTTTTCCTTCAAACCTCGGATAAAACCCGATTCTATTGATGATGGATATTTATCCTGTCGCCAATTCATTAAAAAATAATACTCTTGCTCGCTGAGTGTTAGCTGCCTGCTGGCTGCTAACTCTCTGCTCAAAGCCGATACTTCTAGGTTTTTTTCAGCCTCTACTAGCTCTGTTTCATTTTTTTGCTTGATTGCTTCTTTCTTTAATAGATAATTTTTTTGCTTGAGATACCAACTGTTATAATCTGCTAAATCCTCTATCTCATGTGTTAACTTTATTTCATAACCATAATTTTCTCTAATTTAGTAATTATATCCATACTACATTTCACCTTTATCTAATCAATAGTGATTATGAATTTTAATCAAATCAGTAATGCTCATTTTGTATTCTGCTAGTAAAAAATTCATCCATCCATAAAGTTACTTGATATATTTATTCACTAAATAATACGCACATGTGTATGCCATAACATAAGCCTTATTTCAATGATAACACTATTGTTCATTAAACAGACATTATAAAAAAACGGTGTTATCATCCTAAATTTTATTGCTTTTTTAAACCCAAATTTTTAAAAATCTAA
>CALYPO010000014.1 GCA_945276085.1 uncultured Gilliamella sp.
TCTTCAAGCAAAATACTTACAACACCTGCTTTACCAAACTCATAATATATTCTAAATTCTTAGTATCAGTTACCGTCAACTCATAATCACCCGTCGCCCAATGACCAACATTAGAAACGTCTTTTGTTAATTTTTTAGGATCGTCAAGATTGCCTTTTTTAGCATTAATCCAAATTTTTAATGATTTATTTTGTAAGTGTATAGAGACAATATTATTTTTACCTTGTTTAAATGCAATATAAAGTTTTTTAGGTGAGATTTCTAGATCTGTCGATAACGCTAAAATAGCATTCTTAAAGCTTTCATAAAGCTCTAGAACGTCATCTGATTTATCCTCTAAATGGTAGTCTTCATCATATACAACTAACTCTTTGGTTACTTTATCTAATGCCGAATCTTTCGTATGTTGCACTTGTTTAATACTTGGTGCCGACTTAGAACGTTTGATAGGGTTAATCGAAATTAAGTCATTATCAAACCGTTTAATTTCCCATAGTTCTATGGCTAAATCTTTGAAGTTAGTCGATTGTTTTTGATAGTCAGTAAACGCAGGGGAAACAAAAATAATTTTACTTTGCGACCAATCAATTTGATGACGTTTTAAATTTGCTTGGCAAGATTCATTATACTCGACAATAAAATCAGCCTGATAATCCAGCATAAGATTTAAGTAGGTCACGCCCTGATCAATAACACTAAAATTACGTTCACGTTTATATTCAATAATAACAAATGCATTCGCTTCAGTATCATAAGCTAAGGTATCAATGCGGTAATCTTTAATTTTGAATTCAGATTTTACAAAGGTTAAATTACCAATAATATCTAAATTATGTTCAAATAATGACTGGATCTCTTTTTCTAGTTTGAATGGTTTTTCTTTTAAGATAGTCAATTTTTGACTTTTATTTGTAAAAATTTGCATCATTATTTCCTAATCAATCTCATCATTTTTTATAGAATAAACGATTTCGTGTTTTTTTTCATTGTGTAAAAAAATAAAGATATTACGAATATTAACCTAATCAGCACTTAAATTGGTCTACAAAAAATTAAACTATTTTTATTCAATTAATCAATTTATTATAAAATAATTTAACTCCCTCCAGCTTATTAAAGTTCGTAATTTATTGAAAAAATTAATGAATTATTTATTTTTTGTTTCTAATTTTTCTAAATTAATCCAAAGAAGTTTAACCAAATCATCATATCTGATATAAATTGTATTTTTGTATAAGAATTGTTAGGTATGCCATAAAGAGATATTCAAGGAGAACAGCAACGTTGTTGCTAAATACTTAATTAAGAAAACTCAAGCTAATAATGAAAAATAATAAATCTATCATAATGATTATTAATCTTTTAATTAAACCCTCGGATAAAAATTATAACGTATTCAGAATCAATGTTCTGATTCTTGAAAAAGAACTATTCTTGGATTAGAAATTCATCCTCATATATCACTCGCTGACGCGCTTAGTATTCATTATAAATACCTCTGTGAGATAAAGATCTATGTTATTAATATGGTTTTATTTGGAGAATAATACTACCTTACCCTTATTCAAACATTTAAATAGAAAAAACACTATTGTTATCCAATAAAGCCATAGATTAGATTTTATTATTAATAATCAACGATTAACTGAATATCATTGACTATTAATTCACACAATTAAAATGTTTGGTTTGTTTAATTTCAAATCGAAGTATCCTTGTTACCTTCGAGTTTATAAACCGAAAAATTATCTAATTATGAATTGTAAGTAATTATTGATTTAATTGTTCTAATTACATAATATTACTGAAAATTTTATTAAGGATAATGGTATGAAAAAAATAATTTTATTAACTTGTCTTGGATTTATTTTATCTGGTTGTAGTGTTCATCTCCAATTTAATGATCGTTTGTCTTATCAATCATTAAAACAAATAAAATCAGAAATCCATTTACCTCAAAAACAAAACTTAAATATTGTATGGGTTCCTGATAGTTTTACTACACGTATTGACATACAAGGTTCTTCAGGATTTATTGGTGGTGGTAGTCGTACCCGAATCCCAACCGGTATAGGGCTTTCTACTAGAATTGAAGAGGCAATTAGTACATACGCTGACATAAATTCTGGAGGGAAGAAACTGACAATAATTGTTAATAATGCCAAAACTAAATTTACTTATGGCATGACGAATATTGATAATGCTAGTGTATATTTAAATCTCACATTTGAATTATCAGGTAAAACGTGGACTAAAGAGTTTTCAACCAAGCAAAATGATAGTGGTGTAAAAGATGCAAATATGACTTCTGTGGTAGAATATGCTTGGGATCAGATTGCTTTAGATGTTGCCCGAGAGGTTGCAAAGCATTTATAAGTAATTTCTGGTTTTTTAATTTCGATTATGAAAAAAATTAACAAGTTTATTTATAATAGAATCGAAAAAAATTTGTTAAAATAGGCTCTATCTAAATACATTTGATAGAGCCATTTGGACATTAATCAACAATTACCCTTCCATTTAATGGTTGGACTGGTCGATTGTTATCATGATGCATAATTGAGTGGAACTTTTCGATTTGCTCAGCCGATGCACTGCTTTCTTGTTCTAACACAATCCATCTTACCCCTTCTGTACATGGAGGAGTTGTCAATGAACCACTAAAGCGATAAAAATCTAACCTATTTGGTAATAGAGCTTTTATATCAACAGGCTGAGTAAGCGTTGCCGTCGCTTCAACTTCGGTTGGTATTTGTTGCCAGGCTTTTGCTAATTCTGGATTCGTTTTTCCTTTATTAAACATCAGTGCAACCACAGCTAACTCACCATTCTTATTTTTATAGACAAAATGTGCTTCCATTGGGAACTGTTTGCCCTTAATTTCATTTTCACTTGGCGCATGAAAGTGGAATTGTTGTAAGGTGAAAACTTCGTTATCGATTTGTAAAGTATTACCTTCACCAACATTAACTTGAATAGTGTGACCATTATTGATAATTTCTTGCTTACCTGGTTTGAATACCAGTTTAAGTTTATCATGATGAGTTTTGAACACGTGTTCAATGTTGATAGGTGATTGGTTTTTGCCATTTTCACAAGTTGAAAATTCTGGTGATAGTTTTCCCCAATTTTCAGGTTTATCTTCACCTTCATACCCCCAATGTGAAGAATGTTCTGCAGCAGCACATGATAAACTCGTTACCATTAAAGCCGCCATGATTATGTTAAGTTTCATCTTGATTTTTCACTAGAACGTTGATTAACGAGTCTCAAATTATACGCCTCAAAAAATTGCCTTACTAGAATATACCACTAAGACTTTTTTGTTTTTTTATAAAAAAAATCTTTGACATTTTTAAAAATTAAGTTGTTAATTTGACATCAATCTTTATAGCATGAATAAAGTTCATGCTCATCATAGCCATACTTAACATTATCAGGGAATCAATAAAGAATAGAAATTTGAATTTTATTCACAATTTTTAGTTAATGAAGATAGAATTAATAGAAGTCAATAATACAGTTGGAGTAATTTTTGTGGAAAGTGTTATAGAGTGAGTAACAATTTGAATTTATATTATTACTTTAGGTAATTTGGAAAAAGTAACTAGGTGATAGCAAGATAAGCAATCATATAAGGCTAATCACAGACCAAAAATCCATCATAGATGATTAGACATAAAAAAACCTGCTCAATGCAGGTTCTTAAAAACTGAATTTGGCTCCTCCAACAGGACTTGAACCTGTGACATACGGATTAACAGTCCGCCGTTCTACCGACTGAACTATGGAGGAACACTTGACGGACAAAATATTAACCATCTATTACGTTTATGTCAATCGTTAAAACACTAAATAAAATCAATTGCTCAGCTTGTAAGCAAATTTGTCTATGTCTATGCTAAAATAAGTTAAAAATGACAAGATAGGTAAAATAAACGTTTATGAAAAAGAATATTTGTGTGTTTTGTGGTGCCAGTGAAGGCAATCGTGCTGAATATCGTGTTGCAGCTGAACAACTTGGTCAAACCATTGCCAAACAAAATAGGCGATTAATTTATGGTGGTGGCAATAAAGGGTTAATGGGGATTATTGCTAATGCCGTATTAGCTAATGGTGGTGAGGTTATTGGTGTTATTCCTGAACGTTTAGTTAAAGCCGAAACTGCGCATCATGGCATTACTCAGTTAGAAGTTGTTCAAAATATGCATCAACGCAAAGCAAGGCTTGCTGAACTAGCTGATGGTTTTATTGCGATGCCAGGTGGAACAGGCACATTAGAAGAAATTTTTGAAGTTTGGACGGCGATGCAAATAGGCTACCATGAAAAACCTGTCGCGCTATTCAATAGCCAATTTTGGCAACCTCTGCTGAACTTTTTAAAGCATGCAGTACAAGAGGGGTTTATTCGAGAAAGTTTTTATAACACATTAATCGTATCGGATGATGCAACAAATATATTACAAAAAATGGATGATTTTATTGCTAAAGACCTACAGCGTTGGGTGAAAAAGTAATTATTATTTATCAAAAAGTAAAAACGCCATTATAAAATGGCGTTTTTTGTAAGTATAAAAATAATTACTGTGTAACTTCTTCAGCAACAACTTCCGGTTTTTTAATAACCGCATAAACGACACCAGCAATGACAGAGCCGACTAAGATTGACAATAAATAACCACCAACAGGTTTAACAACGCCAGGGATTGCTAATGCAAATAACCCACCATGCGGCGTCATCAATTCTGAACCAAAGGCTAATGCCATACCACCTGTAATTGCACCACCAATAATACAACAAGGGATAACACGTAACGGATCACGCGCTGCAAATGGAATTGCCCCTTCAGAGATAAAGCATAAGCCTAAAACTAAAGACGCTTTACCACTTTCTTGTTCAGCTTTAGCAAATTTTTTACGAGCAATTAAAGTTGCTAATCCCATCGCTAATGGAGGAACCATGCCACCCGCCATTACTGCTGCCATTGGTGCATAGACTTGAGCAGAAATCAAACCTGTACCAAACGCATAAGCGACTTTATTAATTGGTCCGCCCATGTCTGTACACATCATGCCACCCAAGATAGCACCTAAAATAACGGCATTTGCGGTACCCATTGATTTTAACCACTCAGTTAAAGCATTCATTAACCATGCTATAGGCGTACCGACAATAAACTGCATGACTAAACCTGTTACCAATGTTGCAAGTAAAGGCACAATTAGAATAGGTTTTAATGCTTCAAGCGTTTTTGGTAGTGGTAAATATCGAGTAATTAACAAGGCTAAATAACCAGCAAAATAACCAATGATAATGCCCCCTAAAAAACCTGCCCCGGTTGATACCGCAAGCAAACCACCGACAAGGCCAGGAGCCAAGCCAGGTCTATCGGCTATCGAATAGGCAATATATCCAGAAAGTAATGGCACCATCAGTGAAAACGCCAGTCCACCAATCTGTGCCAAATGTGGCTCACCAATTAATTTTTGTACGCCATCAACAATTTCAAATGATCCGAATGCAAAAGAAAGCGCAATAATTAACCCTCCTGCAACCACCATAGGTAACATATACGAAACACCGGTTAATAGATGTTTATAAACGCTCTTCTTCTCATTACTTGATTTAGCTGATGAGGTATTGGTTGTAGGTTGATAAATTGTTGCTTCTTCGAATGCTTTATCTAATTCCTGAGCGGTCTTTTTAAGAGCAGGACCAGTTTTAGTACGGTATAATTTTTTACCGGCAAATTTGCTTAAATCAACATCAATATCACATGCAGCAATAACGACATCAGCAGAAGCAACTTCTTCAGGTGTTAATTCATTCCCCACGCCAACTGATCCACGTGTTTCAACTTTACACCACCAGCCGCGTTTTTTTGCTTCTTCTTCAATGGCTTCGGCTGCCATAAATGTGTGAGCCACACCTGTTGGGCAAGCAGTAACAGCAACAATGCGTTTAATCCCTGTAGCAGAAGCTGAAGCTGTTGTCGCTGTTTGCTCATAAACTTTTGCTTTATTTGGCGCATCGTTTAATATTTGTTTCGAATTGGCAAAAACATCATCGATATCTTCAACAACATAAACTTTTTTACCCATCACTGACGTATCAGCAATTGATCCTGTACCCACTGCAACAATCACATCGGCATTTGCTGCGTTTTCAACTACATTTAAATTTAAAGCATTAGCAGCTAAAATAAGTTCAGCTTTAGCTAATCGTCCATTTACTGGACCTGTATTACTACCTTCAACAATATATATATTCATGAATACTCCTATCCAGCGTTAATTTCAATTTTGCCGAGCATATTTGTTACAGCTTGACGATCAGAAATGCCTACGCCTGCTTGTTCAACAGATAGCGCTGCAACACTTGATGCAAACACTAACGTATCTTTAATTGATTGATTAGTCATAAGACCATACATTAATCCAGCGACCATTGAGTCACCCGCACCAACTGTACTAACAACTTGGCATTTTGGGGGTTTAGCAATCCACGCTTCATTTTTTGTTACCCATAATGCACCTTTGCTGCCAAGTGAGATGACCACATTTTCAATACCACTATCGATAATTTGTAAAGCAGCTGTTTTGATGTCAGTAAGCGTAGATAACTTTCGACCAACCCACATTTCAAGTTCCTTATCATTTGGTTTAATTAACCAAGGGTTGGCTTTAAGACCTGCTACTAAAGCATCACGGCTACTATCAAATACCACTTTAGGGCAAATTGCTTTAACTTGCTTCATCCATTCTGTAAACTTTTCCAGAGATACGCCAGCAGGTAAACTACCACTAATGGCAACCATATCTATATCTTTTAACCATTCTAATGAATCGGTAACGAAAGTCTGCCAATCTTGATCGTTAATCGTAAAACCAGAAAAATTTAGGTCGGTAACTTCGCTATTTTCTTCAGTTAATTTAACATTAATACGGGTGCGCCCATCAATGGTTTGAAATTTATCGACGACATTTAGTGATTTAAACAGTAAGTTAAAGCCATCACGATTTTCTTTACCTAAAAAACCGCCTACCGTTAACTTAACATCCAGATCTGATAGTACTTTGGCAACATTAATCCCTTTACCAGCAGCCAGTAGTGCATTTGTCTGGACTAAATTAACATCACCAAGTTCAACTTTAGGACAAAAACCCAATAGATCATAAGCGGGATTTAATGTAATTGTTGCAACACGATAAGTCATTATTCAGTTCCCTCACCTAATCCGCTAGCAATGGCTTGACCTATGGCATTGAGCGCTTGCTCAGCATCTTGTCCAACAGCAGTAAATTTAAGACGGCTGCCTTTTTTAGCACCCAGAGCAACAATCTTCATTAAGCTCGTTGCACTTACAGGTTCGCCTTTACCATCTAAATTGGCAACTGTTATTTTACTATTAAATTCTTTGACCAATTTAACTAATACAGATGATGGGCGTGTATGCAAGCCATTTTCATTATGAATAACAAATTCACGACTTAATTCATTATCATTTGATTCGGTTGCATTAGATTGAGCAAGAGTAGGAATCGATTCAACATGCTCAGAATTATTGATCTCAGAACCAGAAATAAGTAGCTGACTTAATTGGTCGACATTTGCTGTTAAAAGTTGGTCTAATTTTTGTCTAAAAATCAACGATGCGATGTGATGCACAACTTCTGCAACTGAATCATCAACAACCGACATTGTTATAAGTAATTTTACAGGTTTACTATCTTCACTCAGATGACTAACTGTACGGCTAATGGCAATCGCATTTTTTAAATTACCATTTTTACTATCACTTAACCAAATCCCATTGCCTAAATAATTAGGTTTGTTATCAAGCACATCGGCAATAAAATTAGCATTCACTGCATTGTGCTGTTTTAAACGCGAAGCATTCAATGCTTGTAGGGTTGCTAGGCTATCTGCTTGAATATCTAATAACACTGAATCTTGATGAATGGTAAATTTGTTATCTTGTTGCTCTACTTTGTCAGTTAAAATAGCAATTGCTTCATCCGCTGTTTGAATTTTTTTAATTTTATCTTCAACGCCATCTTCACCAAGAACATGTGTCAATTGGCGAAGTAATTCTAAATGCTCATCAGAGCTTGCCGCAATACCAATAGCCAAGTAAGCTTTTTCACCATCATCACCCCACTCAACGCCATTTGGAAAACAAAATACCTGTACACCTGTTTTTTTCACTAAATGTCGAGTTTTTGTGGTGCCATGAGGAATCGCGATACCAATACCCAGATAGGTTGCAGCTTGCTCTTCTCGCTCTAGCATACCTTTAACATATCCATCTTCAACAAAACCTGCACTCGTTAATGCTGCGGCAATTTTTTTTATTGCTTCTTGCTTGTTAGTCGCTTGTTCATTTAAATGAATATTTTCTTTAACTAAATGAAACATAGAATAAATACCTCTGGGTTAAAATGTTGGGCTTGCTAAAATAACTCAACAATTCTAAATCCTTAATTGAATTATATTGAATCGTTTCAGCAATGATGAATACAATTAAAATATTTATCAAATAAATTATCTCTATTAATAATTAATATGTGATCTAGATCCAATTTTTTGATTAAAACTTAAAAAAGTTATTTTTTATAATCGCTCAGACAGGCTCTACCCAAGCTTCCTCTATATAGCAACCGCCTTGGAATAATGGTTGTACCAGGCTTATAACTTTGTTCACGCAAGCTTTCCATTAATAATGCGATAACAACTTGTGAAACTTCTTGATGATCTTGAGCAAGCGATATCACCTTACACGGTAAAAAATCAAGCAGTTCATGATCACCAAAAGTAGCAATCGTCAGTTGATTGGGTAGATAGCCAAATTTTTTTAAAATTGAATCAATCGCGCCTTGTAATAATGAAAAGGAGGTAGTGAAAATACCATCGGGTATATCATGCGTTTCTAACCAATGACTAAATACAATTTCGGCGTCACAGCGACTATAATTATTTGCATATAAAAAATCAACTTTATTAAACTGGTTTGCTGCAATTGATTCAAATCCTTCAAGACGTAATTGACTAACCGATAAATTAGGCAAAGCACCAATATAAACGACAGTTCCATCAACAAATTGACTAAACGTGGAGCCTAACGTTTTGGCATCTTGTTTATCAGATCCAACGATGTTTCTAAATTGATTATTGGATAATGTTCTATCTAAGGCAAATAATGGAATTTGGTTATTTTGCCAACCATCATAAAACCTATAATCTTGAGGAGACACAAACGATGAAGATATGACTAAAGCATCAACTCGCCGCTGCTGAAGATGCCTTACGCACTCTTGCTCAATACTTGGTTTATCTTCAGAACATGAAAGTAATAATTGATATCCATTTTTGCGCGCTAATTGCTCTAAGTAATTGGCAATTGTTGTATAACTACTATTTTCCAAATCAGGAATAATAATACCTATTGTGCGTGTTTTACCAGCTCTTAGTCCTGCTGCGACTTGATTTGGTTGATAGTTATGCTCTTTAACGACCGCTAAGACTTTTTCAATCGTTCTATCACTAACACGATATTTTTTTGCTTTTCCATTAATTACATAGCTAGCTGTAGTTCGAGACACACCCGCTAACAAAGCAATTTCGTCTAATTTCATAATATAGTCTCAGCAAACATATTGTTGGCAATTAAACATGAATAAAGAGAAATTGTAAACCTTAATTGTTTTATCTGATGATTAACAGTGTTAATGCAGGAACAATCATTGTTCAACTGGTTAAAGTTTGAATTCGTTTATGTTCGATATCAAGCATAAAAAATAAGTTAATAATAAATCGCAATATTTTGATTTTGGACATTCTCAATTTTTATAGGAGTATCAAATATATCCTCTAAAAGTTGTGAATTCATAATTTGCTCTGGACTACCTTGATAAACAAGCTCACCATTTTTCATCGCCAAAATATAGTCTGAATAAACGGATGCAAAATTAATATCATGAATGACAATAACGATGGTTTTACCGAGTTCATCTGCTGCTCGACGTAATTGTTTCATCATAGCAACCGCATGTTTCATGTCTAAATTATTGAGTGGTTCATCGAGTAAGACATATTCGGTATCTTGACAAAGAATCATAGCCACATAAGCACGCTGGCGCTGACCACCGGATAACTCATCAATAAAACGATCTTTATATTCGGTAAGATTCAAAAAATCCAGAGCTTGATTGATATGCTTATAATCATCAGCATTTAAGCGCCCTTTGGTATAAGGATAACGCCCAAAGCCAACAAGTTCAAAAACAGTTAACCGACTGGTAAACCGATTTTCTTGTCTTAAAACAGATAAATAGGTCGCAAGTTTATCACTTGGTGTATTAACAACATCCATATTTTGAATTTTAACAACACCTTCATCAGCCACTAAAAGTCGACTGATAATCGATAAAAGCGTTGATTTACCTGCACCATTCGGTCCAATAATTGCCGTAATCCCACCTTGCGAAATAGTCGCATTGACATTTTTTAATACGGGTATAGTTTGATAATTTTTACAAACATTTTCAATTTCAATCACATTGGAACCTTTTTCAATAATAAGAAAATAAACAAAGAACCACCAATAAATTCAATCACTATAGATAAAGCGCCAACCATATTTAACACACGCTCTAGAAACATTTGCCCACCGACCAGAAAAATGATACCCAATAAAAAAGCGGTAGGCAGTAAATAACGATGTTGGCTTGATCCGCTAATACTATAAGCAAGATTAGCGATCAATAGACCCAAAAAAGTAAACGGTCCAACCAATGCCGTCGATATTGCGACTAAAACTGAAACGAGTAATAAAATTATTGTAACGCTCTTTTGATAATCGATACCTAAACTAATCGCATTATCCCGACCTAAAGCAAGTACATCGAATCGAAATCGCATTTTCCACAAAAATACACCAATCACAGCGGCTATTATTAATGAAAAGATAATCAAGACAGGTTCAGCACGGGTAAATGTTGCAAAAATTCGACTTTGTAACACAGCAAATTCTGTTGGCGTCATTAAACGTTGCAGTAAGTTAGAAAAGCTACGGAACAACGTACCTAAAATAATACCGATTAATAAAACTAAATGTAGATTTTGTTTGAGTTTAGTGAATAAACCACGGTATAAAAAGAGAGAAAATAAAATTAATAATAATGATTCAAATACAAATTTACCAATAATCCCAATATAGGGAATACCTTGTGTATCAATAAAAAAGATCACAATCGTTTGGATTAACACAAACAAAGATTCAAATCCCATAATTGATGGAGTCAAAATTCGATTATTGGTCACGGTTTGAAAAAGTAAGGTAGAAGTCGATGCAGCAAAAGCAACCAGAATCATGGTTAGCACAATCCAAGTTCGGTGCATCAATATATAACTAATATTGCCTTTAAGGTTTAAAGTCATAAAACAACTTATACAAATTAAAGACAGAATAAATAACAAAAATACTCTTTTTTGACTTATTGTATAACGTTTTTGATTAACTGACATGGCGTCTTCGACTCAATAATATTAAGAAAATAATAGCGCCAACTACGCCAAGAATAACACTCACGGGAATTTCAAAGGGATAACGAATTAGCCGACCAATAATGTCACAAATTAATACTAATCCACTGCCAAATAAACAGATCCAAGGTATCGTTTTACGAACATTATCACCAAATAATAAACTTACAATGTTTGGCACAATCAATCCTAAAAAAGGTAAAACACCAACGACCACAACAACAATCCCACCAATTAATGCAATAACAATAAGTCCCGTCAACATGACTCGACGATAATTAAGACCTACATTAACTGAAAAGTCGCGCCCCAAACCTGCAACGGTAAATTGATCGGCACTCCAACAAGCAAGCAATGTCAAACCGCCGACTAACCATAATAATTCATAACGGCCTTGTAAAATACCTGAAAAGTCGCCTGATTCCCAACCACCAAGCGATTGTAATAAATCAAAATACATAGCGAAAAATGTTGTAATCGCGCTAATGACTGCCCCCAACATAATACCAATAAGCGGCACCATCAATGCTGATTTGAAAATGATTTTTCGGGAAATCGCCATAAAAATCATTGTACCCGCCATAGCAAATAAGCTGGCAACAACCATTTTTGTCATCACACTTGCACTTGGTGCAAGAACCATCATAATTAATAAACCAAGACTGGCTGATTGAGTAGTGCCAACTAAAGTAGGTTCAACAAATCGATTTTGGGTTAACAATTGCATTATTAAACCGGCAACACTCATGGCACTACCTGCAAATAATAAAGCAACGGTTCTGGGAACGCGGCTAACAAAAAAAATCTCTCGCATCGTACTATCGATCCAAAGATCAGATAGCGTGACATTCCCAGCCCCAATAAATAAACTTATTACAGACATTATCAACAAAATGAAAATGCCTGTAATAAAATAAAACGACTTAACCATATCTTTGATTAATTAGCTGATGTTTTTTGTAAAGCTTCGCTTATTTGATCCATTAAGTGGCTATAAGTTTGAATACCACCAGCAATATACATTGAGGTTGAATCTAAATAGACAATATGATTATTTTGCCATGCATCCGTTTTTTGAATTAAATCATTATTTAAAACTTGTTGAGCTGATTGCGCTTCTTTATTTCCAATAGCATTATCTCTATCTAAAACAAAAAGCCACTGTGGATTAACACTTAAAATAAACTCAGAGGTAACTGCGTTACCATGACGCCCTGCTTCTTGGAATGTTGTGGCAGGTTTAAAACCTAATATATCAAAGATAAAACCAAAGCGAGATTTTGGTCCATATGCTGACATTTTGCCACCATTAACCATAATGACTAGTGCACTTCCAGCGGTATTTGTTTTTGGTTTAAGTTGTTCAATTTTTTGATTAAAATCAGCTATAAGCTTTTTAGCTTGATCTTGTTTATTAAACAACGTGCCTAATTGTTCAGTTCTTTGTGTTAAACTTGCCAAAAAGTTATTTGGATCAATATCAAGAGAAATAGTTGGCGCAATATCATTTAATTTATTATAAACATCGTTCGCACGACCACCTGCGATAATAACATCAGGCGCTAATGAACTTAAAACTTCATAATTTGGCTCAAATAACGTCCCCACATTAGTATAACTTTTATCACTATATTTCGATAAAAAATCAGGGAAATGCACATCAGATTGAGGAACCGCTGAGACAGGAATATTCAAAGCATCCATAATATCGAGTGTTGCGATATTAAAAACAACCACCTTTTTAGGGTTTTCAGGTACATCAGTTTTACCTTGCGCATGCTCAATGGTTATTTTATTAACTGAACTTTGCTCATTTTTTTTATTATCATCACATCCCGCTAACACAAATAGCGCTGTTAACAACACTATAAACTTAAATTTGATACGTGAATACATTTTGGCTCCTAATCATCATTCTTGATAAAAAAAGAAATGATAAATATAACAATTATCATTTGCATTAGATTGTAACGAAAAAAATAAAGCTATTCAATTAACTTTAATAGAATAAAAGAATGGGTGTTTTAGGTAGATTAGAAATATAACAATCGAATAAATACATTTTATCCAGTGAAGATGACAATGTTATTAGTGCCACTCCTCACACCGTTATAATTGGCTGTGAGGAAATAATTTTCATACTAAATTTGTGTTAAAGCTATCAGTTAACGCAAGCAACTCGCTGTTTATTACCACCAAGATAACCATGATATACATCACCGGTATCTGAATGGACAAGATAAGGCTCATTCAGATTGTCGTATATTTGCCCAGTCCAATAATCACCATACTCTAGATCACTATTTGTATAATAATTCTTATCAGTAAATCCCCATTCAGCAAATAAAGTTTGACCAATTCTACGCTGGTAATTATTGGGTTGATTAGGCAAACCACCTTGCCATTCCCAACCATTTGCATTAGTTAAGTCAATAATACTAGCTATTTTGTAACCTAAATTTTCACAGTAGGATTTAGCAGAAGGATAGTCAATATAACCAGGTTTTGCTATAAACCATTTACTTATTGTGAAGCGGTATATCATATTTTTTTTATTCTTATCTGAATAAATGGTAAAAGTAGTTGGATCTTTTGCAGTTGCAGCTTCTGCAGCACTTGAACCATTATCTGGTCCTTGAAATTCTACTTTAGCAACATTGATTTGTTTAATATTATCGGTAGTAATATTTAAGCTAATCCCAGAGTTTTGTGGCGATTTACTATAGCTTAATTCACTTGATAATGCCCCTGCTACCGTTAAATAAAAATACAGTCCTTTTGATGCTGTGGTTGGAAAATTGGTCGAAGGTTGATATAAGGTTTGAAGTTTAAATCCTTTACTACCATCCCATTGACTTGTTGGTCCCGACATAGATGTAAAATTTGGAAAAGGATCGCTATCATTATACTTTAAATTAGGCCGAGCAAAGCAAAAATAAGGAGTGGTCACTTTATTAGGGATAAGATAGTAAACTGCTTGATTACCAATAAAATTAGAAGAATTTGGCAAGCCATAGCGAGTTGATAAAATGCCGCTATCACTGGTTAAACTGAGTTGATAGGGAGAATTACAAGCATCATTCAAAAGCTGCTCAGGGTTATTTACCATTTCACCATCAGCGCTTTTAACCGTTAACGTTAAATTGCCAGAAACAGTATACAACTTATCACCATCATTATCTTTCCAATAACCCTTACTTGAAATTAGATCTAACAAGCTGATTTTCAGTTTATTTAAAGGAAGTTCAGTTTTAATATTTTTTAATTTTTCGCCTCCAGCAGGAAGTCGAATTGGGTTGCTTTTTGTCGATAAACTATCTTTGATGCTATAACTTCGACCATCGTAAAGCGTAATATTCAAAAGCGGATCTGTTTTATTTCTGCTAGTAGCTCCATTATCAAAAGTTAAATATGGTGCATTGCCATGAATTGCAGCTGAAGTGGTGGCAGTTAACGAATTAACTGAATTAGCAGTGATTAATCCTAAAATGATACCAATAAATTTTAAATAAAAAGAAACTGAATTAAATATTTTCTGATTAAAAAGAGCTGTTTTTCCTCTTAAAAAGGAGAATAAGAAGTTAATTGAGGATCGAAAATGATTAGAGTGAAAGAATAAACTTAAATATAACGATTTATCTAACGATAAATAGGGTTTTACAGGTTTTGCGTTTTAAACATTATATATGTTTCCCTTCCTAAATGTCAATATATTTCTGCATAAATTCGTTTTTTTATGCGAAAAGTTATTTTTTGTTTTTTTTTAAAAGAATAACAACCAAAATCATATTAAATGAATCACATTGCTCTAAAAATAGAAAAATGTTAATTATGGTTCTAATTAATAATGAGAGAAAATCAGAAATAAATATACAAATTTTTTGTTAAGAATTGAAAAGTCGTTGTTCAAATAAACTTTAATTGAGTTAGTTTAAAAACTTTAATTCAAAAGTAATCAAACTAACTTATTTAATTAATGATCAAAGCTCATCTAATTTATTTTGTGTATCATCTGATAATTCTTTCAACTTCCTTGTTAACGTGTTACGTCCCCATCCTAATAAATGTGCGGCATCTTGTTTATGACCACGCGTAAAGTTTAACGCACAATTTAATAAAATACGTTCAACATCGTTTACTGCTTCGGTTAATATACCCGTTTTGCCTGCAATTAGTGCTTGTTTAGCCCAATTTTCAAGTAAATTTTGCCAATTCATTTCAAGTTCTGGTTGATGAAATGGTTGAGAGTGGGGTTCATACTCTATTGAATTTTTAGGCATAGACATTTGTAGTAGTTCAGGTGGCAAATCCTGTACCAGTATTTCTTTACTTGAGGACATAACTGTGACCCATCGACAGGTATTCTCAAGCTGCCTAACATTCCCTGGCCATTTTGACATACATAAAATTTTTAAAGCTTCTGGACTAAAAATTTTACTTTCAACACCTAATTCTTTTGCAGTTGTATGCAAAAAGTGTTCAGCAAGTTTTGGAATATCTTGTGCTCTGTCTCGTAACGGTGGTAATAAAATACGAATAACATTTAAACGATGAAAAAGATCTTCTCTAAATTTACCTTCTCTTACTCTCGCTTGAAGATCTTGATGGGTTGCGGCAATAATCCGTACATCGACTTTAACCGGTGAATAACCACCAATTCGATAAAATTGTCCATCAGCAAGTACGCGTAATAATCGCGTCTGCACATCTAACGGCATATCGCCAATTTCATCCAAAAATAGGGTTCCACCATTAGCTTGTTCAAATCGACCATGTCTGATTTGAGCAGCGCCAGTAAAAGCGCCCTTTTCATGCCCAAAAAGTTCGGATTCAATCAAATCTTTAGGAATTGCGGCCATATTAAGAGCAATAAAAGGCGATTGTGAACGCGGACTATGGATGTGTAACGCCTTGGCAACTAACTCTTTACCGGTTCCTGACTCACCATTTATTAATACACTAATCGATGATTTAGATAACCGCCCAATAATACGAAAAACCTCTTGCATCGCGGGGGCTTCACCAATAATACCGGTTGAGGCTTTTGCTGTTGTGGTTTGACTTGTCTTGTTTGTTTGCGTTTGTAAAATTGCGCGTTCAACTAATTGAATGACTTCATCCACATCAAATGGTTTAGGAATATAGTCATAAGCACCTTTTTGATAAGCATTGACCGCTGCATCAAGATCTGAATGGGCTGTCATGATAATTACAGGTAAATTCGGTATTTGTTCCTTCACATAATGTAACAAGGTTAACCCATCAAGTCCTGGCATTTTGATATCCGAGATCAATACAGCAGGTTTTTGCACATGCGTATCTAACGCATCAATCACTTCTTGACCATTCGCGAAAGTAACGCAGTTAAAGTGAGCATTGGTAAGTGCTTTTTCTAATACCCATCGAATTGAACTATCATCATCAACAATCCAAACATTCATTTTAATTTACCTCATTGTTTAATTGGCAAATAGACAGAAAATTCAGTATGTCCAGGCCAACTATTAAATTCAATTTTTCCATGATGTTGATCGACTATATTATGTGCAATCGAAAGTCCAATTCCTGTTCCCCCTTCATAACCACTCACCATTGGATAAAACAAGGTATCTTGTATATGAACCGGTACGCCAGGCCCATTATCTTCAATATCAATGCGGGCACAAAGTCGATAACGTTGTCCATGTAAAGTCACCTGAAAGGCCGTTCTTGTTCTTATCGTTATTGTTCCTGTTTTTGTTCCTATAGCCTGCAATGCATTACGGACAATATTTAAAATCACTTGTTCTATCTGTTCAGAATCATGAATTAACTCAGGTAAGCTTGGATCATAATCACGTAAAATTTGAATATTAATTGGCTTTTCTAAACAGAGTAAAGCATAGATTCGTTCTATTGCTTTGTGAATATTTTGTTCTTTTTGCTGTAACCGCTGCTGAGGGCCCAGTAATCTATCAACCAGGTTTCTGAGTCTATCGGCTTGCTCAATAATAATTTGTGTATAATCTTGTAATTCATTTTTAGGTAATTCCCGAGATAATAATTGAGCCGCGCCACGTAGACCACCCAATGGATTTTTAATTTCATGAGCAAGCCCTCTAACTAATTCTCGAGCAGCACTTTGTTGAGCTTGTTGTAATTGCTCTTGGCTAAGACGCTTATGGTTATTTAATGGCGCCATTTCAATAAGAATGCGTCCATTTGCTAATAATTGTGCCGTTAATGATAAAATATGCAATTCATTATTAATCACTAAATTGACTTCATTATCCGTAAAACCTTGATTTTGTTCTAACGCACTTAACATGAGTTCAAAATCCAACGAATAATAGCTCAATAAATCAGGCAAATAACTCTCTAATAATTTTTTTGTGCTTTGCGATAATAATTGCTGAGCTGCCGTATTGGCATAAAGAATATGAAGATTTTTATCGAGCAATAAAATACTTGTGATTATTGAATCGAGAACAAGATTAGCATCAGATTCATTATCAAATGTCATCGTTTCAATTCCCGCCCTCGCTAGACACCACCGCTGATTAGCGGTGGAGCATTTTAAGTTAAATCGAAAATAACTTATAAACTATAGTACAACTCAAATTCAACAGGATGTGGAGTCATACGAACACGATCAACATCTTGACGTTTTAAATCAATATAAGCATCGATAGTGTCATTAGTAAATACGTTACCACGAGTTAAGAACTCACGATCTGCATCTAAAGCATTAAGTGCTTCTTCAAGTGAGCCAGCCACTTGTGGAATTAATTTAGACTCTTCTGGTGGTAAATCGTACAAGTTTTTATCCATCGCATCGCCCGGATGAATTTTATTGATAATGCCATCTAAACCAGCCATTAACTGCGCTGCAAATGATAAGTATGGGTTACCGGCTGGATCTGGGAAGCGAACTTCAATGCGACGTGCTTTAGGGCTAGTCACAACAGGAATACGAATTGACGCAGAGCGGTTACGTGCTGAGTAAGCAAGCATCACTGGTGCTTCATAACCTGGGACTAAACGTTTATACGAGTTAGTTGCAGGGTTGGTAAAGGCATTAATTGCTTTAGCATGTTTAATAATACCACCGATATAATATAGCGCCATTTCAGATAGGCCCGCATATTTATCGCCTGCAAATAAGTTTACCCCATCTTTGGCTAATGATTGGTGGCAGTGCATACCTGAACCATTATCGCCAAACATCGGTTTAGGCATAAATGTCGCTGTTTTACCATAAGCATGCGCAACATTTTGTACTACATACTTATAAATTTGCACTTCATCGGCTTTTTTAGTTAATGTATTAAAACGACAAGCAATTTCGTTTTGACCTGCTGTTGCTACTTCATGGTGATGCGCTTCAACAACTAAACCTAATTGCTCCATGATTAAACACATTTCAGAACGAATATCTTGGGATGAATCAACGGGAGGAAGTGGGAAGTAACCACCTTTAACTGCTGGACGATGGCCTTTATTGCCTTCTTCATATTTAGTGCCTGAGTTCCAAGCTGCTTCGATATCATCAATATGTACAAAGCTACCTGACATTGGCGTACCAAAACGCACATCATCAAATAAGAAAAATTCTGGCTCTGGTCCAAAAATAACCGTATCAGCAATACCTGATGATTTTAAAAACTCTTCAGCACGTTTAGCGATTGAACGGGGATCGCGATCATAACCTTGCAATGTCGCAGGCTCTAAAACATCACAACGCAAATTTAACGTCACATCTTCAAAAAATGGATCAATTACCGCACTTGATGCATCTGGCATTAATACCATGTCTGATTCATTAATACCTTTCCAACCTGCAATTGATGAACCGTCAAACATCTTACCATCTTCAAAGAAATCAGCATCAATTTGGCTAACAGGAATTGTTACGTGTTGTTCTTTACCTTTTGTGTCGGTAAAACGTAAATCAACAAACTTAACATCGTTTTCTTTAATTAGTGTTAAAACTTTTTGTGTAGACATGTATCTTCTCCATTAAGGACAAATAATTGTTCAGTTTAAAAGGCATTTTTGCCAAGTTGTTTACAGTTATGCAAATATGATGCCATTTTTTAACCATGCTTAAGTGGTCAATAAGCTAACCTGATAATAACACAAATATTATTATTGCACCAAAATAAAGCAATAAGCACCAAAGTAATGCACCAAAACCAATCATTGCTACCTAATCAAAGATTACAAAAGCTTAAACTAAAACCAATATAAAATAAGTTATATACAGTTGCAGCTTTTATAAACTTTCAGTATTGGTGCATACAGATATTTTGTTTGAACTTTACTCCAGCATTTTTTAATGCCTCATGATAATTCAATAATAATTTTTAGTTTTTCTCAGTGTTATTTTAGTATTAGAAAAAGTAAGTGCTACTTGTTGTCTGTTCGATGGTTAATATTGAAACAAACCAGAAAAATTGGTCACCATGATATGCAAAAAATAGGAGAAACTAATAAAGATTCCTTGCGTTATTTGGAGGATATTTGATTGGAATTCATATCACTAAATTAGAAAAACGTAATCAATTGAGTAACCACTTATCAATATCATTCTGTTTAAAGTCATCTATTTTTAACTTAAAAATCGAATAATCATCATGACATTAATAATGTTTTCACATAATGGTACTATATTTCACCGCATAATATCGCTATAATCTTAGCTTATATCGAAAAAATCAGGTAATCACATAAGTATGGACTTTATTACACTCGAAATTATTCCTTTTGTAAAAAATCACCTTTTACTTTCACTCGGTTGGATTGTGTTATTCATTGCAATCATTGTATTAACGATTAAAAGCAAATTATCGAAAGTTAAGATTATTAATAATGCTCAAGCAATCAATATGATCAATAAGCAAAATGCCGTTATTGTTGATATTCGTTCTGCTGATAGCTTCAAAAAAGGGCATGTGACTGAATCTCATAATATCTTGCCGATTGATATTAAAAATGCAAGCGCCAAAACCATTGATAAATTCAAAGAGGATCTTATTATTTTAATCGATGAAAATGGCTTATCATCAACAAATATTGGTGAAATTCTTGTAAAACAAGGTTTTTTACATGTTTATGCCTTAAAAGATGGCATTGCTGGATGGAATGGCGAAAATTTACCATTAGTTAGAAAATAATATAATTTAAAAATAAATAAGGTTTTATCATGACTGAACAAAACAATACACAACAAGCCGAAACACAATTCGCAATTCAACGTATTTATACTAAAGATGTTTCGTTCGAAACCAATAATGTGCCAGAAATTTTTACAAAACAATGGCAACCTGACATGAATATTGAACTTAATTCATCATCTCAAATTTTGAATGAAAGCGTGTATGAAGTTGCTTTGCGCGTCACAGTAACAGTGAAGTCACAAGATGAAGTTGTGTATATATGTGAAGTTACTCAAGCCGGTATTTTTTCATTAATTGGCTTTGATGAAAACCAAATACAACACTGCGTTGGGGCTTACTGTCCAAATATATTGTTCCCTTATGCTCGAGAAGTCGTGTCAAGTTTAGTGACCAAAGGTACATTCCCTCAACTTAATTTAGAGCCAGTAAATTTTGATGCACTATTCCTTAACTATCTTCAACAACAAGCTGAAGCTAGTTCTGCTGAAACACTACAATAGTGGTTGTTTGGCAATAAATTTTTAATCAGTTTATCGGATTATTCATGAAAAAAAGCGCTGTAGTAACAGTCATTGGAGCAGGTTCCTATGGAACCTCTTTAGCAATATTACTGGCTCGTAATGGTCATCCAACACTATTATGGGGTCATAACCCTGATAAAATGACTATTTTGCAGCAAGATAGGCAAAATAAGCAATTTTTACCAGATATTGCTTTTCCACCTGAATTACAGGTTGAAACGGATTTACAAACCGCTGTTAGTGCTGCGCCCATCTTACTTATTGTAGTACCTAGTCACGCTTTTGCTACTATTTTAAAGCAAATTAAACCTTTTTTACGTAAAGATTCAAAAATCGTTTGGGCGACAAAGGGTTTAGAAGCCGACACAGGACGTTTATTACAAGATGTAGCAAGAGAAATTCTAGGTAATGAAATTCCTTTAGCAGTCATTTCTGGTCCGACCTTTGCCAAAGAAGTCGCATCAGGTTTACCCACTGCAGTGACCGTTGCATCGACCGATGATTTGTTTTTAACTGAGTTACAGAATTTATTTCACTGTAGTAAAAGTTTTCGTGTTTATAGCAGTAAAGATTTTATTGGCGTACAACTAGGTGGCGCTGTCAAAAATGTTATTGCTATTGGTGCAGGTCTATCTGATGGACTTGGTTTTGGTGCCAATGCTCGAACAGCGCTAATTACCCGAGGATTGGCTGAAATGATGCGATTAGGTGCTAAACTTGGCGCTGACCCTGCCACCTTTATGGGGATGGCTGGGCTTGGTGATCTGGTCTTAACTTGTACTGATAATCAATCACGTAATCGTCGCTTTGGTATATTATTAGGTCAAAATAAAACCATTGAAGAAGCACAAAAAACGATAGCTCAAGTTGTCGAAGGATATAAAAACACCAAAGAAGTCTGGCTATTAGCTAAAAACAATCACGTCGATATGCCAATTACAGAACAGATATATCAAGTCCTATATGAACATAAAGATCCAAAACAAGCGGCAATGGCATTACTTGGGCGTTCGCAAAAAGAAGAATTAAAAAGTTAAGTTTTATATCGATAAAAGGCTATTGCTTACTTAAAAATTTGTGTAAAAAAAAGGGCTATTGCCCTATTTTATATTATTAAGCCGATTGCTTTTTGTTTGGCTTTTAAGTAAATATCATAGCCAACGTAAACATCTAGCACAGCGGTACCAACGGTTTTAAATAACGTAATTTGCTGATCATTTTCACGACATAGCGTAGAGTCCATCACTAAATTGCCTAATTCTAAAAAATCATCTTTAGACACTAACTTTTGATTGATCGGATCGATGATATCGCCGGCTTCAGCAAAAACACCTGCTTTAGTATCAAGAACACGAATAGACGATTTTTTCACTACATCACTTGGAATTTCATGCATTTCTGGCGTATAAGCACCAACACCATTAATATGAGTGCCTGGTTTAACGTTAGCACCATTAAACGTCGCTACTTTTGAAGTCGTCACAGAAGTAATAATATCGGCTTGACTAATATCTTGATCCAAGTCCTGTGAGCAATAAAAATTAGCAGAGAAATGTTCAAATTGTCTTTTCATCGCTTCGGTGAACTGTTTGGCTTTTTCACTATCAATATCAAAAATGGCCACGTCTGTTAGTGGACGAACAGTTAGCATTGCCTCCAACTGAGATACAGCTTGTCCTCCCGTACCAATTAATACCGCGCGACGAGCATCTTTACGCGCTAATAAATCTGTTGCCGCGCCTTGTACCGCACCAGTTCGAAGTTGAGTAACATAAGTGCCATCTAACATTGCACAAACTTCACCTGTTTGTGGATTAAGCAATAAGACTTGTGCCGGTACTGATGGCTTACCTAAGGTTGGATTATCAGGAAAGACTGACACAATTTTAATGCCGACAATATCGCTCCCTTTTATATGTGCAGGCATAAATAAACTCTGCCCCTTTTGCATATCAAAATTAATCCGTAATGGTACCTCACTGTTACCCTCGGTATAAATTTTCAAAGCTTGCTTATCTGCTGCAATCGCATCTTGCATGGTATAAACTTTTTTAATCTCATTAGCCGTTAATATTAACATTTTATCTCCAGTCCATTTTTTAATGCTTATTTTTTTGAGCAACATCGATTGTCTAATTATTCAATAGCCCTAATGGCATTTATAATAATGTTTTGTTTTAATTGAAATAACAGGATAAATTGCTTATCTTGTATATTGCTTACTTTTTCACTATTATGACAAAGTGTAATTTTGCACGACAATTGAGAAATCAGATGTTATTTAAAATACTAAAATTTTTTCTTAAGATTTTATTTCATGTTAAAGTTCATGGCAATCTAGATAATTTAAAACAAGATAGGCTTCTTATCACGCCTAATCATGTTTCCTTCCTCGATGGCGTTTTAATCGGTGTTTTTTTACCAGTAAAACCTGTTTTTGCTATCTACGCAGGCTATATAGACCATTGGTTGGTACGTTTAGCAAAGCGTTATGTTGATTTTGTGCCAATGGATCCTATCAGTCCTATGGCAATAAAACGATTAGTTCGTGAAATTGAAAAAGGCCGGCCAATTGTGATTTTCCCTGAAGGCCGAATCACAATAACAGGTTCGTTAATGAAAATTTATGATGGTGCGGCTTTTGTTGCGGCTCGTTCTAAAGCGACTATCGTACCAGTTTGGATTGAAGGGGCGGAGTTTACCTTAACCAGTCGTTTAAAAGGATTATTCAAACGGCATTTGTTTCCAAAGATAACAATTCATGTTCTTGAGCCGACCTCTATTCCAATGCCAAATGCGCCAAAAGCCAGAGATAGGCGTTACATTGCAGGCGAAAAACTGCATGAAATTATGATGAATGCTCGCATGGCAAGTCGCCCCAAATTGACACTATTTGAAGCTTTACTTGAAGCACAAGTAAAATACGGGGTTAAGTCACGTATGGTGCAAGACCCGACAACATCGGAAGCGTCGTACCGAAACCTTCTTAAACAAATTATTGGTGTTAGTTGCATCATTGCTAAAATAACGAAAAGAAAAGAACGAGTCGGACTGTTATTACCAAATGCAACAATTACTGTTGCAACTATTTTTGGTTTATCGGTTAAAAACAGAATTCCAGCAATGCTTAATTATACAGCAGGCACCAAAGGCATAACCTGTGCGGTAACAGCGGCTGAAATTAAAACCATTATTACTTCTCGAAAATTCATCCAAAAAGGTAAGCTTGATTACTTACTTGAAGAAGTCAAGGGTGTTAAATGGTATTTCCTTGAAGATTTACGTAAAAGCTTAACCTTCAGTGATAAATTATATATTTTAATTCATCAATATATTCCACGTTTGGTTCAGCGTCGTCAATCTAGTGATGACGAAGCATTAGTACTCTTTACTTCCGGATCTGAAGGTAATCCTAAAGGTGTGGTACATAGCCATAATAGTTTGATTGCCAATGTAGAACAAATTCGAACAGTTATCGATCCAACACCAGCAGACCGTTTTATGTCAGCTTTGCCACTGTTTCATGCTTTTGGTATTACTGCTGGTCTATTTTTACCGCTGTTTTCAGGCAGTCGAACCTTTTTATATCCAAATCCATTACATTATCGTATGGTTCCCGAAATTATCTATGACCAAAATTGTACTGTTCTATTTGGTACACCAACATTCTTAGCTAACTATGCGCGATATGCACACCCTTATGATTTTATGCGCTTACGTTACGTAGTTGCGGGTGCTGAAAAACTACCAGATTCAGTTCGAGAACAATGGAAAGATAAATTTGGTATTCGTATTTTAGAAGGTTATGGTGTGACCGAATGTGCACCGGTTGTTGCCCTTAATGTGCCTATGGCCTTTAAAGCGGGCACAGTTGGACGATTACTACCGGGTATGATTTCACGATTAATTCCGATATCAGGGATTACCGATGGTGGCGAACTACAATTAAAAGGGCCTAACGTGATGAAAGGTTACTTACGTGTTGAAAATCCAGGTAAACTTGAAGTCCCTGCTGCCACAGATGAAAACGGCAAGGTCGAAAAAGGTTGGTATGATACTGGCGATATTGTCGCTATTGATAACGAAGGTTTTGTTACCATTAAAGGACGCTTAAAACGATTTGCTAAAATTGCCGGTGAAATGGTGTCATTAGAAAGTGTTGAAGCTCTAGCCAAAAAAGTCGATCCCGATTCGATGAATGGCGCAACAGTGAAAACAGACTCGGCTAAAGGCGAAGCAATTGTACTGTTTACCACATCGTCTAACATTAATCGAGAATTACTCAATCAAGCCGCTCAAGAACTGGGTATACCAACATTAGCCATTCCACGTGATATTCGGGTTGTTAAAGAGTTACCATTACTTGGCACGGGTAAAATCGATTTTATCACGCTAAGAAAAATGGCCGATGAATAAGTCAGAATCTACTATGAAACAATATTCACTATTAAGCAAAGGCATGGTAGCAACCATGCTAGCGCAGTTTTTTTCAGCATTTGCGGATAATGCAATCTTTTTTGCTATTCTTGCTTATATTAAAAATTTGCATTACCCACAATGGAGCCAATCAGTATTACAAATTAGCTTTGTTGTTCCTTTTATAATTCTTTCACCTTTTGTTGGCCAATTTGCCGATAGTATGTCTAAAGGCAAAGCGATGATGATAGCCAATGGTCTAAAATTAATTGGCGCAGCAAGTATCTGCTTAAATATTAGTCCCTTTATCGGTTATTTTTTAGTGGGTATTGGCGCTGCCGGTTACTCTCCAGCAAAATATGGTATTTTAGGCGAGCTGACATCGGGTGATAAGTTAATAAAAGCGAATGGTTTAATTGAAGCATCAACAATTGCAGCAATTCTGCTGGGTTCTTTGGCTGGTGGGCATATTGCCGATATGAATGTCAGTGCATCCTTACTTACTTGTGTTTTAATGTATGCACTCGCCGTAATTGCTAACATATTTATTCCCAAGTTACCTGCTGCAAGAAAAGATATTCACTGGAAATTTACCAGTATGGTGAAAGATTTTACCCGCACAGTCAAAATCATCTTCAGTAATAAACAAGCTTTATATACGCTATTAGGCACCAGCCTATTTTGGGGAGCAGGCATTACATTACGTTTTTTATTGATTAGCTGGGTGCCTGTGGTTTTAGGTATTGTTGACAATTCAACCCCGACCAATCTTAATGCCATTGTTGCCATCGGCATTGTAATTGGCGCTGGTTTAGCGAGTGCATTTATTTCGATCGATAAAACATTACGTTGTATTCCTGCTGGAATCATGATGGGCATTGCCGTTATAGCTTTTACATTGCAAAGCCATATCATTTCATCCTATATTTTATTAGTGATCATTGGTGCACTAGGTGGATTTTTCTTAGTACCACTCAATGCCTTGATCCAAAAAATGGGCAAAGATTTAGTTGGTGCAGGTAGTGTCATATCAATCCAAAACTTAAGCGAATATAGTGCAATGATGATCATGTTAGGGCTTTATACCTTAGCCGTTGCGCTCAACCTCCCTGTTATTGCTATTGGTGTAGGTTTTGGTTGCTTATTTACGCTAATAATATTTCTTCTATGGCTAGGATTAAGAAAACATGCAAAATATTAATTTATCTTCTATGTTAACCGAGAGCCGCAATCTCAATAGTGAACAAATTGATAATTGCTCTACATTAGAAATTCTTAAAATTATCAATAATGAAGATAAAAAAGTTGCCTTAGCAGTAGAGCAAGAATTAAGCAACATAGCTCAAGCAGTAGATGTAGTTAGTCACGCTTTGTTAAATCAAGGTAGATTAGTTTACATTGGTGCTGGCACATCGGGCCGTTTAGGCATTTTAGATGCCAGTGAATGCCCACCAACTTATGGCACACCGCCTGAACTGGTCATCGGCTTAATCGCTGGTGGTCAGCAGGCAATCTTTCATGCTGTTGAAAATGCTGAAGACAATCCACAATTAGCTGAACGTGATTTAACCAAGATCAATTTATCAGCCAACGATGTTTTAGTCGGAATTGCAGCTAGTGGGCGCACACCTTATGTTCTTGGTGCCATGCACTTTGCTAAATCACTGGGGTGCAAAGTTGTAAGCTTATGCTGCAATCCCAAAGCTCCCATGCTTGAATTAGCCGATATCGCAATCACTCCCATTGTTGGTGCAGAAGTGATCACCGGCTCATCTAGAATGAAAGCGGGCACGGCACAAAAGCTTGTACTAAATATGTTAACCACAGCAAGTATGATTAAAATTGGCAAAGTTTACGGTAACTTGATGGTAGATGTTGAAGCAACCAATGCTAAACTGATTGAGCGCCAAATATCAATTGTTATGCAAGCAACCGATTGTGACCGACAAACCGCGACTTTAGCATTACAACAAAGTAATCGACACTGTAAAACAGCTATTTTAATGATTTTAGCTAATCTATCTTTTACGCAAGCCAAAAAGGTCCTATCAGAAAATAGTGGATTTATTCGTCGTGCGCTAAAAGATCATGGCTTATAAAATAACGATTAAAATACCTTTAAAAAAGGTGATTTTTAGTTCAAATGTATTTTTAAAAAATAGCAATATAGTACATTTGACGAAAATAATCTCAATTTAATTTTTACAGTTGCATTTGGTAAATCAAAAAACTAAGACAATCTAATTTAGCGTATAGATCACATCAGTTATCTTTGACATTGTTTGATGTGATCTAAAGTTGAGCGATAAAAAACTCCTTAAAATTAAATCAGCAGCAATATTGAGTTGCATGTTAGCAAAACATACCTGACGAAATGGACAAAAACCAATCAATTAGCTTTGAAGAAAATCATCTTAAAAGTCTAAAATGGTAGATGTTTTAGTCAACAACTTGTTGATTTAATATCAAAATCCATCATTATGGATTAAATAACTGATAATTAATTTTGCGTCAATAACCAGTAATAATCATCATATAATAAGATTAAATACTGATTATCAATAAGCATAAAATAACAGTATCCATTATTAGATGGATGATCAATAATTAGCAAAATTTCGTAACAAGAATAAATGATTTTTTAAAAATAGATAAAATTCTTCTATAAAAAAATAGATTATCTATACTTAACTTATTAATAAATGTTATGATTTAACAGTTAATTATATAAAAATTAGGAATATAAACATTTGTTTTACAAACAACTATGTACCTCATATTTTTTATAAACAGACTTTTTATGTTCAATGTTTTTACATATGACTTAACTAAACCAAACTAGTTTTTGGTGCTCATTTAAAGTAATTTATTATTATCCAATGAGATAAATATTTGGAGGAAGATCTATGGTAGGAATTATTCTTGCAACTCATGGCGAGTTTGCAGAAGGGATTCTACAATCAGGAACAATGATATTTGGTGAACAAGAAAACGTTAAAGCGGTTACCTTGCATCCAAGTGATAGTCCTGAAAGTTTAAAAGAGAGAATGCTTGCTGCAATAGCAACATTCGATAATCAAGATGAAGTGCTTTTTTTAGTGGATTTATGGGGCGGAACACCTTTCAATCAAGCGAATAATTTATGTGGTGAACATAGTAATTGGGCGATTGTAGCTGGTTTAAACTTACCTATGTTAATTGAAGCTTACTCATCACGCTTTTCGATGGAAACAGCCAAAGAAATTGCATCAGCAATTTTAGAATCTGCTAAAGAAGGCATTCGCGCAACAGTTGAACCTGCCAAAACACAAACATCTAAACCCGCTGCAGCTATTCCAGAAGGTACAGTTGTCGGTGATGGAAAGATGAAAATTGTGTTAGCTCGTATCGATTCTCGCTTATTACATGGTCAAGTCGCCACTTCTTGGACAAAATCAACCAATCCTACCCGTATTATTGTCGTATCAGATTCAGTTGCTAAGGACCAGTTAAGAAAAAAACTGATTGAAGAAGCGGCGCCTCCTGGTGTGAAAGCAAACGTGGTTCCTATCAAAAAAATCATTGAAGTTTCGCATGATCCTCGTTTTGGCAATACCAAAGCTTTATTGCTATTTGAAAACCCTGAAGATGTATTAAGAACCATTGAAGGTGGTGTTGATATCAATGTTGTCAATGTTGGTTCGATGGCACATTCTGTGGGTAAGGTCATGGTTAATAAAGTGTTATCAATGAATGCACAAGACGTTGAAACCTTCGAAAAGTTAAAAGCTAAAAACGTCAAATTTGACGTTCGTAAAGTACCTAATGATTCTAACGATAATATGGATGAATTATTAAAGAAAGCGAAACAAGAATTAGCTGAGCAAAAGAATTAGTTTATTTAAGGGGTTATATTATGACATTATCAATTATTGCTATCATTTTGGTGATAGTTATTGCCTTCCTAGCTGGTATGGAAGGGATTTTAGATCAGTTTCAATTTCATCAACCTTTGGTTGCTTGTTCGTTGATTGGACTTGTGACCGGAAATTTAGAAGCGGGTATTGTATTAGGTGGATCATTACAAATGATTGCATTAGGTTGGGCAAACATTGGGGCAGCAGTCGCACCTGATGCAGCATTAGCCGCAGTGGCTTCATCTATCATTTTAGTTTTAGGTGGGCAAGGTGTCGCTGGTGTTTCAACCGCAATTGCAGTTGCCATTCCACTTGCTGTAGCTGGATTATTCTTAACTATGATTGTGCGAACTATTGCTGTTCCATTAGTCCATATGATGGATGCTGCAGCAGAAGAAGCAAATATTCGTAAAATAGAATTATTGCAAATTTTGGGGATCTGTTTGCAAGGTCTAAGAATCGCAATCCCAGCAGCAGCTCTTTTATTTATCCCTGCTGAAACGGTAAAAGGCGCATTAGAAGCGATGCCTGAATGGTTAACAACAGGTATGGCAATTGGTGGAGGAATGGTTGTTGCGGTTGGTTACGCCATGGTCATTAATATGATGGCAAACCGCGAAGTATGGCCATTTTTCATTATTGGCTTTGTGGTTGCAGCGATATCACAATTAACCTTAATTGCGCTAGGTGCGCTCGGCATTGCCTTGGCGTTAATCTATCTTAGCCTTTCTGAACGTGGAAACTCTTCAAATGGCGGCGATAAAGGCGATCCACTTGACGACATTTTAAATGATTACTAAGAACTTGGAGAAAAAAAATGACTGATAGAATTCAATTAAGCAAAAAAGATCGTTTAGCGGTTGCTTGGCGTTCGACTTTCCTCCAAGGTTCTTGGAATTATGAACGTATGCAAAATGGTGGTTGGGTTTACTCAATGATCCCAGCTATCAAAAAATTATATACCAGCAAAGAAGATCGCTCTGCTGCATTAAAACGTCACTTAGAGTTTTTTAACACTCATCCCTATTTAGCATCACCTGTGCTAGGGGTAACGCTTGCGCTAGAAGAAGAGCGTGCCAACGGCGCTGCGGTTGATGATGTTGCGATCCAAGGGGTGAAAGTTGGGATGATGGGACCGTTAGCTGGCGTGGGTGATCCAGTATTCTGGTTTACAGTAAGACCAATGCTTGGTGCACTTGGAGCATCGCTTGCACTTAGCGGTAACATTATGGGGCCAATTCTATTCTTCTTACTTTGGAACATTATTCGTTGGAGCTTCATGTGGTATACCCAAGAGTTTGGTTATCGTACTGGCTCAAAAATTACCGATAATTTATCTGGTGGTTTACTCCAAAAAATTACGAAAGGTGCGTCTATTTTAGGGATGTTTGTACTGGCGGCTTTGGTACAAAGGTGGGTATCGATAAAATTCCAACCAGTCGTTTCAACCGTAAAATTAGATAATGGTGCATTTATTGATTGGAATGCATTACCCGCTGGTGCGGAAGGCATTCAAAAAGCATTACAACAAATGCAAGCTGGATTATCTTTGACACAAGAAAAAGTGACTACCTTGCAAAATAACTTGGATCAATTAATACCAGGACTTGTACCATTACTTTTAACATTTTTATGTATGTGGTTACTACGTAAAAAAGTCTCACCTATTATCATTATCCTTGGATTATTTGTTGTAGGTATTATTGGCCACGTTATTGGTCTTTTATAAAAGATAATGTTTTAACCAACGTATTTTTAAAATATACCGTTTTAGTTTAAAGCAACAAATTCTTAATAATCAAACTATCCTTTTCATCACATAACAATGATGAAAAGGATATCATCACTAATTCAAGTCTGGTTTAGGGACACAATAGATGGTTCAATCATTAAACACGAAGATTGATTTAACGGTAAAAGCAACAGCATTTACTGGTTTAACGGAATATGGCAATATTATAATCGGAGACAAAGCTTTTGAGTTTTATCATCAGCATGATCCGCGCAAATATATTCAAATTCCTTGGAATGAAGTCGATTTTGTTATTGCATCGGTACTATTTGGTGGTAAATGGATTCCACGTTATTCAATTCAAACCAAAAAAGATGGTACTTTTACCTTTGCTTCTAAACAACCTAAACAAGTACTTAGAGCTATTCGTGTTTATATTGATGGACAAAAAATGGTACGTTCATTAGGTTTTTTTGACGTGTTAAAACGAGCTTTCTTTAAGAAAAAAACAAAAAATTAAGACAATATTAAGTACAATATACAAATAAATTAATATATTAATTTATCATGTTATTATTCCTAATAAATTGATAAAAATTTTTAAGCTGATTTTAGTAATTGTCGATCTCTTTGCTTAATCAGATAAACTGCTCTTTTGAGCAAGATGCCTTCAAGTAAGATTACCGCAATATTGTCATGTTCAAATTGAAATAAGGTTAACCTAGTTGTAATACTAATCCCATGATTAACTGAAACTAATCCCATCATAAATGTCTACAGCCTAACTTCTATAGCATATTGAATGTTATAGCTGCGTCAATTGTTTTAGTATAAATACAAATAATTATACCTTTTAAAAAAGCAATAAATTTATGCCTTTCTAACCCCTTTAATTCAACCGATTGTTTCTGCTCAAGAACATTATCTTTGTGGCAAATCAAATAAAACTCACCTGAAAACAATAAATCTGCATGAATATCTTTTAAAGTCGGTATTTCTGCTAATATTGTCATTACAGAACGAGTTGCCGATTTTTCGCAAGTAACGTTTAAACAAATAGCCAAAGATCATGTTACCGTCATGGGTGATGTGCTCGTAAAGCTGTCAAA
>CALYPO010000015.1 GCA_945276085.1 uncultured Gilliamella sp.
GCAGCGGACTTTTAATCCGTTTGTCGAGCGTTCGAATCGCTCACGACCCACCATCTTTTTTCATTGCGATTCAAGTTTATTTTAATAACTATAGAGTGACCATGAATACACTCGCATTCGACAAATCTGTTTGGAATCAATTTTTCAACACTACATGCTAATCTTGAAAGATTAAATGCACGACTTAGCAAATTTATTTTAAATAATTCAAATAAATGTTATCAACAAATAAACGATGAATTATCAATCATCAATCGAATTTGGTTGGTCTAATTTGCAAAAAACACGTACGTAACTAATCGATAAGCAATATAAAACATCACAGCACCGACAATACAGTCCAAAATTACCCACATTCTTTTTTGTTTAAATAAAGGGGTAAGTAATCTTGCCCCATAGCCAATGCTGAAAAACCAGATAAAAGAAACACAAACAGCACCAATCAAAAAAGCCAATTTTTGTTGACTGTTTAACGTGCCCGCAATACCGCCAACAATGACAACGGTATCCAAGTATACATGTGGATTAAGTAAAGTGACGGCCAAGGTTGCCATTACAACTTTTACCCGGCTAGTATTATCGGTACTTTGCGATTCTATTTGCATGCTACTCGTACCATTAATCGCACTTTTAAATGCACCAAAACCATACCAAATTAGAAAAAGCGCGCCCAATATTGCCAATATATTGGTAATTAACGGATTACGACTAATAAACGTACCAAGACCTAAGATACCAATAGACATTAAGGCAAAATCACAGACAAAACAAATGGCTGATACATAAAAGATATGGTTTTTTAATAATCCTTGTTTTAAAACAAACAAATTTTGAGCGCCAATAGCAATAATTAAGCTGGCTGAAATTAACGCACCGTTTACTATTTCTGAAAGCATGGTTATAACACCTAATTAAAAATGAAGGTATTATTATATAATCATGTGCTACAATCAAGTTGTTATATCCGTTGAAGAAAATCGATTAACTGTCTTGGTTATTTTGTTCTAACCAAAGCGGTTGATTGCGATTTTTATTCAAGTAGAGCATGACAGTGCCAATAGCTAACCAAACTGCGCCAACAATTTTTGCATCGTTATCAATATGCGTTAATACCGGTAATAATACTACAATACCAGCAATAGGCACTAAGATATCAAAAACCCAAGAAAGCCATCCTTTAGAAGCTTTTTTGAATTTGAAATAACCAATTACTGCAACATGTAACATTATAAAGGCAGTTAATGCACCGACATCAACAAATGAGACTAAAGTAGGCAGCCCCTTATCATTATTTGCCGCAATAACAACTAAAACTAAATTAAAGATCGCCGCAAATAAAATTGCAACAGTTGGCACACCACTTTTTTGACCAACTTTGGCTAAAAATGAAGGTAAACGTTTATCTCGTCCCATACTATATAATAAACGACTTGCCGCAGCCTGCCCAACCATTGCCGCAAATGATGCACCGATCGCTTTCATTAAACTTAACGACCATCCTAACCATACATTAATTTCGTGATTAACAATGTCATAATAAGCTTTACCTTTTAGTTCAGGATGACTATTTAAATAATCTGCACTATATGGATTAAGTAAAGCACCAACATAAATTTGTACTACAAATAAAGCACCCGCTAAAACTAAACAGCAGATAATCGCTCTACTCACTATGTTACGTTGACCACTATTTTCTTCAGAAAAAGTAGCAATTGCATCAAAGCCTAAATAAGATAAAACTGCGATAGACACCGCATTAAATAATTTGCCCCAAGTAAATAACTCACCACCAATAAAAGGATGTAACCAATTGCGGCTAATATCACTATTTGCGATAATCCAAATACCCACCAATAACACAGCAAATAGGATAATAATTTCAAGAATTAAGATAATTAATGTGATTTTTGCTGATTTTTTAACCCCAATTAAATTTAATGTTGTGGTAATCACGACGGCTAAACAAGTCCAGATCCATACAGGCACTTCGGGAATCAATGCATTGAGTGATATACCACTAAATAGATAAGCAACAGCAGGAATAAACATATAATCAAGTAGCAATAACCAGCCAACTAAAAAACCAGCATTGGGATGAATACCAACAGAACAATAGGCATAAACTGCGCCGGCATGTGGTAAAGCACGAGCCATTCTAGCATAAGAATACGCGGTAAAAGCCATAACGAAAGTAGCGACAATATACACTAAAGCAATGGCACCATCACTGATCGCGTATAACACACCAAATAATCCTACTGGTGCTGCTGGACCAATAAAAAGCAATCCCAAAATCACTAAATCTCGGAATCGCATATTTTTCTTTAACTGCTGCATAATCATACTCTTATTACATTTCATTCAACAAAATAGAATGTTATACGATTAATGCAAAACAGACTAAGATCAGCTAGTTATTAGATTATAATTATAAGTTATATAAAATAGTTAACGTTGCTCTCTAATCTCATAGGTATAAGACATTTTGGCTGTTTTACCTAACATAATTGAAGCACTGCAATATTTTTCTGACGCAAGCTTTACCGCTTTTTCAACGCTTTCATTGTCAATATTTACACCGGTAATCACAATATGGAAATTAATTGAGGTGTAAACCTTGGGTGAAGATTCTGCCTGCGTTTTATCAATATCAATCCAAAGATCACGCACATCTTTTTTATTATTTTTTAAGATAGCGATAATATCATAAGCCATACAGCCAGCAGCACCGTGCAGTAAAAGTTCCATTGGACGAGCGCCACGATTACGACCTCCGTGCTCAATGCCTCCATCCATGACCAATGAGTGGCCACTTGCGGTTTCACCTAAAAAACCAAAATCATCAATCCACTTTAAACGATCTTTCATTATTTCACTCCTTTCAATATAAAATTGTCATAATATTTTGTGACTTCTTTTGAATTACTCAATAACATAAGCTTTTTTGATCATTATGTCATCTTTTAGCGTATTAGATTGTGATTAAACTCATTGCTAATATTTGATTATTTACTCTTTGATAGATTGCTACCATTCAAATATGTCAGGTACAATAACCAGCCAATGAGAAAAATAATCGACACTGTTGTTAAAATAATTAACCCAGTGATCAATTTATCTAATTAACAAATGGAAAAGTGATTAGTTTTACGTTAATCACTATAAGGACTTAAAATGCTTGTTGAATTTGTTATTTTCATCTGTATTGGCGCATTTGCCGGTTTGCTGGCTGGCATGTTCGGTATTGGTGGTGGTGCATTAATCGTTCCTGCTTTGATTTTTACACTTGACCATTTCAATTTTGGTAACAACTGGATCAACCATATTGCAGTTGCTTCATCATTAGCAACAATCATTGGTACGAGTTTATCATCGAGTTGGTTGCAAAATAAAAACCATAATATTCAATGGTCTGTGTTAAAGAAAATGGTATTGGGTTGCATTGTCGGTACAATAATTGGATCGTATATGACCCCTTATATTCCCGGTGTCTATCTTAGGTGGATCTTTATAGCTTTTCTGTTCTACATTGGCGGAAAATTTATTTTTAAGACCAGTAAAGTTAATCACAATCAAACCACTCAAACAATGAGTACAGGGAATAGTGTTTTTGTGCTTGTTGGTGCATTTATTGGTGTTTTTGCGGCATTAGTCGGCGTAGGTGGTGGTGTATTAGTGGTACCATTCTTGAAAAAATGTGGTATCGATATGCGTAAAGCCATTGGCACATCAGCGGCATTTACTCTGCCAGTTGCAATAGGTGGAACAATTGGGTATATCATTGCTGGCTGGAACATTCCAGAGCTTCCTCAATACAGTCTTGGATTTGTGTATCTACCAGCTGTATTTTCAATTATGCTAGCCAGTATACCCATGGCTAAAGTTGGTGTTCAAATAGCACAAAAATTATCAATTAATAAATTAATCAAGTATTTCGGCATTTTTTTATTACTGTTAGCATTAAAATTATTGGTATCTTCTCTGTAATGAAAATATAGCACTTATTAATAGTAACGAATAACGAGGATGGATAAAGATAAGATTAATTCCTTCTTAAAAATAAGGTCGCTAAAGCGACCTTTTTAATAAATTATCTATTTAACGCTATCTTGCCTCTTTAACAGCTAATCCTAATTGCCATACTGCCATCGCATAATGGGTACTGTGATTATAACGTGTTATGGCATAAAAGTTAGGTAAACCATACCAAAATTGATAACGATCCCCCATATCCAAGCGTAGTAAACTTGCTTCTTTGTAACCCTCTAAAGAACTTTGAGGTTTCAAACCAGCATTAGCTAAGGTTTCAATTGAATATTTAGTACTAAACCCAGTATCAAGTGATAAAGGCGCTTGACCATTCGCCATAACTGCCACTTTTTTGTCACGTTTCCAGCCATGAGCTTTAAAATAGTTAGCCACACTACCAATCGCATCGACAGGATTCCAAAGATCGGTATGACCGTCACAATCAAAATCTACAGCATAATTTCGGAAAGCTGATGGCATAAATTGACCATATCCCATCGCACCTGCAAACGATCCTTTCAAGTCAAAGGGATCGACACCTTCATCACGACACATTAACAAGAAATCTTCCAGCTCTTCAGAAAAATATTGTGCGCGTCTTGGATAATAAAAGGCGAGTGTAGATAAAGCGTCAATAATAGTTGTTTTACCCATTACTCGCCCCCAACCAGTCTCAACACCAATAATCCCAACAATAATTTCGGGTGGCACACCATATTCTTGGTAAGCGCGTTTCAAATCGGGTTCATACTTATTCCAAAAATCAACACCTTTAGGTATATTGCTATCAGTGATGAATTTATTTTTATACCGAATCCAGGCGCCATTTGGTATCGTTGATACACCTGTTTTTGGTGCTTGTTTATCCATCAAGTTAATCACCCAATCAAGTTTATTTGTTTGAGCAAGTACATTTCGCAATTGTTGGCGATCAAAACGATATTTATTGACCATTCGGTCGATAAATTTTTCTTTAGTAATTTCTAACGGACCGCTATTGGTTAGCGGTTGATTATGTTTTTGTTCTAGGTAAACACCGCCTTTAACATTCGCATGTCCTCGATGTTCTTGCATCGGTGTGGGTGAAGATTGCTTGTTACTTGTGCAAGCAGCAAGCAATAAAAGCATAGAAGCTACGATAACAATACGTTGCATAATTCATCCATATTTTGTTATTTAAAACAATAAGCAATATCCTAAAATTATTGGCGTTACTCAACAATATTAGGATTTGCTTTTCCTTCTGATATCTGTTGTATGTTATTTAAAGTTGTGTCAGATATATTTAATAATGCTTCTTGAGTTAAAAAAGCTTGATGCCCTGTAAAAATCACATTATGGCATGATGATAAACGTCGAAATACGTCATCTAAAATGACATCATTAGATTTATCTTCAAAAAAGAGATCTCGTTCGTTTTCGTAAACATCCATACCTAGCGCACCGATTTTGGTCTGCTTTAACGCTTCGATTGCAGCAGTAGCATCCAATAAGCCACCACGGCTGGTGTTGATAATCATTACGCCGTTTTTCATTTTGTTAAATGAATCTTTATTTAATAAATGATAATTTTCCGGTGACATTGGACAATGCAACGTGATGACATCTGATTTTGCATAAAGTTCGTCTAATTGAACATACTGAGCACCTAATTCGACAACGATATCATTTGGATAGGGATCATAAGCAAGAATATTCATGCCAAACCCTTTTAAGATGCGGATAACTGCTTGACCAATTTTACCTGTACCTATCACCCCTGCGGTGCGGTTGTGCATGTTAAAACCAGTTAAACCTTCCAGTGAAAAATTAGCATCACGGGTACGCTGATAAGCTTTATGAGTTCGACGATTGAGTGTCATCATTAACGCAACAGCATGCTCAGCAACTGCTTCAGGTGAATAAGCCGGTACTCGCACGACGGTAATACCCAATTTTTTAGCTTCAGCTAAATCCACATTATCAAACCCAGCACAGCGTAATGCGAGTATTTTAATGCCATAATGGGCTAATTTTTGTAAAACTTGCTTATCGACTTCATCATTAACAAATACACATACGGCATCATAACCTTGGGCTGTAACTGCTGTTTTATGACTAAGTTTATGTTCATAGTATTCAATCTCAAAGCCATATTTTTTATTAGCAATCTCTAAATGTTCTTTATCATAATGTTTACTACTAAAAACCGCTATTTTGATTTTACCTTTCATACTAATTAACCTCTTTCAAATTTATGCAATGAATATCGTGATTATTTGTTTTGAATGTTTTTACTTTAAGTCTGTCCAAAAAGAGTTTAACTACCTAGATTAAGATTGTTATTAAAATAAGTCAAAACGAGTTAAAATTTTTACGTTTAGTCAATCTAGTCAGAGTAAAACGCTTTTTATTGGCTTTAACAATTATTTGTTATTAATGTGCTATGATAACACTTTGCAAAAAAACTAACCATTAATGTTAAATAATGAATAATACGCAAAACACCATCTTTAAAACCATTTTTACAACTAAAATGCTCATCTGTATTTTTACAGGTTTTGCATCTGGTTTGCCATTTTATTTATTACTACAACTTTTACCTGCGTGGTTAGAAAGCGAAGGAATAAATATTAAAACAATTGGTGCATTTTCTTTAACGCAAATGCCTTATATTTTTAAATTTGTTTGGGCCCCCTTTATGGATAATACCTCATTATTCCATTTAGGCAGACGCCGAGGATGGATGCTAATATCGCAAATCATATTAGTTTTATCCATTAGTTTATTAGGTTTTTTATCGCCTTCACTCAATATTTGGCTCATTGCCACACTTTGTTTTATTATCGCGCTATTCTCGGCGACGCAAGACATTGCTTTAGATGCATTTAGAAGAGAGCTTTTACTTGATAATGAACTGGGTCTAGGAAATAGTATTCACACCAATGCCTATCGAATTGCAGGACTCGTACCTGGATCATTATCGCTTATATTGTCTAGTTATTTAGCTTGGCATAGTGTTTTTATTATTACTGCGCTATTTATGATTCCAGCTATCATTATGACGTTATGGGTCAAAGAACCACTTAACCAACCAGTCAAAAATCATAATCTTGAAGCGATCATCATAAAACCATTTAGTGAGTTCATCACTCGTCAAGGTGTTAAAAATGCAATCATTATTTTAGCCTTCATATTTCTTTATAAATTGGGCGATAGTATGGCAACCTCTTTAGCTACACCTTTTTATTTACAAATGGGTTATAGTCGATTAGATATTGGTTGGATTGCTAAAAATGCATCTTTATGGCCGAGTGTTTTTGGTGCGTTAGTTGGTGGAATATTGATGATCAAAATTGGGATTAATCGAGCGCTTTGGGCTTTTGGCTTTGTACAGGTTATTTCTATTTTAGGCTTTGCTTGGTTATCGATTGAAGGGCCATTTACAACCATTACCGGTTATCAACAAATTATGTTAGCCATTGTTATAGGATTTGAAGCATTAGGGGTGGGATTAGGTTCTGCCGCATTTGTCGCGTTTATCGCGAAAACTACTAATCCACTTTATACAGCAACACAGTTTGCTTTATTTACAAGTATCGCATCAATTCCCAGAACATTGATAAATGCAACGACTGGCGTGATGGTCGAACATCTAGGTTGGACAACCTTTTTTACTTTATGTACGATTTTAGCCTTACCAGGTATGCTATTATTAATTAAAGTTGCACCATGGAATACACAACATTAGGAGAGAATATGGATCAATTAAATCAGGCCTTTGAATTTAGACATGCATGTAAAAAATTCGACATCAATAAAAAAATCAATGATATCGATATGGAATATATTCTAGAAGCAGCACGTCAATCTCCATCATCATTTGGCATGGAGCCTTGGCATTTTGTTGTGGTGAGCAATGATAAAATTAAAAAGCAATTACGTGCAATTTGTTATGATCAAGAACAAGTAACTAGCTGCTCGCATTACGTTGTTGCCCTTTATCGTAAGGCTAATAATTTTACATTACAAAGTGATTATTTACGTCGAACCATTGCTCGAACCTTACCGAATCCAGAGGATAAAACCGCTATCGACATTGCATGTCAATCTTTTATCAATTTTTGTAAACATGGACTCGCTGACGGTTTAACCCTCAATCACTGGTCAGAAATGCAAATCTATATAGCAAGCGCAAATATGATGACGGCTGCTGCTTTCAAAGGCATCGATTCCTGTGCAATAGGTGGGTTTGAGAGTGATAAAGTCATCAAAATTTTTGAAAATACAATTCCTCAATTCAGCGGCCAAGTATTTGGTGTTGGACTTTGTATCGCCTTTGGATATCGGGCTGATGAACCTAGTTCACCACATATTCGCTGGCCACTTACCGATATGACAACTTATTTACCTAATGACAAATAAGGCAGTAATTGCCTTCACTCGTCACTCGGCGAGATGAAGGGTAAGCCAACTAACATCACACTACCCTTTATTTCACTAAATTATATAGCGCTTCTGCATCAGAAGAAGCGCAATCTATTATAAACTCAATGCCTGATAAAATATTACCAAGTTGAGGATCATTAACCTGTTGTTGCACCGAATTTAACATTTGTTGTGCCCAACTAATTTTTGAAAGCACTGACTCGACTTTTTCTATAGTAGTATTATTCATCTTATATCCTTTTAGTTTATACGGGTAATCTAAACAGATAACCGGAATAAAGTTATAAAAAATTTAAAAGATTAATTTTAATCACTTAAAAAAAGAAATTAAACAAAATATAGTTTTAAAAATAAGAAAATAGTTTAAAAAAAATGAAAATATAAAGATAAACTTTGAAAATTACAACAATAAAAAATTATTGCGATAACCTATTACTGCAATAATCAATTTTTTTCATGACATGGATTGATAATGTTAAACTTATCAGTTATAAATTGCACAGCTTTGGTTGCTAATAGCCAGAATATTTAAATAATAAGGATAGTAATATGAAAACTAAACATGCTCGTTTATTAATACTTGGTTCTGGCCCTGCCGGTTACACGGCAGCCGTTTATGCTGCAAGAGCAAATTTATCACCAGTATTGATTACTGGCACACAAGAAGGTGGACAACTAACAACCACTACCGAAATTGAAAATTGGCCAGCTGGGGCACCGGAACTAACCGGTCCTGAATTAATGGTCAAAATGAAAGAACATGCAGAAAGATTTAATACAGAAATTATTATCGACCAAATTGATCGTGTTGATTTTAGCAAGAAACCTTACAAACTTTACGGTAGTGAAACTGAATATAGCTGTGATGCATTAATTGTTGCTACCGGAGCATCAGCACAATACTTAGGATTACCATCAGAACAAGCTTTCAAAAGTAAAGGCGTTTCGGCTTGCGCCACTTGTGATGGATTCTTCTATCGAAATCAAAAAGTTGCAGTCGTAGGGGGTGGTAACACTGCTGTAGAAGAAACACTTTATCTTGCCAATATTGCGAGTGAGGTACACTTAATACACCGACGCGATAGTTTTCGAGCAGAAAAAATATTAATGGATCGACTAAATGAAAAAGTAAAAGAAGGTAAAGTAATATTGCATACTCATCAAGTCGTGGATGAAATACTGGGTGACAATATGGGGGTAACAGGTGTTAGGATGCGTAGCACACAAGATAGCAATCTCACCGAGCAACTTTCTGTGATGGGCGTATTTATCGCTATTGGTCACAAACCCAATACCGCAATATTCGAAGGACAGCTTGAACTTAATGGTGGTTATATCAAAGTACAATCAGGCACACAAGGTAATGCAACGCAAACGAGTGTTGAAGGTATTTTTGCTGCAGGTGATGTGATGGATCATGTTTATCGACAAGCGATTACTTCCGCGGGAACAGGTTGTATGGCGGCGTTAGATGCCGAGCATTATTTGGATAATTTAAAATAAAAATAAAATTTCATGTCTTTAGATAAACAACGTCAAACCTATCTACTTAGTTGGTTAAAACAGCACGCAAAACTACATAAAGCTGATTTGCGTGCTTCACTATTAACTGGCCTTTTACTCACTATTTTGATCATTGTTCAAGCAGCGCTATTGGCTATTATTTTGCAAAAATTAATTATTGAACAACGTAATTTAAATAAAGTACTGCCCTATTTTTTAGCGCTCGTCATTACCTTTCTAGCGCGTGCTGCATTGATTTATTTTCGTGAAAAAATCAACTTTTCATTGGCTACAAAAATTCGCAAAAACATTCGACACCAGCTTATCAATCAACTTGAATTACTAGGCCCGGCTTATTTGAATCAGAGCACTACAGGTGCTTGGAGCACTTTACTCATTGAACAAGTTGACAAGCTGCACGATTTTTTTGCTCGTTATCTGCCTCAAATGCGGCTAGCGAGTATGGTTCCTATATTAATTTTCTTTGCTATTTTACCGTTCAACTGGGCTGCGGCAGGTATATTACTATGTACAGCCCCACTTATTCCTATCTTCATGATTTTAGTTGGAATGGGGGCTGCCGATATTAATCGTCGCCATTTTAAAGCACTCGCTTACCTTAGTGGGCATTTTTTAGATCGCCTAAAAGGACTAGCAACCATTCGGTTATTCAATCAAGGTGATAAACAAGCCAAACAAATAACCCAAGCATCTGAAGATTTTCGCATCAAAACCATGCAAGTATTAAAAGTAGCATTCTTATCCTCTGCGGTATTAGAATTTTTCACTTCAATATCAATTGCAATTGTTGCAGTCTATTTTGGTTTTTCTTATCTAGGTGAATTTAATTTTGGTTCATACAATAGCACAGTGACGTTATTTGCAGGCTTTTTTGCGCTTATCTTAGCGCCTGAATATTTTCAACCACTACGCGATCTTGGCACATATTATCACGCCAAAGCAGAAGCGATTGCAGCGGCCGATAATATCGAAACATTTTTAAGCCAACAGCAACCAAAACAAGCAAGTCATAACTTACAAACCAATATTGAATTTAAGCAAACATTACAGACGATTAAAGCAACTAATTTAATCGTCATGTCTAGCGAAGGCTTGCCTATTGTAGGGCCTTTAACTTTCACGCTAAAGGCACCGTTCAATCTAGCTTTGATAGGCACCAGTGGTGAAGGCAAAACGTCATTAATGAATGTATTATTGGGCTTTTTACCCTACCAAGGATCGCTAACCATTAATGATATTGAATTTAGCCAAATAGAGATCAAAACATGGCAACAACAAATTAGTTGGATTGGTCAAAATCCTTACTTAATTAATGGCACTGTGCGCGAAAACATTTTACTGGGTAAACAAAATGCATCAGACCAAGAACTCGAAACCGTCATAAAAAAAGCGCAATTACTAGATGTTATAGCCAAATTGCCCTCTGGTATAGATACACAAGTAGGGGAAGATGCAGTGAGACTATCAGTTGGACAAGCCCAACGTATAGCGTTAGCTAGAGCAATGTTAAAACCGTGTCAATTATTGATTCTTGACGAACCCACAGCCAGCTTAGATAAGCAAACGGTACAGCAAATTGATCAACAACATATTGCGATCAACACGATTACCATTACTCACCAAAATGAAGATATGCAACAGTATGATCAAATATGGCAATTGTCACAGGGAAAACTACAGAGTATTAACGGCAAGGAGCATGCATGTTAGCCATTTTACGCCCCTATATTGCACTGTATAAACACTATTTTTGGCAAATTATTTTGGGATTATCACTGTCTATACTGACGTTATTTGCCAGTGTTTTTTTATTATCTTTATCCGGTTGGTTTTTAGCCTCAACAGCGGTAGTTGGTGTTGCAGGTTTGTATACGTTTAATTATATGTTACCGGCGGCAGGTGTACGTGCGGCAGCAATTACACGAACAGCTTCACGCTATATGCAACGATTAGTGGATCATAACACGACCTTTAAAATTTTAGCGTATTTAAGAACGTTGGCCTTTAAAAAAATATTGCCGCTAAGTGCTAATCAATTAGCGCATTATCAAAAAGCTGACTTACTTAATCGTTTTATTGTTGATATTGATGCACTAGATCATCTTTATTTAAAATTATTTTCACCAATTGTAACGGCATTAGTCATGATTGTGCTGCTATTTATTGGATTAAGTACCATTAATCTACCCATTGCATTAATCATTTGTATTATACTTACGGTAACCCTACTTGCTGTGCCCATTATTTTTTATTATGCTGGTAAGCAATTGGGTGAACAGCTAGCTCAGCAACAAAGTGAGTATCGATCGCTGTTAATCAATTATTTACAAGGGCAAGCTGAGCTCATTTTATTTAACGCACAGTGCCGTTACCGAGTTAAACTAGATGAACTTGAATCTAACTGGCTTTACAATCAACAACGCCAATCAACCTTAGTGGCATTATCAACCGCACTGGTTATACTAATTGCAGGCTTTTTAACATTACTGGTGCTTTGGCTTATAACCCAATATACCTTATCACCACTTGTTGCATTATTTGTATTTGTTTGCCTTGCCAGTAACGAAATTTTAATGCCAATTCCTGCGGCATTTATCTTTTTAGGTCAAGTCATTGCCTCGGCTAAACGTACAACAAATATTTTCAACCAAACACCCGATATACATTTTGTTGAACATGGCAAGACAATTGATTTAAATTCAGCAAAATTACAATTTGATCACATAAATTTTTGTTATCCAAATCAACCTTTTGCGATATTAACCCATTTTTCATTAACGGTTGAAGCTGGTGCACATATAGCATTAGTGGGTAAAACCGGTTGCGGCAAATCAACATTACTAAGTTTAGTCACGCGTAGCTGGCAACCCAATTCTGGTACTATTTTTATTAATAACACGCCTATCGAACAACTCGATGAGCCAACTTTGCGCAAAGTTATTGCCGTTGTACCCCAAGTTATCACTATTTTTAGTGATAGCCTTCGTCAAAATCTACTTATTGGTAATGACCAAGCATCAGATAAGCAATTAAAAGAGGTATTACATCAAGTCGAACTGGACAAACTACTTGCAACCGAACAAGGATTAGATTTACCCCTTGGACAAGGTGGACGAACATTATCGGGAGGCGAAATTCGACGAATAGGTATCGCAAGAGCTTTACTCCACAACTCGCCTTTGATCTTGATGGATGAACCAACTGAAAGCCTTGATCAACAAACTGAACAACAGATAATTCAATTAATTAAACAGACATGTGCTGGAAAAACGTTACTTATGGTTACTCATCGTTTAACCAATAATCCGTTATTTGATCGGGTTATTACACTTTAAGTTATAGTTACATTTCCCTACTCCCCAATGATCACAACGTTTATTGGGGATAGCTAATGATTGTTAAGTGAGTAAACGGCTAAATTAATTTTGCTACCAAAAGTTCGGCGTATTATCACCACCATTCTATTTAAAAAATATGCTATAATGACGCTTTATATTTAACAGTAGAGAGATTATTTTGCAACAATCGTTACAAGATTTTATTATTGATAAAATTGATGATCTAAAAGGCAAAGACATTGTTACCCTAGATGTGCGAGGCAAATCAAGTATTACAGATTATATGATTATCTGTACTGGTACGTCTAATCGTCACGTTGCCTCAATAGCTGGACATTTACTCGATGAAGCAAAAAAACAAGGATATTTGGTCTTAGGTAGTGAAGGTCAAAATGATGCAGATTGGGTAGTGGTTGATATGGATTCAGTTATCGTACATATTATGCAGGAACAAAGCCGACAACTATACGAACTGGAAAAACTGTGGAGTTAATCTAGTGAAGATTCAACTTATTGCTGTTGGCAACAAAATGCCTCATTGGGTTACAACAGCTTTTGATGATTATTGTTCCCGCTTTCCTAAAGATATGCCTTTAGAACTAATTGAAATTCCTGCCGGTAAGCGCACCAAAAATGCGGATATTGTCCGCATTTTAGATAAAGAGGGTGAAATGATGTTAAATGCTTGCGGTAAAGGTAATCGCATTGTCACACTCGATATTCCTGGTAAAGCATATACAACACACAATTTAGCTCAACAATTAGAGCGCTGGAAAACCGATGGTCGCGATGTGAGCTTACTGATTGGTGGTCCTGAAGGTCTTTCTCCTGCATGTAAAATTGCAGCTGAACAGAGTTGGTCACTTTCTCCACTTACTTTGCCCCATCCACTGGTACGGGTAATTGTTGCCGAAAGTTTATATCGCGCTTGGAGCTTGACCACCAATCACCCTTATCATCGTGAATAATCGTCATTAGGAAAATAAAATGAGCGAAATTATTTTAGATTTGCAAATCGCAAGTGAAGAAACTGACAACCTACCAAGCGAAACACAAATAATGCAGTGGTTAGATGTGATTTTACCACAATTTATGGATCAAGCAGAAATTACCATCCGCATTGTTGACCAAGCTGAAAGCCAACAGCTAAACAATACTTATCGCCATAAAGATAAACCGACTAATGTATTATCTTTTCCATTTGAATCACCGATTGAAATTGATGTGCCACTATTAGGCGATTTAATCATATGTAAACAAGTGGTAGAAGCTGAAGCGCAAGAGCAACATAAATCACTAACTTCACATTGGGCGCATATGATTGTTCATGGTTGCTTACACCTATTAGGTTATGATCATATCCTTGACGAAGAAGCCGAAGAAATGGAAAATATTGAAATAGACATTATGCGGCAATTAGGCTTTGATAATCCTTATCAAGCAATTGACTAATGTAAGCATTTAGTTAATATAACTATCTACCACAACTAATTAAACAATAAATCAAAACAAAGGAAGAGAGCAAATGAGTGATGATAATCACCGGAGAACCAAAAAAGGGTTTACACTATGGTTAAGTCAGTTATTTAATTCAGAACCAAAAGATAAAGAAGAACTGATCGAAGTTATCCGCGAAGCAGAAGAAAACGAACTCATCGATCCTGATACGCTTGATATGATTGAAGGTGTGATGGATATTGCAGAACAACGCGTTCGTGACATTATGATTCCCCGCTCTCAAATAATCACAATCAAAGACAATTACACGCTTGATCAATGTTTAGATATCATTTCTGAACATGGGCATTCCCGTTATCCTGTGATCAGTGAAGATAGAGATCACATCGAAGGTGTGCTACTTGCCAAAGATTTACTGATTTTTATTCGCCAAGGTGTTGCTGATTTTGATTTAAAAAAAATCCTACGACCAACGGTCATTGTGCCCGAAAGTAAACGTGTTGACCATATGTTGAAAGAGTTTCGTATGCAGCGTTACCATATGGCAATGGCCATTGATGAATTTGGTGGTATATCAGGACTGGTTACTATCGAAGATATTCTAGAACTGATTGTTGGTGATATCGAAGATGAATACGATGAAGTCGAAGATCGTAATATTCGTCGTTTATCTCAATCCGTTTATACCGTCCGAGCGCTTACACCTGTTGAGGACTTCAATGAAATTTTTGCTACTTCATTTAGTGATGATGAAATGGATACCATTGGTGGACTGGTTATGCAACACTTCGGTCGTTTACCGTTACGCGGCGAAAGTATCTTGATTGATGGCTATCAATTTAAAGTGACGATAGTCGATCGCCGGCGTATCATTCAATTACATGTAACAATTCCTGAAGGTGCAACTATACCTAATTTAGAGCTACCAGAAAATGCTTAAACACCTTTTCCTAAGTTTAATTTTGGGGGGCATAGCTGTTTTTAGTTATGCGCCTTTTCATATTTGGCCTTTAGCTTTTATCTCATTTATTGGTCTATTATGGTTAATTGCTGACAAATCCAAAAAACAGGCCTTATTGATAGGGTTAACTTGGGGGATAGGTTATTTTGTTGGTGGCGTACATTGGATTTATATCAGTATCAAACAATATGGTGAATTACCCACCGCAATGGCTATTGTCATATTGGGATTATTAATTGTCTATTTATCGCTTTATCCAATGCTATTTGCACTGTTATTAAGAATGCTGGATCGCTATGCCCCTGCCTTTTCTTTTAAACAACTTGTTATTACTGCACCTGTAATTTGGCAATTTAGCGAATTTCTACGTGGCTATATTTTAACAGGATTTGCTTGGCTAGAGCTTGGATATAGCCAACTAGATAGCCCTTTGCGTGCATATTTTCCTATTATTGGTATAGAAGGGGTTAACTTAATTACTAGTATTATCTGTGGATTAATACTTTATATTTTACACCAATTGCGCTCCAAGGTTCATAAAAAGCACGTGCTTGGTGCGATAATTGCACTAATAGCGATCTTTATTGCACCAATTTCACTCAAAGATATTAATTGGACAACTGTAGATCAGAATCGTATAGCCAACTTTTCGTTAATCCAAGGCAATATTCCACAATCATTACGTTGGAATAGTGAACAATTGGAAAGCACGTTAAAAACTTATTATCAACTCACACAACAATCATTAGGCAAAGATAAAATCATTATCTGGTCAGAAGCGAGCATTACTGACTTCGAGATAAATCAACAACCATTTTTATATTATTTAGATAACCAAGCGAGAGCTAAAGGTTCCGAAATAGCGGTGGGTATTATTGATTACCGTTTAAAAAACGCTGAAGACCAAGCTAACGGTGATATTTACAATACGCTCTTAGTGTTAGGAGGTAAAGAAGCTTATCAGTATCCAACAACCAATCGTTATCAAAAACATCATTTAGTACCTTTTGGTGAATTTATTCCGTTAGAATCTGTACTTGAACCGATTGCCGCATTGCTAGACATTCCTATGTCATCAATGAAACAAGGCGATAAAAAGCAACCCCAATTAACAATGCAAGGATTTAAATTTACAACGGCAATCTGTTACGAAGTGATTTTATCTAATTACATATGGCATAACTTTCAACAGGATACTGACTTTTTACTGACTGTTTCAAATGATGCTTGGTTTGGTGATAGTATTGGGCCAAAACAACATCTACAAATGGCACAAGCAAGAGCATTAGAGTTTGGCAGACCCTTAATCCGTAGTACCAATAATGGCATAACTGCAATTATTGATAAAAAAGGCTATATTATTCAACAAATACCTGCATTTACTGAAGGTGTGTTAAATGCAACATTATCCCCAACCACTGGTTTAACCCCTTATGCAAGATGGGGAAATCTACCTTATTATGTTCTTATCCTATTCATGTGTATTATCACTTTTATAAAAAAACGTTCATAATTTAAGATACTGGCATAATTATTGCTTAAATTAAATTGAGTTCCAACTAAAACCTGAGGCTTCATTAATTGCTAAAAATGCAAAATATCAATTAATGTATCTAGCTCCAATAATCTATAAATAAACAGTAAAAAGTACTTTTATGCTAAAAAATAAGTTATAATATACGCCCTTTGTAAAAATATTAAATAAATTTAATATGATACAAAATAAACAGTAGGAGATGACTATGAACAAAAAAACAAAATTAACCAAATTAGTTTTATCATTTGCAATGTTAGGTCTAATGGCTGGAACTGCAGTTGCAGAAGAACTCAGTGGCACATTAGCTAAAATCAAAGAAAGTGGTGTGATTGTTGTTGGTCATCGCGAATCGTCAATTCCGTTTTCCTACTACGGTGATAATCAAGAAGTTATTGGTTATTCGCAAGATTATTCTAATTTAATTGTCGATGCAGTTAAAAAAGAACTTAATTTACCAAATCTTAAAGTAAAATATTTACCAGTTACGTCTAAAACACGTATTCAACTACTAAATAACTACACTTATGATTTTGAATGCGGTTCGACAACGAATAATCTTGAACGTCAAAAAACTGTCGATTTTTCAGATAGTATTTTTATTGTTGGTACGCGCTTTTTAGTAAAAGCGGACAGTAATATTAAAAGTATTGAAGATCTTAAAGGCAAAAATGTGGTTACCACTGCCGGCACAACGTCTGAAATTCGTTTAAATCAAATCAATGCTAAAGAAAACCTAGGTATTCGTATTATTACCCCTAAAGATCATGGTGATGCATTTAATGCGCTTGAAACAGGACGTGCTGAAGCATTTTTAATGGATGATGCGTTACTTGCTGGGGAACGTTCGCGTGCAATAAAACCAAATGATTGGAAAATTGTTGGCGAACCATTATCTTATGAATCTTATGGCTGTATGTTAAGAAAAGGTGATGTTCAATTTAAACAATTAATGGACAAAACTATTTCTGACGCACAAAAATCAGGAAAAGCACTTGAATCTTACAACAAATGGTTCACTCAACCTGTTCCACCAAAAGGCGCCAACATGGCACTTGAAATTTCACCAAAAATGGTTGAGCTGTTTGCAAATCCTAATGATAAAGCATTAGATTAATACTATTCTTATCTTTCTAATCCATGTACTAAATGTATTAACATTTAGTACATAACCTAAATTAGTGAATTAAATATATTATGAGTTTTAATTGGACACTATTTTTTGAACCCACCCCTTATGGTGATGGGATTTACTTAAACTGGCTATTAGATGGCATCTTTGTAACAGTGTCGTTAGCTGTGACCGCTTGGATCATTGCCTTTGTGTTAGGATCTTTGGTCGGGATATGCCGAACACTTGACAATAAGTTTCTTAATAACTTTGCGGCAAGTTATATTCAGCTGTTTCGTAATATTCCATTACTTGTACAAATGTTTTTATGGTATATGTTATTTCCAGAAATTTTAACAGGTAGCTTAAAAACATGGTTTATATCTGGCTTATCGCCAAATGTCAGCTCTTTTATCACAGCAGCAATTGCTTTAGGATTATTTACTTCAGCACGTATCGCAGAACAAGTAAGAACAGGTATTCAAACTTTACCTAAAGGTCAACGTTATGCGGCTATCGCACTTGGATTAACGAATCGTCAAGCATACATATACATTCTATTACCTAATGCTTATAGACGTATAATTCCACCATTAACCTCAGAAATGACGAATATAATTAAAAATTCATCTGTGGCGTCAACTATTGGGCTAATCGATCTCATTGGTCAAATTGATCGCATTAATGAATCGACTAATAGTATTGTGGAGATACTTTGTGGCGTCACTATTGCATTTATGTTAATCAATTATGCAGTACTGACTATTATGCGAATTGTTGAAAAACATACGCGCTTACCTAACATGAATCATGGAGGATAAAATGCAGTTATTCGATTGGATTGCTAATATACCTTCATTAGTATCAGACAACTATCATCTTTTATTAAGTGGTTTATGGTTGACCACAAGAATTACACTCAATGCGGTCGTTTTTGGCATTGTTTGGGGAACAGTGCTTGCATTAATGCGTTTATCAAATAACAAAATACTTAACATATTTGCTAAATGCTATGTGAATTTATTTCGTTCCATCCCACTACTTTTAGTACTGTTATGGTTCTATTTAGCGCTTCCGCAAGTTATTAAATATGTATTTAACTTACCACCTTATGCCGATGTTCGCGTTGTATCAGCAATGATTGCCTTTGCTTTATTTGAAGCAGCTTACTATTCAGAAATTATTCGCGCAGGTATTAACGCTGTCGCTAAAGGCCAATATCACGCTGCTTACGCACTCGGTATGACCAAAGCGCAAGCAATGCGATTAATCATTTTACCGCAAGCATTTAGATCAATGGTACCGCTATTACTCACTCAAGGTATTATCTTATTCCAAGATACATCTTTAGTTTATGTCATGAGCTTGATTGATTTATTTGGCGCAAGTGTGACACAAATCGGCAACGTGCAAGGTGGCACGGTAAAATATTCTATGATTATTTTTGCAGCAGCAAGTTATTTTATAATTTGTTTTACTGCTTCACGTTTAGTTAATTATTTCAAAAAAGGGATAAATCGATGATCTCCTTAGAAAATGTATCAAAATGGTATGGACAATTTCAAGTATTAAAGAACTGCTCAACAAAAGTGGGAAAAGGCGAAGTAGTCGTTGTTTGTGGCCCATCTGGCTCAGGAAAATCAACACTAATTAAAACTGTAAATGGTTTAGAACCTGTACAAAAGGGTAAAATTATTATAGATGGCACAGAAATCACGGATAAATCGACCAACCTAGCTAAACTTCGATCTAAAGTAGGCATGGTGTTTCAGCATTTTGAATTATTTCCCCATTTAACAATATTAAAAAACTTAACCCTTGCTCAAATCAAAGTATTGGGAAGAGCAGATGAAGAGGCGCGTGAAAAAGCTTTAAATCTATTAGAACGTGTAGGTTTACTGGCGCATGCAGATAAATACCCTGCTCAGCTTTCTGGTGGACAACAGCAACGAGTAGCAATTGCCCGTGCACTTTGTATGGATCCTATTGTTATGTTATTTGATGAACCAACATCTGCACTCGATCCTGAAATGGTTAATGAAGTATTGGACGTTATGGTAGAGTTAGCTTATGAAGGTATGACTATGATGGTAGTGACACATGAAATGGGCTTTGCTCGTAAAGTTGCACATCGTGTTATCTTTATGGATGCAGGTGAGATCATCGAAGACACCTCAAAAGAGCAATTCTTTACTAATCCACAATCAGATCGTGCTAAAGACTTTTTAGCAAAGATTATTCATTAATTATCATCATAAAATTAAACAGCACTTGGTTAATATAGCAAGTGCTGTTTACCTAGATTACTGCTTATCATCTACATAAAAAAAATTATGTAGATAAATCATTCTTCATGATGTATTAACAACGTTTATTTTTAGTTAGTTTGACAAAAAACCTTCACTAAAATTGATGAGTTATCTTTGCAAGTCAAATATTGCCAGTAATGAGATATATCTAAATAGCTTAACAATAAATAAGGATTGATTTAAGAAAATAATAAACTATGCACCATCAATTTGGTATTTTAAAAATGCATAACAAATTATTCCAGAAGCTATGTCTAGACTACCTAAATTATCCTACCCGCTAATTATATTTACGAACTTAAACAGCTTAGCGCTATTATTGACTAAAACAATTAGCAAACTTTTTAGACTAAAAACGTTACCATCACTATGTTATGGGCAAGTATTTTCTATTTGTTGAGCTAACCCACTTTCACGATGTATTTGACTTTTGACGGAAAGCGCTAAAATTTGAGTATCGGCATAAATCGATACAGTTTTTTTAGCTCGCGTAATTGCAGTATAAAGTAAAGAGCGATTGAGTAATGGTGAATAATCAGTTGGCAATATAATATTTACATCATCAAATTCTGAACCCTGTGATTTATGAATAGTCATTGCATAAGCCGTTTCATGCTCAGGTAACCTGAAGGGTGAAAACCCTTTGATAGAACCATCAGCAAAAGGAAAATAAACACGTAATTTACTACTATCATGCTCAGCAGGTAGGGCTATGCCAATATCACCATTATATAACCCTAATGCGGCACTATTACGTAAAATCATAATAGGACGGCCGATATACCATGCTTCTTTATTTTTTATGTGAATTAACTTATGGTTAGCTAATAGAGATTCAATTTGTGAGTTTAAGCCGCTAACACCAAACATTCCTGATCGCAAAGCACAAAGCAGGCGATAGTTGGCAAACTTAGCTAAAATGGACATAATATCATTATCACCACTAGACTTGATTGCCTTTAAATAATCTGAATAATGTTTAACACTTTCATTTAAAATAGACTGATAGGTCTGTTTTGATGTTAAATTATAGAAATGAATGTCATTAAATTCAGCATTCCTGAGCAGTGCTTTTACCTTGCTAACACTGCCCTCTTTTACCGCATTAGCCAATACACCAATACCTGAGGTTTGATCAAATCGGTAACTTTTTTGTAATAAGCATATACTATCGGTAATTGTTGCAACTTTCTGCTCACTCGGCACAACATAACCGGTTAATTGCGTTAACTCCAAGGCGCGTGAAGGGCTATAGCCTTTACCAATAAAAGCGCAAAGATCACCAAATACCGCGCCAGCCTCAACCGATGAAAGTTGGTCTTTGTCTCCTAATAGAATTAAACGTGCCGCAACGGGTAATGCATCAATCACTCGCGACATCATATTAAGATCAACCATTGATGCTTCATCAATCACCAATACATCAACGTGAAGAGGATTTTGTTTATTATAATGAAAAGAACGATTATCTGCTTTAGCGCCCAATAAACGATGTAAAGTAATGGCTTCTGCCTTAATATTAATTTTTTGATTAACAGGCAATTGTGCTATGGCTTGGCTAAGTGATTCTGTTAACCTTGATGCAGCTTTCCCCGTTGGAGCAGTTGCAACAATGCGAGAATTAGGATTGGTTAACAAAATGCCAGCTAATATTTTAGCCACTGTTGTGGTTTTACCGGTACCAGGTCCACCCGAAATAATAGCCACTTTACGCGTTAACGCCACTGCCACAGCGATTTTTTGCCAATCAATGGACGCCGATCGTTGAGTAAATAATTGATCTAAAATCGTAATTAAATCAGCCTGTGATGCTAATTGTTGTTCAGATGAGGGTTGATTAAAATAAGATGCAACTTGCTTTTCATCTAGGTACATACGTTGAAAATAGAGTCTATTATCAATAAATACAAGCGGTGAAAGCAACGTGCCGTCGCTGATTATCTGATTATTTTGTGCTTGCAAAATAGTGGTTAACCAATCTTGCAAAGTGGGGGAAGCTAAATCACGCCAAAGCTGCGGATCATAGTTTTGCTCGTTTATTTGGGAAATATCCAAACAAACATGCCCCGCTCTTACCTCAAAACTGAGCAATAAAACCAAAAAAGCCAAACGTTTAACGACAATATCATCAGTTAGCTGTGATTTTTTTGTTAAAAACTGGGCTAAATGAATATCAAGTAAATTAATTTGACTATTTTGTTTAAACTGATTTAACCACTGTGTTAGCATACGTTATTCGTTTTATCTGATCGTGTTTATAACCCTGAAATTTCACTCACTTTATCCTTTGGATAAGTTAGCTTAAAGCTCAAATTAAGATTTTTAGTTTCTTTAGGGTTTAATTTTAATTGCCAAGACAATAAACCACTTTCTTTATCATAAATTGCGTCGTCATATTTTGCATCTTCAAGCTTGACTATTTTATTTAAAATTACAGGCAATTGATCGTAAATAACAATATCTATTGGTAACGATTTATTATTTTTAACATCAATGGTGTAAGCATATTTTTGCGATATATCATCACCAAAGAAGGAAGGCTTTGATGTTTCATTTAAATTTCGATCGCGTGAAATAAAAATATTTTTATCATGTCCAAGGGACAGATCCAGTGTATCTTTCACGCCTTTGGTTGTAATAAAACTTTCACCTAGATAATCGCCATTAAAAAATACTGTCGATTTTCCAGGTAAAAGATTCAATTTATCCCAATCAGAAATTTGCGCTTCTAAATATACATTGCTACTTAATTTTGGCGAAGCAATATAATGATATTGAGCCAGAACTTCTTTATTTTGTAAAGTAAGTATATTACCGTAACTGTTAGATTTTATCGTATAAGGTAATTTTACATTAAAATGAGTATTAATACCCAAATTGTCAATCAACACATTATCTGAAGCGCTTTCAAAAGCCAGACGATCTAAGGATTTTACAGCAGTGGTACTAATATCATTATATCTTTTTTCACTGCTAGCTAAAAAAGGGCCATTTTTTTCAGAAAATACATCAATTTGCCAAGGCATTAACTTAGGTGCAGTTATGCCTTCTTTAGGGTTTGATGTAGATAAACTAAAATCGACATTTTGCCAATCTAAACCACTATTTTGATAAATATCCGCTTTATAAGTTAATTGCAAGTTAGAATTAATATCGGCAACACGAATATCATATACAGGAGACCAACCAGCATCATTAATGACATAAGATAATGTCACTGGTAAAGTGATTGCTTTATCTGAGTAGACTTTTACATTAATGACATTTGTTAAACCATTGGTTGACTCATTTTTAAGGTTATCGATTTTTTCTTGAATATCGGCGATTTGTGTATCTGTCTGAGCAAGTTCTTTTTGTAATTTATTTTGTTCATTGAGAAAGGTTACCAAATTGGTTTTAACAAAATCTAACACATTTTTCATGTTGTTAAGATCATCATGATCACTTTTAACTAATTGATCAAGTCGATTATTTTTTAGTAGTGCAATTTGCTGGTCAACTGCACTTAATTCAATTGCTGTTCTATCATGGGTATTTTGTAATTGTTGTAATTTGTCTAATAAAGATTTCATTTCTGCACTATCTTCATTATTATCGGGATCTTGATTATTAACGCCGATTGACAATATTTTAATATTTGCATCATTACTAAACCCAACATTAATGGAATGAGGATTAACACTATTAGCAATGTTGGTTAGTAAAATCTCATTTTCACCTTTTATTAAAGTTACATTTGACTGACCTTGTAATTCAGCACCTTGTAAAAAAACTGTCACTTTATTCAACGAAACATTATTGGCAAAAACATTGCTTGAAGCTAACGCAATAAAAAAAGTAAGCTTGTATATGTTCATTTTTTCTCCTTTTATTCAATATTTTTATCTTCTAAACAAGAGAATAAAGCCGGTTAACCATACCAACAAAATTGTCTAATGAATCAATTTGACTAACTAGTATTTACTATTTTTGATTGAATTTCTATCAAATTAAAATCAATTCATTAAATCAAGAAAAATTTTTGTTTAATATATTGAACATTTAATTATAATATTGTAAATTTTGTTTCAGATAAAAAACAAAAGATAAGGGGGCGATATGAATGGTTTTAGTTATTTAAAAACAGCCATAAAACGCAAAAATTTATCGTTACAAACAGTTGCTGATGCCTGCCAAATGACCAAAGGTTATTTGAGCCAACTAATTAATGATAAAATCAAAAATCCTAGTGCTCAAAAGTTACAATCACTCCATCACTATTTGCAAATTGATCCCAATTGTAAACATAAAAAAGTAGGCGTTATTTTTGGCAAGTTTTATCCACTACATACTGGCCATATTTATCTTATTCAACGAGCTATTAGCCAAGTTGACGAACTTTATGTGATTCTTTGTTCCGATACGATGCGAGATATGGCGCTATTTAAAGAAAGCGCAATGTCACGCCAACCAACAATTAACGATAGGATTCGTTGGTTATTACAAACGTTTAAATATCAAAAAAATATCCATATTGAACTTTTAGAAGAAGACGGTATTCCTTCATATCCAAATGGTTGGAATGAGTGGAGTGATCGCGTTAAAAAGTTATTTAAGGAAAAAGGCATTAATCCTAGTTGTGTCTATTCCAGTGAACCACAAGATGTAGCGATGTATAAAGATTTATTCGATTTAGATACCGTACTTATTGATCCTACACGCCGATTTATGCAAGTAAGTGGCACTCAAATTCGCCAAGCCCCTTTAAAAAATTGGCAATATATTCCAACTGAAGTTAGACCGTTTTTTGTACGAACTATTGCTATTCTTGGTGGTGAATCAAGTGGTAAATCGACATTAGTCAATAAGTTAGCCAATATGTTTAATACCACTAGCGCTTGGGAATATGGTCGTGATTATGTATTTTCTCAACTTGGTGGGGATGAACGAGCATTGCAATATGCAGATTACGATAAAATTGCTTTAGGACATGCACAATATATCGATTTTGCAATCAAACATGCCAATAAAGTGTCGTTCATTGATACTGATTTTATTACCACACAAGCATTTTGCAAAAAATATGAAGGTAAAGAGCATCCATTTTTACAAGCCATGATCAACAACTATCGATTTGATCTGGTTATTTTATTGGGTAATAACACCCCTTGGGTTGCTGATGGATTACGTAGTTTAGGCAGCCCAAAACAGCGAAAGGACTTTCAGCAACTACTTATCTCATTATTAGAAAAAAACCATATTAGTTATGTTCAAATCGATTCACCTGACTATGATGAACGATATTTACGCTGTATTGAACTAGTCAATCAACTTATTAACGATGAAGAGTCTTAATCATGAATAAATTAGCCAATTTTATTATCACTATAGGACGTAATCGATTTTATCCTTACTTCTGTGTACTTTGTGTCACCTTAGCTTTTTTATATACAGATCCATTTAATAATTTCAATTTACGTTATGCCGTGTCGTATGCTGGTGCATTTTGTGGATTGTTATGTGTAATCTTATTAGCTAAACGCAAAAACTTAGGGAATGTGCTAGGAATGCTAGCTGTAGTCGCTGAGTGTTGCGCTAACTTTCTTGGTGGCAATATTGGTGCAGGCTTGCCTACTTTTTACTATTTTGGCTCACATGTTTATGGATTAATCACTTGGCAAAAAAACCTGGATAGTCATCAACATGTCAAAGTTCGATCACTTAGTGAGCAAGCTTTTTTATATACCCTTATTTTTCTGATTATAGCTGTCTTTTTTAATGTCTATTTAACTAATGCTATTGGCGTAGATAATACAATATATCAACTGATTACAAACTGTTTTATTTTTGGATTAGGTGTGGTTGCTCAACTTTTACTGATGATGAGATATTCATTCAATTGGTATTTGTGGGTGATTTTGAATGTCTTGGTTATTGGTTTAAATATTTATACCAATAATATTATCATTGCAACTCAATACCTGATTTATTTGTTCAATGCTATTTATGGAATTTGTGAATGGAAACATTCTGAACAAAAACAGTAAATTGTTACGCTTGAGTCAGGTATAGAAGTTCAATTTCACGTTTTAGAATAAAAGGATACTAAAGGAAAGTAAAACGCCCAAATAAGAATCTATAAAATATAGATTATATAGTTAGTATAAAACGTAATACATAACAATTACCAAACTCACTTGAGATCGCCACAAATAAGAAAGGCCTAGAATACAATCCAAATGTATTAAATAAAAGCCATCAATCAATTTGATGGCTTTGGTTATTCAATATCACCTTTTACTAACGGAACAAACTTAACATCACCAACATTATTGACAATAAAATTATCACCGTTTCGTTCAATAACCTGCAAAATTTGTTTATGTTCATTACCTACCGGTATAACCAATCGACCTTTATCGGCTAATTGTTCGAGTAATTTACTAGGCACTTCAGATGCAGCAGCCGTAACAATAATACCATCAAAAGGACCTCGTTCAGGCCAACCTAACCAGCCATTTCCATGACGCGTTGAAATATTGTGAAGATCTAACTGTTTTAAACGCCGTTTAGTATTCCATTGCAAACTTTTAATCCTTTCTACAGAACAAACATGATCGACTAACTTAGCTAATATCGCCGTTTGATAACCCGAGCCTGTTCCAATTTCAAGTACTTTTGAATGGGGTTCTAGTTTCAATAATTCTGTCATTTTGGCGACAATGTAAGGTTGTGAAATAGTTTGCCCACTACCAATAGGTAAAGACCGATTATCATAAGCCTGATGAGAAAGTGCCTCATCAACAAAATGCTCCCTAGGAATAGCAGCAAACGCTGTTAAGACACGCTCATCTTTGATTCCTTGCTGACGCAACAATTTAATTAAAGATTGCATTTTTAAACTTTGCATGTATTTACTCACTTCCTATTATCAATTCACGTATCACGCTTGTTGCATAACAACCTGATGGTAAATAGAATTTCAAATTAACATTATTATCATCTAACCATTGCCAACTCAATTGTGATGGATAAACGACTATCGAACGTCTTGCTGTTTCAACGCGCTCTTTGGCAAATAATGAGTTAAAATTAGACCAACTTTGTAGACAAGATTGCTCAAATTCAAAAGCGACAGATGTTGTCCCTAATGGCGAATCACCAACCATAGGTGCTGTTATATTGATTTCACCTTGATGTACACGTTGTTGTAAAGAGGGTAACTCTTCAGCTTGGGCAACAAACCAACTGCCACGACCAGCAAGCTGTAATATATCACCATCAAGCACTGTTTGATGCAAATTCTGTGCAATTCGTTGGCTGACAATATTATTAAAAATTGCACTTCGAGCAGCGGAAAGATAAAAGCTACGCTTTTTACGATCAGTAACAGATATTTCACCATTGGCCCATTTTATTGCTTGAACAACATTATTTTGCTCACGACCAAAACGTTGTTCACCAAAATAATTTGGTACACCAAATTGTATAATCAAAGCTAATTTTGATTCAATTTCGGATTTATCGCTTAATGATGTTAGGTTGATATTAAAATAGTTGCCTTTTAATGCACCTATTTTTAATTTCTTATTATGGCGAGTTACTTTTAGTATTTTACATCCATCTAAATTAAAATTCGAAAAATCAGGCGTAGCTTGACCTGGCATATGTAAACTAAACCACTGTTGAGTGACAGCTTGACGATCTTTTAACCCTGCATAACTCACAAATTTAGCCGAAATACCGACATATTTTGCCAACTGCTCGGCAACAAAAATGGTATTACAATCACGTTTTTGTAAAAAAACAAAAACATGTTCACCATCGTTGGTCAACTCAAAACCAAGATCTTCTGTAACAACAAAATCTTCAAATTTTTGTTTATACTGGCCAATTGTGGTGGGTTTTCCATAAAAATAATTTAGTTCAGCTAACACAGATACTACCTATTTTTTTCAATTTAATTGTCTTTAACTATTTTAGTTAATAACACTACTGCTTCACAAGCAATGCCTTCTTTACGCCCAGTAAAGCCCAATTGTTCAGTGGTTGTTGCTTTAACACTAATTTGATCAAAATGAACATTCAGATCTTCGGCAATATTAATCCGCATTTGATCAATATGGGGGCGCATTTTTGGTTCCTGTGCAATTATTGTGGTATCTAAATTAACCAGTTGATACCCTTTAGCTTGTATTGTGCTATAAACTTTTTTTAATAATATGCGACTGTCTATACCTAAGTATTGCGGATCGTTATCAGGAAAAAACTTTCCAATATCACCTAACGCTAATGCACCGATTAAAGCATCGGTAATAGCATGTAATACTACATCGCCATCGGAATGCGCTATCAGACCATATTGATAAGGAATTTTCACGCCGGCGAGAGTAATTGGTCCATCACCACCAAATTTATGAACATCAAATCCATGCCCTATTCTCATACTGGTACCTACTTTAAAGTTGAATGAGTTAAATAAAAAGTAGCTAATGCTAAATCCTCAGGTTGAGTAATTTTTATATTGTCTCGGCGACATTCAACTAATATAGGATGCCCTCCACAATACTCAATAGCAGAAGCTTCATCGGTGATAGTTATATGATTATTCAACGCATTAAGTAAACATGATTTGAGTACTTTAGCTGTAAATAATTGAGGGGTTGCAGCTGCCCATAAATGCGTTCTATCTTCTGAACGTTCAATTATTTTATCATTGTCTTGATAGGCACGCTTTATCGTATCACTGACGCGAGTGGCTAAAATGCCGCCTTGCTGTGAATTTAACACAATATCAATTAAACGCGTAATATCGTCATGATGAACACAAGGCCTAGCTGCATCGTGCACTAAAGCCCAATCATCATCTTGCAACAAATGTAAACCTGCTAATACAGATTCGGCACGAGTTTTACCGCCTATCGTAACGTTTATTTTATCATGCGCAGCAATAGCTAGTGTGTTAAACATCACATCTTCAGGGCTAATAACAACGATAATTTGTGCTATTTTAGGATGTGATAATAACTTATTTAAGGTATGCTCGATAACCGTCATTGAGCCAATTTTTAAATATTGTTTTGGTAATTGGCTACGCATTCGACAACCTATTCCTGCCGCCGGAACAATGGCCGTAATATTACAATTCCTATTCACTGCATTATGCCTTAACGATGTTGTGTTTTTGAATCAACAATAATTCGATAAAAATACTCATTGGGCTTGACCATACCTAAATGACTACGCGCTCGCTCTTCTATCGCTTCCGAACCACGCTGCAAATCATTAATTTCAGCAAACATCTGTTCATTACGGTCTTTCAATTGCGCATTTTGTTCATGAAGATCTGCTAATATTTGAACATTATCTTGATAATCATAAACATTATTTTTGCCATACCACAGTGAGTATTGCAAATAGCTAAGTACAGCTAATAAAATTAATGGGACTTTCCATCTAATCATGAGTTTTATCTATTCACTAAATTTAGATACATTTAACTGGTTTCGGTAAACCTGCAAGTTTAGTTGCCTGTTTTGCCGGGCCATCAGGAAATAACTTATACAAATAGCGACTATTACCTTTTTCTGTGCCAAATTTTTTTTCCATAGCTTTAACTAATGCTCGAATAGCTGGTGAAGTTTTATATTCTAAATAAAAATCACGAACAAATAATATCACTTCCCAATGCGCATCGGTTAATTCTATCGACTCTTTAGCGGCCAACAGTGGGACTAAATCAACGCTCCAATCCTGCCAATTTTTTAGGTAACCTTTATCATCGGTTGGTATTTGACTTAACATTTTTATAAACACGCTGTTTTATTTAAATCATATTATACTCATTTAAAGAAATGATGGCACTATTTTGATGGTAAAAGCATCATGACACGAATATTCACCTCAAATTTGATGAAATTTAAAGCAAACGATGAAAAAATTGAAAATAGCTATTTACAAATTCATAAGTCTCCTTTAATATTCACAGCCATTGCGGAAGTGTGGCTGAGCGGTTGAAAGCACCGGTCTTGAAAACCGGCGAGGGGCGACCCTCCCAGAGTTCGAATCTCTGCGCTTCCGCCATCTTTCCTAAAGGTTGCTCAATTAGTCGCAATTCAGATTTTGAAAAACAACTTTCCTTCAAAAATATCCCTTAGAATATATTGTAATCCTTAAATTTATTACTCCGTCAAAATATTAGATTATTATAAATAAAAACGAATATAAATCATAATCCAGCTAAATAGAAATTAACCACATTCCATTCTTTTTTGAGCATAAACCAAAAAACTATAGACGATAAAGACAAAATTTATTCAGTTTTACATCTGTCTTTGGATAACTAGTAAATAAAGTAACAGTAAAGATTTTGTTTTATCCAGCAACAACTATACAATCTATTTTTTAAATAAAGTGATCATCTAGAGTTCCGATAAGCAATGATCACTTAAACCAAAAATGAATGCTTACTTTTACGCAATACCGATTATTTAATTTATTAATAGGAGACGAAGCTTGAAAATATACACTGCACCTGGATCACGATCTTTAACTGTTATCTGGGCTTTGGAAGAAATAGGCCTTCCTTATGAAGCAATACGGGTTAAAATACACACAGATGATGCGGCCGTCAAATCACCTCATCCTTTTGGTAAAGTACCATTTTTAATGGAAGGGAGTTTTTCATTAAGTGAAACGTTGGCCATATGCCTTTATATTTGTGAA
>CALYPO010000016.1 GCA_945276085.1 uncultured Gilliamella sp.
GCAGTACGGCTACAATTTCGCTAATTTCCGCTTGGCTATAGGCATAGCTAAGTTCGTTGGTGTTAAGCGGTTTTCCTTGCGCATGGTCGATAAACTGATATAGGTCATTAAGATCACGTAGTGCCAATGGCGATAATATTGGATTTGATGTTAAGCAGTTTTCAATGTAACTTGATGCAAACACTTCATCCATGCCACCTAAAACTTCACCTAAGTTATAAATATCTGCACGGTTGGCTAACATGTCAGGGATTTTGAAAACCTCACCCGATTCGGTATAAGGGTTGCCAGCCATAATGACACAGAATTTTTTACCCCGTAGGTCATAGGTTTTGGTTTTTTCTTTCCATACCCCTTCAATACGACGAGAACCATCACATAACGAAATAAATTTTTGTAAAAATTCTGGGTTAGTGTGTTGAATATCGTCAATATAAAGCATGACGTTATTACCCATTTCGAGCGCTAAATTGAGTTTTTCAAGTTCTTGTCGCGCGGTGGCATTTGGCGCTTGCTGTGGATCGAATGATAATACGCTGTGACCTAGTGCTGGGCCATTAATTTTCATAAATATTAAGCCAAGTCGATTAGCCACATATTCCATTAAGGTTGTTTTACCGTAACCTGGTGGCGAGATAAGTAGTAATAACCCCATTAAGTCAGTACGGCGACTTTCACCGACAGTGCCCATTTGTTTTGCTAAATTGTCCCCAATGATTGGTAAATAAACTTGGTTGATCAGTTTATTACGCACAAATGAACTGAGTGGTTTAGCTTTGAATTCTTCAAGATGTAATTGCTCACGTTGTTCATCCAGCACTTCTTGACGCAGGCTTTGGTAATGTTGGAATTGCGGTATAACGACACGTGATTGTTTACGCATGCGACTAAAAAAGTCATCAAGATTGATTTGTAACCCCCCTTGTGTAATTGAAGGGTGTTCACCTAATAAATCATTGACGGTGATATCCAGTTCAATTTCGCTGATTGCTAAAGTGATGTTACTTTCTTTATCCAACATGCATAGTAAAGTGGCTTCGGCGATGTATTCACTCAATTTTTGATATTGGGGTAGGGTACAAAGCCCTTTAAACCAACTTTCAATAAGATTCCAACGGTCAGCCAGTCGTTTTTTAAGATTTAATTGCGATTGGTTAAAATCACTCCACATGTGCGATTCTTCTAATCGAGTATTTAATCCTTCATATAAATAATGGCTATATTTGCTTAACGTAAATTGTTGTGGAATTTCAGCTAAGACATAGCTTAAGTATTCGCTTGCCTGTTTAATATGGTAAGGTTCATGTTCGATTGGCTGTTTTTGTAAGAATAGAGTGAGTTCAACCGATATTTCGTTTTGTAGATTTTTTAATCCTTCTTCATGTCCGAATAATGCTTGTATATCCTTACACGTTTTGGCACGTTCTGGCCATAATCTGACGATATCATTTTTTTGATTGTGATACCAAAACAGTATCGCCACGCTACGTGCTAATGGATTGTATCTAAGTAGTTTGGCGGCTTCACCAAGTGGAACAATTTTCGATAATATTTTTACCGCATCGTGATCATGTATCCCTTTTTCATAACCTTCTCGATAGCGTAAGGCAGCGTAGTCACGTACCGTTTTATTTAGAATTTCGGGTTGATTAAGTTGGCTGATTAAATCTTCATAACTTAAATTATGTTCTTTTTTTAATGCCGAGTTGATGATCGAATAGGCAAGATACTCTGCTCGATAGACAGTAGGGGATTCAGATTCAAGCGAAATAGTCCAAAAAGGTTGATAACTTTCTAATTTTGGATGGACTATTTTTTCTTGGTAATCGGTACCCGTTAATTGTAAGTAAAGATGATGTTCTTTGGGTACAATGGTAAGGTCAAGTTCTTGTGTATTGACGCTAAATTTATGTCTTGGCCCTAATTTAATGACATTTCCACCCGATTCAAAGATTTCGGATTTGTCACGTAAAGAACGTATTGCTTGATCTCTGGCACTTTTGAAGCGTGATTCAATATCATCAGCTTTGACATTATCAAAAAGTGCACGTAATTTTTCGACTATTTCACGAATTTTCAGCGCTAAAGGATCGGCAACAAAAAAGGCATTGAGTTCGTTTTGATCTGAAAATTTAGCGGTTCGTCTTGGAATACTGTCTAAAATTCTATCAGCAGCAGTGAGTAGCGATTCCGTTCGTCTTGTTCGATCTTCAAGTAGTGCTTGTTTGTGCGTTTCGAATGATTCTAAGATTTCTTCACGTTTTGCCAGTATGTCATTTAAAAACTCTTCACTTTCGCTAAACTGATTTTCCAGTTCTTCAAGTTGAACTAATAGCCTTGATAGTTCATCGTCACATTTTTCAGGTGTGGTGGCTAAGCTTAATGCACTGGCAATACTTTGACTAAATAGTTTGAATTGCGCACCAAATTGCGCCACCATTTCAACGCTGGATAGATTTTTCCGTTTTTGGTTAATGCGTGCTTTGGTTTGATTGAGTTTGGCATAAACTTCGGCGATCGATTCAATGATTTTGGTTTGTAGTGTTACGTCATCAAATTTTAATGATGCCATTAATTGCGAAAGCATATCTAAGTTTTCAGACATTTGGTCAGCGGTTTTTATCGGTTCGATAAGTTTGGCGACTGTGTCTGCTTTAGTAAGATATTTTTCAATTTCATCTATTTGGGTGATAAACGGTTCAAGGGCTTTGTCACTGCCTAAAAATTCGGCTGTCGCTAAAGATACGATAGATTGGCGTTCTTTTAAGGCTTTTTCCATTATGTCGATCTGATTCAAATCAATATAACGGTAGGTTCTTAATGTCACTAAACTACCTAGCTGCATTTTAATTGCATTTAGTGCATCTACGTATTGTTGTGTTTCTTGCCAGCTATCGGGATAGAGTTTAGCCAATAAGTCTTGTTGGTTTGAAATCGCTTCACGCATGGCGCTTTCAGATTGTCGGCGTATGCTTTCCACTTTTTCATATTCATCTATCACTAATTCACTCGTTTGTATAATGTTACGTAGTACAGGCGTAAAAGATAGATTTTTCTCGTCGTTGAGCCAAAAATAGCTGTCAAATAACCGTTTTGTGTCTTCACTTAGTTTGCTGTATAGTTGGGATGAAACCGATTGGTTATCAATTTCACGTGCAATAAAGTAAAGATCTGAAATCCCTCTGACCAGTTCCGCATTACCAATCTTGCCTAAAAAACTGTTGTTAGTTGGTTGTGTTGCTGCAAATTCGTCACTATAAAAGGGGGTTTGCCAAATTTGCATTGGATGAACACGAGTCGGGTCGTTATTTTCACCTTCAAATACCACCATTCGACCGTCTTCAAACACTGCATAACCATGACCTAAAATTGGATTATCAAGTTTTCGTTCGATCATATTGTAGTTGAACAATGCTAAGCGACCTGAACTTGGTTCATAAAATATGTAGAGAACATCTTCCCCATTAGGTGAACGTCTGATACGTCTAAATCTCATACCCGACATGGATTGATCGAAAGTTTTATATTCCCCATTTTGTAGATAATATCCACCAGGAAAGATTACACCATGATCTTCTGGTAGCTGAATACAGGCTTGTCCAATAAAATCGATACGTTGGGCTTTTTGAGTGAGGGTGTTATAGATTAAATAGCGCCAGTTTTCTTCACGATACGGTAAGACTTTTAGCAAAATTAAGGATCCGACTTTTGCGTATTCAATTTTGGCATCATTAATGGATTGATTTTTGTCGAGTACTTCTTCACTGTAGATTCCCAGCCCGTCATTGGTGTTGTTTTCACATTTTATGGTTAAGTCACCGCCAATGGTTTCAACAAAAACAGTATCTAAAATATTTACATGAGGGAATCGTCCATTGACGATATTGTCACGTGTGGTTTCAATCCATTCAAAATCGTAAGCTGGTGGTAGCGCTATATCACGTTCACCACGATTATCAATGTAATCAATGGTTTTTTTATCACTCGAAATTGACCAACGAAAAACACGAATGTCACTGACTCGCTCACCAATTTGGAAACTGGCAAGTAGCTTTCCATCTCGTTCAACTAATTGAAGTAATTGTGCATTTTTATAATAGGTGTAGAGTTCATTAAAATCTTGAACAAAGCGATCAATATTTAAAAAGGTATTGGATAGATCAACCGAATCGGCTTCGTAATTGCCATCTCGTTCTACAAGTTGATAAAGCGAGAATACGTCTTCGATTTTGGTTTCTTTTTTTAATCCTAGAAAGACGTTGTAACCAAAAAGTAACCAATCACCAAATCGAACTATGTCTCTGGCGATACAGTTATTTTCAGTTCTGATGCGAATACGTCCGATAATTGACATGTCACTTTTGCCAAATTCGGTCAGTCGTTGTTGATTTAGGGCTTCGGTTTTTTGGTTTAGTTCTTGTCCTAGCGAAGTCAAACGTTTACGAAGGATTTCATAAGCACCGCCTTCGGCGACCGCTTTATCGAGTGTTGTTTGTTGTTCGTTTTCTTGTTCTATTTCTGCCATTTTTAACTCTTGATCATTATCCAGAAAGGCGATTGTTTTCGGTAGGCTATGATTGCCTTACCGAAAACAGGTGATAGTGATAATGTTGTTTTAATCATTATCAATAATGTGCAGTTGGGTTAGCTGTCACTTTCTTTTTTGCTATCCGATGGTAAAAATTGTTTAGCTAATGCTTTTAAATCAGTATTTTTTAATGTGTCTTTGATATCAATGTCTTTATTTCCGGATAGGCGTGATAAGACTGATTGTAGAGCAGATTGCAGAACAGGGCTTTGGTTAACTGTTCCTTCAATTGCTTTACCTACGCTAATGGCTTTAGAGAAGCTGTTAAAGAAGTTGTCATTACCGCCAACAATTTCAATATTTGCTTTACTAAATGCAGCTGCAAGTACGTCTGCTTGTTCTTTAGCGATTTCTTTATTCGCTGCAATTGCTGCCATTGCTTGTTCAAAGCCTTTTTCGAGTGCCAAGCGGAACTCTTCGTGATTTTTAGATTGTTCACTCATGGTGCCCATTGCTTGGAATTTTTCAATTAAACCATTTGCTTCAGCAGTTAGGCGTTCACGTATGATCAGTGCTTCAGCCAGACCTTGTTCTTTCATTGCAGCGGCTTTAGCAAATCCAATGCGTTCATCACCACGTGCTTGAGCAGATAGTTTTTCTTCCAATATTTTCGCTTCGGTCAGACCTTGTTTTTCAGTTGCTGTCGCTTTCGCTTCAATGACTTTTGCTTCAGATAATCCTTTTTCTTGATTTCCTCTTGCTTCTGCTAATAAGGTTTCAGCGGTAATGTTGGCTTTGACTAATCCTTCTTTTTCTTCCGCTTCGGCACGTGCTTTACGTACTTTTGCTTCAGCAAGTCCAATTGCTGCTTCTTCTGCTTCAATACCTTGAGCAAGTTGTTTTTTCGCTTCGGCTTGTTTTGCAGCAGCTTCAAGTTCGGCTTGTGCCATGGTGCTAAGTTCGACCGCACGATGTTTCGATGCTTGTTCATCCGCTTCGGCTTGTTTAACTTGTTTGACTAATTCTTGCTCTGCTCGTGCTTCGGCTTCGATAATTGTTGTTTGTTTTTCTCGATCCGCTTTGGATACTTCACGCACTTCTTTGATGTTTTCTTCTTCAATCGCAACGGTTTTTTCAACGGCAACACGTTCACGAATCACATTGGCAATATGTTTCTTTTCTTCTTCAAGAACTTTATCTTTTTCGATTCGTTGTAATTCAACTTCACGTTCACGAGCGACGATTTCAAGTGAGCGAGCACGTTCAACCCGTTCTTCTTCAATGGCAATTGCACGTAAGCGGTTTTGTTGTGCAACTTCTACTTCACGTAGACGATTTTCTTCACGAACTTCAATTTCTTGTTGCGATTGAATTCTTGCTTGTTCGGCTTTTAATCGCTCTTCTTCTTGAACTTTTAATGTTTCAGCTTGTTCACGAGCTCGAATAGTTTCAATTTCACGTTTTTGACGGGCTTCGGCATCGGCTTGTTGACGCTCAAGTTCTAATTTAGCTTCAATCGTTTCTGTGTCTTTTTTCTTTAAAGCTAATTCAAGATCTCTTTCCCGTTTGTTGGTTTCATCTTTATGAATAGCGGTGATAGCCGTGATTTTATTAATCCCTTCCGCATCGAATATATTATCGGGATCGAGTGATTTAATTGGTGTTTGTTCTAAGTAATCGATAGCGACATCTTCTAAAGCATAACCGTTAAGATCTTTTCCAATCACATCAATGATTCGTTCACGGAAATTCATCCGATCTTCAAAGAGTTTGGCTAGTTCGAATTGTTTACCAACCGTTTTTAACGCTTCCGAGAATTTAGCACTAAATAGGGTGCTGACGGCTTTTTGATCTGATGCACGATCAACGCCGATCGATTTTGCCACTTTTAACACATCTTCTGTGGTTTCGTTAACACGTAAATAAAAGGCAACACAAATATCTGCACGTAGATTATCTTTACAGATTAATCCGTCTTTGCCTCGACGTTCTACATCAAAAGTAATCAATGATATTTTCATAAATTCTTTTTTGTAGATTACAGGATAGACTAACGCGCCAGTAAAGTGTACCTTCGGTCTTGACGTCATATCGTTAACAATAAGTGCAGTACCTTGCGGCACTTTTATATAAAATGCTTTGAATAATAAGAAAAATCCAACAATAACAAGGAATATAATTCCGATTGTTAACAAGAAAAATATGACTGTATCTTGATTGATTGACATGATTTGTTTTTCTCCAAAAAAATAATTTTGTTATCCATTAAACTCGTCGAGGCTAATAATTTCATAGCTATTATTTGTTTTATCATAGCTTAGCAAAATGGCTTTATCGCCACGTTTGAATTGATATGATTCGTTACATCTAACTTGTAAGATTAGACCTGCTCCACCGTCTTCATACGTTGCTTCACCTTTGGTTTCGCTGACAGTACTGGAACGGATTTCAACAGTTTGACCTAATAATGATTTATGACTATTGGCTGTATTGAGTTTGCTAAAAATAGGGCGTAGAGGTTTTATTGTAAATGCGGTTAAGTACACCGCCGCGATGAAGGCAGTTATGAAAATTATTAATCCTAATAAGTAGTAAATTAGCGCATAATGACTAATTGGTATCATGAAAAAACGAAAAGAAAAATAGCAGATTGACCATCCAAATAAAGAGATTAGGGTAATGACTAATGTCATGGGGACTTCGTTGAATCCTAACTTCATGAGTAAACCGCTAAATCCTGAAGCTGGATTATCAGTTGATAGTTGTTTGACATCTATATCAAAATCAATGTCTAAGCAATCAACCGTTAAAACGCCAATTGATGCAACCAACCAATACAGTACGCAAATCGTGACTAATCCACTAAAGATGACGACTGGAAAAGAAAAAAAGATTCCCCAGAATAGATCCATTATATTTCCTTAAATTTCATTCTTCCAAATAGCTATATTTATAATTTTTAAGTTTAAAAAATAAATAACTATTTTAGTTTGTTTGTTTTTCTTTTAATCTGGCTAAAATTGCCATCGCGCTTTGATTGCCTGTTTTAATTCCTGCTGCTTCGAGCTTGTTATCAAGTGAACTTTCATTTTCTGCTGTTGCCAGTTCATTTTTTGCTTCAATAATGGCAGCATTTTTTTCCTGACGTTTTTTGATACGTTCTAAAGAATCTAACGCCGTTTGTAATTTAGCGGTCGAACTTCCATAACGTTGAGCAATCGCAGTTTGAGCTTTTTGCACGCTTTCGGTCGCTTTGACAATATCAACTTGTTGTTTTAAATTGCGAATGTTAATTTCAGTTTGTGAAATGGTTTGACGCAAGTTTTTTACACTGTCAGAAAAATAGGTCACCTGTTTTTGGTAGTTATCATGTTCGTTTTCAAGTGTCACTAATTTTTCAGCAATTTCTAATGCAAGTTCTTCATTATTTGAATCTAATGCTTTTACTGCGTAGCCTTCGTATTCAGTAATTTGAGTTTTAACTCTTTTTGCTTCTTTTTCCGCTATTTTTTGTTGAGCAAGAACGTTAGCTAGCGACTCTTTCGCTTGTTTGAGTTCTGCATCGGCGTCTCGGATTTCTTGATCCAATATGCGCAAAGCTTGGGTATCGATAATGGATTCACCGGCTTCGTTAATACCGCCTCGTAGTGCCGTAATCAGTTTTTTGAAAATGGTCATTGTTTAATCTCCTTATTGTTGATATTTATTCTGTAGTTAAATATTAAAGTAATGTTCGTAAGCTTCGGTCGCTTTGATCACATTATCGGATAAGGTTTCTAATTCATAAATGACATTACTTAGTATCGATGTCGCACTAAGCGCACCATACATAATATAGTTAACTGAGCCATCTCCCGTTTTTTCAATCGCAATGGTTGATAATGGGAAAAGTTTACGAGTACATAAAATTTCTTCGTTAAATTGGGATGGTTGTTTAATTATATTAACAGGCCAAAGTAGCGCTTCAACAATAATTTGTTGATTTGATACACTTAAAAATAGTGGTAAGTCACCATATTCATGCATGATAATATGCAAACAAGCATCAACACCATCAATGATTTCGATACTTGCAGAACCTTGTTTAACTAATTCAGAATTGTTTAATTCATCATAAAGATCTGTAATTAACCAAACTTTATTATTTTTCATTTCGTTATATTCCTGTTTATCATTAAAACGCTGGTTGTTTATTACCAAAGGTTGTCGAAATTGCTTTTCAATGTCGAGTAACCTTGAAGTATTTTCTGGCAAAATCCAAACTTCTTTTTTGATTAAGCCCTGATCACGCAGACGTTGTCGATACTGCTGCTGATAAAAAGCCGAGCTTTTTGTCTCTTTCATTTTTTTCATAAAAATTAGTTAAGATTTTGTTAGTGTTTAATGTGAACAATATTATCATAAAAATATTACATGTAAATATTACATGTAATATTTTTTATGATGATTATTTATTCATGAAAAATTGAGTTATTTTTAAATAATTATTTGATTAATTGTGCTTTATTAATAGTTGTCTGTTGAGTAGCCATTAACGATAGGATAATTAATCTTTATTCAGCGCCATATTATTGAATAAATTTGAAACGTGTTCAATTCGATTTGTTGTTTTTTTGATGTACCGAATTTTAGGCTAGCTTGCTCTCCTTTTCTAACAAAAACCCGCATAAGCGGGTTAATTGTCAACATTATGTTATCAGGCGATTTTAAAAATCGATATCTAAGCCGAGTTGGAATGTTCGACCGGGTGCAGTAAATAGATCGAGGTATTTACGATCAGATGAACGATATAACTTGTTATTACTTAAATAATCCCAGTATTTTTGGTCAGTAAGATTATAAATACCACCACTTAACTTGACGTTTTTAGTGATGTTAACATAGCTGGTTAAGTCAATGACTCCATGTCCTGCGATTCTAAAATATTCTTCTTTTGAATCAGGAATGGGTTTACCATCATTGTTATAGGATTCCCGTGAAGTTGGGGTGGTTTTTTTGCCTTTTTGGAAAGTTGCATTAATTGCAATACCATAAAATTTATTTGGATCATCCCATGCTAAACCAATGGTACTTTTGAGTGGGGCAATAGAGTCCATTTCAATGTATTTATCACCTAAATAGCTCGATTTTGATTTACCTTGGTTGTAGCCAATTGCAAATTTAGCTGTTAAGCCATTAGCTTGGTCGAACCATGAACCAAAATTAAATTCACTGCTTAATTCGGCACCATAAATGTGCGCTTTATCACGGTTTTCGGCTTGATAAACCAGTCGATTACCCGTTCCGACAAAATCTTTTTTATAGCGTGTGTAAGCGATAAAATTTTTGTATTTATTGTAGAAAGCTGCGGTGGATAAGGTTATTCCTGTCATGGGATGACCTTTAACACCTAATTCAAAATTGTCGCTTGTTTCGGTTTTGAGATTAGAGTCACCAACCAGTACATACATGGTGCTATGCGCTAAATAAGAACCATAAAGTTGATTTTGGTTTGGCATTTGTGCGCTGCGTTTATATTGTAGGTAAGCTGTAAAATTAGGATTGATGTCGTACATCAAAGCGAGTGAAGGTAATAGCTGGAAATCACTGTTACTTTTATATTGTTGGCTTAGTCTAGATGCATCTGCAATGGTGACAGCCATATTTTCTAAATGACGTGGCTTTGTTTTTTGATAAATTGCTCGAATGCCAGGTACTAAGTAATAGTTATGATGATCATTAATATTGAAGGCGATTCGGTCTTCAATAAATCCACCAAGTTGATAAGTACGGCTGTCAGCTTGGGGTTTAGTGTAATCTCCGTCAGGGAAAATCTTTCCATATCTTGGTTTGGCTGATGTATAAAATGGCGATTCGTCCTCACTCCATTTACCATTTAAACCAGCACTTATTTTTTGATTATTATATTGTTTTAGCAAGGTGGTAATAAAATTATAGGCTTTAGTATTGTAATTGGTTTGAATGTTATATTGACCATTTGTTGTATGATTTAGATAGGTGCTGTCATATACATTCGTACGTTGATAATTTAATTGCGTTGTCAGGCTATCTATCCAATTAATATTGGTTGGTGTCCATATATCTTTTATCGCCAAATTGAAGCGGTTGTTTTTACTTCGTTGCTTATCATGCGATTCAATTTTTTTACCATTTTTGTCCCATGTATCATAATGAGAATGTTTAGTTTTATTATTGTAATCGATAGTTGTGTTAAGTTGATGCTCATCGGTCATTTGCCAACTGAAACCAGCAAGGATTGAATTTGAATGGTTGTTTTCTGGATAGTTATTAATTGAGTCTCCGTAATTTCTTCCTTGCTGCCCATCACGACGACTTAATACGATAATTCCGTTTAGTTCATCATCACCGCCTGCTAATGTGATACCTTGATGATAGCTTCTGTCGGTGCTGTCATAATTATTTTGGAATCCAAAATAGCTGGTTTTTCCGGGGTAGAGGTAATAGCTAGCAGTTTTAGTTTGAAACGACACCGATCCACCAAGTGCATTATTGGCATTACTTACCGAAGTTGCGCCAGATTGAATATCGACTTTGTTATACATATAGGTATCGATGTAATCGCGTCCTATTCCATACGAGCCAAAACCCGCTCGCCCGACAGAATTGACGCGTCCTTGTGCAATAGGCAGTGGCATTCCGTCAATATCGATAGAAACGCGATTAGCATCTAATCCTCGAATGTTGTAACCTGTAAAGCCTCCTCTGTCCCAACTACTTTTACCACTGCCAGAACCCGATATGTTGCCCGATGCTGAAATCAATGGTTGGTAGCGCATAAGCGTGCCAAAATTAGTCCCGCCGTCTCGTCGAATATCCTGTTCGGAAATTTCAGTATTGATACCCGGTTGTTTGATTGATTCGTGTGCCGTTACTGTCATGACATCGTTGATTTTTTCATCATCATGTTTGTCAGTTGCTATGGCAGGCATAACGAATGTTAAGCCTAAAGCTAGTGTGCCCGTTTTTTTTAAATTCTTAATGTATAACATGTTTAACCTTCAATCTTACTAATCTAAATTAAATGATTTTTATCATTCGTTAAAAACAGTTTTCGTGATGCTTGATTGTTTTATCGTTACTGTTAAATGCCTTTAATGCTGAATAATCTAAAGTACTTTCAATTGATTATTCTGGGTAAAAAATTTGATAAAGCTGGGTAGCAACTTCATCCACTCGTGGCCCAATGCCAAAAAGATAACTGTCATCAATGGTTTTAATTCGATTATTTTTGTAAGCGGATGTTTCGGTTATGCCAGATATCGTTTGTAATTTATCCATACCCCCTAATTGTTGTATGGAATGGCTGTTTAATAAAATAACATCAGGATTCATCGCAATTAGCGATTCGGCGCTGTAATTTTTATAGCTGTTATGCGTCGCTAGATTTTCACCACCTGCAATGGTGATTAAGGCGTCAGCGGTGGTATTTTTACCGGCAATGGCATTACTTCCTCCCATTGTCATCATGAATAATACTTTGGTTTTTTGGGGATGCGTTTTAATCTTGTCTTGTAGCTTGGAAAGATGGGTTTTTATTCTGGTAATTAATTGATTACCCTCATGTTGCTTGTTGAGTTTTTGAGCAATCTTTTCAATGTTTTGATAAAGTAATTCAACTGTGCCTGGGACACGTGGTAATGCCAATACGTCAACTTTAGCTTGATGCATTTGTGTTAAAACGTTGTCGGGTTCAATATCATTAAAGGCAATAAATAGCGTTGGTTTAAGCGATAATATACCTTCTATGTTGAGCAGTTTCCAATATCCAATTTGGGGTAGATGTTGAGTTGTTGCCGGATACGTACTGGTTTTATCAACACCGACCACTTGTTGACCTTCTCCCAAAGCATAAACAATCTCTGTTAACGATCCCCCAGCAATGACAATTCTTTGATTAGCTGAACTGATATTTATTAAACCTGATAATGTAAGCATAAGTAAAATAACACTCAGGTTTGTATATATTTTTTTAATCATTACATAATTCCTATAGCTAAAATACAGTTGCATTACACTATATTGAAAATGAGAACTATTATCAATAGTGATATGGTGATATTTTTACGTTTTAGTTGGATATTCGGTTTAAAACTAAGGGGAAATAGAGTAAGAACAATGAATGTTATAAGTGATTATTTTGTTAAAAATGGCAAAAAATTGAAAAAAGGAGATTCAAATTGGTAGTAAAAGAATCTCATCACTCATTGAAAAAATAAAAATATCTATCAAAGTATCAAATGGTTAATAAAAAATTAAATAAAATATATTGATAAATGATAATAATTATTATTTAATCTTTACAGAATATTTAATCAGAATGGCAGTTATGAAATCTTTAGATGTTAGTCCTTTTTATGCGTTAAATTCAGCACTTCCTTTTAAGGATCGCTGGGCGGTTATGCCCTTACAGGCAAGTTTACCCGTTGCCCCACACGAAATTGAACAAAAATGGCAAGAAATTCAAAATGCTGATTTGCGTGGTCGAAAGCGTCTTATTTATATTCATATTCCTTTTTGTGACATTCATTGTCAATTTTGTGGCTTTTATCAAAACCCCTTGCGTAAATTTGATACAAGTACTTATATCGATTATTTATTGAAAGAAATTTCATTGGAAATTAATAATAAAGCCATGCAATCCGCCCCCGTTCATGCCATTTATTTTGGCGGTGGTACGCCTTCGGCTTTAGCTGCCGGGCAATTAGCACGCGTTATCCGTTATCTTAAGCAATATGCGCCTTTAGCACCCGATTGCGAAATTACGGTAGAAGGGCGTATTTCTGATTTTGATGATGAAAAAGTGGATAGCTATATTGAGGCGGGTGCTAATCGATTTTCAATTGGCATACAAACCTTCAATACGACAATCAGACAGAAGTTAGGTCGTCAATCAACAGAACAAGAAATTATCAAAAATTTTGAGCGTATTGCTTCACGTGATAGTGTGGCATTAGTCTGCGATTTGATGTTTGGTTTACCTAATCAAACTATTGAAACTTGGCAACGTGATCTTGAAATCGTCAATGATCTTCCGTTAGATGGTGTTGATCTTTATTCACTAAATTTACTACCTACCACACCGTTAGCAAAAGGGGTAGAAAATAACCGTATAGCGTTGCCGTCAGTAAGTGACAAATGTCATTTTTATCATCAAGGTGCTGAGTTTTTAGCTAAACAGGGGTGGGTTCATTTGACCAATGCGCATTGGGCTAAAACAAGTCGTGAACGTAACTTGTACAACTTTTTGATTAAGCAAGGTTCGCATTTTTTTGGCTTTGGATCGTGTGCTGGTGGTAAATTAGATACGCATTCGTATATGCTTCATCGTGACTTAAATCAGTATTATATGCAACTTGATCAGGGCAAAAAACCCCTAATGATGTTAACAGGTAAATCCTTATTAGGGGATTGGTTACATCAATTACAAGCAGGCATTGAGAAAGGTCGAGTGGATTTGACTAAATTGACCGAGCATAGTCATTTATTTGATCCTTTAATTAAACAGTGGCATCAAGTTGGTTTACTTCAAGATGAGGATCATTGTTTACGACTGACATTATCTGGTCGTTTTTGGTCAAGCAATATTTTACAAGCTTTGCAGCAGTTGTTATTACAACTGAACAACCCCGAACATATTGAATTACAGCATAAAATGGCAAAGGCTAAGCAAGCAATGAAAGGTCATCCTGCTATGCCTGGTGCACATTCTGAAAAGAAAAATAATCAACCTATTTCACATCATTAAAGGATATTAACATGGTAGATAAGCAAACTCATCTCAGTAATCTTTCAACTTATATGCAAACAAATCCCGAGGAGTTATTAGAAAAAATTGCTCAAGATCATCAAGTGACTTTGACGCAAGTTATTCAAGCCTTACCGGATGCGAAAATTGTTGATGGTTCTTATTTTGATATGATTTGGGATGAAGTGACAACTTGGGGCGATGTGTTATTTTTGATCCATACCGGTGATGTCATTGCTGAAATTTCAGGTGAATTACCGCCAGGTTCGCATAGTCAAAAATATTTCAATTTACGTCATCAAAAAGGATTAAGTGGTCATATTAAAGCTGAACATTGTCAATATATTGCTTTTATTGAACGTAAATTTATGAAAATGTCGACAGCTTCGATGATCTTTCTTAATCATATGGGACAATCAATGTTTAAAATTTTTGTGGGTCGTGATGAAAAACATCAGTTAAAACAAGATCAGTTAGAAAAATTTAGAGCATTAGCAAATAAAATTAACTAATGTTGAGATGATAATAGCATGAAAACAATATTAGTTTTTGGTGTCAGTCCAAAATTGGGTACGGGTTATCAGATTTGTCAGTTAGTTAAACAGTGCCAACCAAGTTGGCGTTGTATTGCATTGGTACGAGACGAAACTTTTGCCAAGCAGTTAAGTGAGCAAGGTATTGAGTGTCATGTCGGTGATGCGACCGACTCATCTATGGTTAGCCAGCTTTGTGCATTAGCCGGACCTGACGCCACAATTATTTCAACACTGGGTGGGGAAACCGGAAATTATCTAGCACAACGTATTATTATTGATTGTGCTGAACAAGCCAATATAAGGCAGATGGTGTTAGTCACATCCTTAGGTTGTGGTGATACATGGTCAACATTATCTTTACGAGCTAAACAAGCGTTTGGACATGCGGTACGTGAAAAATCGTTAGCGGAAGTTTGGTTACAAACTAGCACGCTAAAATACCTTATATTAAGACCGGGCGGATTACAAAATGGGGAACTAACAGGTAATGCAAAATGCTATTTTCAGCAAGAGGTACATGGACTGATTCATCGTATCGATTTAGCGAAAGTCATTATTGATAAAATAGCGCATCAGCAACTTGATAATAAAGCTTATACTGTTATTGATCCGAATCTTAAATTTGAACATTAAAATAGCATGAATGTAATTAAATCCATATTTTTAGCGAGGATAGTGAGTGCAACGTTATAGTCATCGTTCATTGTTATGGGGACTGTTTATCGTGCTGTTGGTTTTGATGGTTTTATCAGCTAATACGGGTGCTTTAACATTTCCGGTTTCTCAGTTATTGTCATTATCATTTGATGATCCATTGATGAATATTTGGTTGAATATACGTTTACCTCGTATTTTATTAGCAGTGATTGTTGGTATGGCATTAGCAACTTCAGGCGCTGTCATGCAAGGATTATTTCGTAATCCTTTAGCGGATTCAGGTTTGTTGGGTATCAGCAGTGGCGCTGGTTTGTTGGTTGGTTTGTCAGTTTTATTTCCGACTATCTTTCCACCAATTATGATGCTGTATGGAAAAATGTTTGCTGCTTTTTTGGGTAGTTTATTCATCTGTTTTCTGATCTATCTTTACAGTCTTCATGCCGAGTGTAATTTGGCCAAAATGGTGTTGTTGGGTGTAGCAATCAATGCCATTATCGGAGCAGTAATGGGATGCCTAAGTTATATTAGTGATGAAGCACAATTAAGACAAATGTCACTTTGGTCAATGGGGCATTTGGGTAAAGGATCGTGGGAATTAGTGTTAGTTGCTACTTCGTTAATTATCCCTGCTTTGTTAGCCATTTTGGTCCTTTCTCATCAGCTCAATATATTGCAATTGGGGGATGAAGATGCGCACTATTTAGGTATTAATGTTATTCGTTTGAAGCAATATTTGTTGGTGTTTAGTGCCATTTTAATCGGTACATCGGTTGCAGTAAGTGGCATTATTGCTTTTGTTGGTTTGGTGGTTCCTCATATGATTCGATTACGTATTGGGGCTAATCATAGCGTGTTATTACCTGCATCGGCATTGGCAGGTGGCTGTTTATTACTCTCTGCCGATACTCTGGCAAGAACGGTTGTTGCACCGACTGAAATACCGGTAGGGTTATTGACAAGTTTAATTGGTGGACCTTATTTTCTTTGGCTCATTTTAAGGCACAAATAACGGGTATAATTTGACGATGTTGACAGCAAAAAACTTAACTTTTTATTGTGGTACTCGGTGTTTAATCGATGATGTGTCTTTAGATATTCAAGCTGGCGAAATTGCCATTATCATTGGTCCCAATGGTGCAGGTAAATCAACTTTATTACGGCTTTTAACGGGTTATCAGACACCATCATCTGGCGATATTTATCTTTTTGATAAAGCGATGACACAATGGTCTGCTAAGCAATTAGCTAAAGTGAGAACGGTGATGTTACAGCATAGCCAGATGACGTTTCCTTTTACGGTAAAAGAAGTGGTGGCAATGGGGCGAGCACCTTACGGTAAACTTCATTGCGAGCAAGCCATTCACGAAACTATGCAACAAACTGATTGCTTGAAGTTGGCCAACCGAGATTACCGTAGCTTGTCAGGCGGAGAACAGCAACGTGTCCAATTGGCTCGCGTTTTAGCCCAATTGTGGCAAGAGGAGCCAACTGAAAAGCTACTTTTTTTAGATGAACCCACTTCAGCATTAGATTTGTATCATCAGCAACATACATTGCGATTATTAAAACAACTCGCCAAAGAACAGCAACTGGCAGTGTGTTGTGTGTTACATGATCTTAATTTGGCTGCCTTGTATGCGGATAAAGTGTTGCTTCTTAGTCAGGGAAAAATCGTTAAGCAAGGTGTACCTGCTGAAGTATTAACTGTTGAAAATATTAATCATTGGTATGGGGTTGAATTAGGTATTATTCCGCACCCTAGTAATGCTTTGGTTCCGCAACTCTATTTAATGCCTTAATTTTGATAAATTAAGTTAATCAATCGCTCCATTTTTAAGCAATTTCAGTATATAATTAAGAAAACTTAACAAATGGGGCTTATAATGACGAATGAAAATAGTGAAAATTCCGTTCCTGTTTCAGATCTTATATCAGCAAAACCTGTTTTTAGTTGTCAATTTGATGGTAAAGGTAAAGCCAATCCTTTAAGTAATGATTGCCAAGCGACGGTGCAAAAGCCATGTTGGATCCATCTGGATTTTGCTAAATCCGAAACGATTAAGTGGATTAATCAGACAAAATTGATTCCGGATTTAGTGAAAAATGAGTTAATTAAACCCAACCAAATATCGAAAGAAATTCGTTTTGATACGGGTATTTTAGTCGTATTAAAAGGTGTCAATTATACGCCAAATGAATTACCCGATCCGATTGTAACCTTCCGTTTTTACATTACCGATAATTTAATTGTTTCGACCCGACATCAACAAATCGATGCGATTTTCCAATTAAAAGATAATTTAGAAAAAGGAATAGGGCCTGTTGATGTTGCTGATTGGTTAATTCAAGTATCCGAACTCATTAGTGATCAAGTCAATTTATCGTTTGATAGTGTACATAACAAAATTGTTAAACTTGAAGACTTAGTATTAAATCAGCGAATTCTTTCACATAAAGAAATTGGTCGAGTACGTAAACAGTTGATCATTCTTCGTCGATTATTATCTCCGCAGCGGGATATTTTTGTTAAAATTTCAACCGAAAGGATTTCTTGGATTGATGATAACGATCGCCAACGTCTACATGATATTTCTAATCAACAAAGCCACTATGTGTCAGATATCGATAGTTGCTTATTGCGTCTTGCCTCGATTATGGAGCAAATTAATAGCTTTTTGGCAGAATCGACCAATAAACGAATCTATTTAATGTCACTATTTACCATTATATTTACACCAATCACGTTTATAACCAGTTTACTTGGTGTCAATCTTGCCGGTATTCCTTTTAGTGAGCATCCTTGGTCTTTTGTTGGGTTAATCTTGATTCTTATTGTTATTTCTATTGTGTCTGCCATTTGGCTTAAGTTCAAAAAGTGGTGGTAAAAACCCGTTTTAAAATCACGACAACTAAAAAATGATAAAGCTGAATCTTGTAACATAATTAATCAATTAAATGATATTTTAAAAGCTTTAACATGCATTGTTGACGAGGTATTGGCAAAGTGATAAGTGTTGTGCTTTCAATCTTAGTTGATTTTAGCCTTGTGATAAGATTATAAATAATAACTGTCCTCTTTAGGGTATTAGGATTACTTAAACAGACTAAGCTTAGTCCTGTTCTTTTAATGCATTGTAAAAATTAGGTTATTTTTGTGTTTATTGTTGAGAATGATTTTCTGCAAATTATTGCGCTTGAATGGCGTTAAGACTTATGTAACAATTTTCAACCTTATTGAGCATTAATAACAGACTCAGCAGGATTGGAAATTTTAAAGGATAATATGATAATTTATGGAGCCTTACCGTATTTGGCCTATCACACTGGTTTTAAGATTGAATGGTACACGACAAAGCAAAAAAGTCGAAAAGAACAAGGTTTGATGTGTTTAGACAAACTTATTTTAATTTGTTTTTATTGTCGCATTCTGACTTGTAGGGATGCTGACAAGGCATTGTTATTGAAGATGTTAAATCATTTAAATTTTAGCGTTAAATCATCCTATCAAACTTATTTTGTTTCAAATTTATGATTAAGACTAATAATTATGCAATCTAATCAAACTTATCGTCTGTTTATTGCTGAAAAGCCCAGTCTAGCAAGGGCTATTGCCGATGTTTTGCCTAAACCACATCAAAAAGGAACGGGTTTTATCAAAGCCGCTAATGGCGATATTGTGAGTTGGTGTATCGGACATCTTTTAGAACAAGCCACCCCAGAAGTGTATGATGATCGCTTTAAAAAATGGGTGATTGATGATCTTCCTATTGTTCCGGAAAAGTGGATTTTGATGCCAAAAGGGAGTACAAAAAGCCAATTTGATATTTTAGTCGAATTGATTAAATCTGCCGATCAGATTGTACATGCAGGCGATCCAGATCGAGAAGGGCAATTATTAGTCGATGAAGTTTTGAATTATTGTCAACTCACGCCCGATAAACGCAAAACAATTAAGCGTTGCTTGATTAGTGATTTAAATGCCAGTGCAGTTGAAAAATCGCTTGAACAATTACGCAGTAATCAAGATTTTATTCCGCTCTCTACGTCAGCGCTTGCAAGAGCCCGTGCTGATTGGTTGTATGGTATTAATATGAGTCGTCTTTGTACACTGGTGGGGCAACGAGGCGGGTATCGAGGAGTGTTATCCATTGGACGGGTACAAACGCCTATTCTTGGTTTAGTGGTAAGGCGTGATTTAGATATTGAAAAGTTTGTTCCCAAACCGTTTTATGAAGTTTTTGCTGTACTTCAAACCCAGCATAATGAAATATTTAAGGCCAAGTGGCAACCTAGCGAAGCTTGTGCTCCCTATCAAGATGAAGAAGGGCGAGTTTTAGTCAAAGCATTAGCCGAAAATGTTTGTCAAAGAATTAAAGATCAAACCGGTATTATTGAGAAAGTCAGTAACAAAAAGAAAGAAGTTGCACCGCCTATGCCATTTAATTTATCTGCTCTTCAAATTGAGATGGCTAAAAAAAATGGGTTAAGTGCACAAGATGTGCTTGATATTTGCCAGTCATTATATGAAAAGCATAAACTGATCACCTACCCGAGATCCGATTGCCGTTTTTTACCCGAAGAGCATCTTAACCAAATAATCAGTGTAAAATTAGCAATCGAAAATAATTGCCCGGATTTACAGCCTGCTATTGAAAACGCTGATTTTAGTTTGCGGACAAAAGCTTGGAACGATAAAAAAGTTGAAGCGCACCATGCCATCATTCCAACACAGCGCAAGGCTAAAATGGACAATTTAACGGATAATGAAAAATTAGTTTATCAGGTGATTGCAACCCAATATTTAGCACAATTTTATCCTGTATATAAATACGCTGAATTACAAATTGATGTTGATATTCAAGGTGGAAAATTTATTGCTAGAGCAACGCAAATGCTTGAAGCAGGCTGGAAAGCGTTGTTTGGAACGAAAACTTTACAAGCTGATCAATCCGAAGCGGATGCAGAGAGTAATGGATTGTTAACTAAATTAGTGAAAAAAGGGGAGGCAGTGCAATGTATCGATGCTGAACTTATCAGTAAAGAAACACAACCCCCTAAACCTTTTAATGATGCAACTTTACTTTCCGCAATGACAGGTATTGCAAGATTTGTTAAAGATCCAGAGATTAAAAAAATATTGCGGGAAACCGATGGTTTAGGCACAGAAGCAACTCGAGCAGGAATAATAGAACTGTTATTTAAACGTCAATTTTTAACACGACAAGGCAAAACAATTCGTGCCACTCCAGTTGGACGTAAGTTAATTTTATCGTTACCGGATATTATGTCTATCCCCGATATGACTGCGCATTGGGAACGACAATTAGATGAAATCAGTAAAAAGGCGTTTTCTTACCAACAATTCATGAATCAGTTAAATCAATCATTGCTTGAACTTGTAGAGCAGCTTAAAAATGCCCGTTTAAATATACGTGCTTAGTTCCCATATAACTATTAAGGCGACGTAAAGCTTAGATTTGTCGCCTTATTTATTACCACAGCAGATAAAGCCTTCGAAATTGGGTTATGATTGATGCGATTCTTCTTTACTCATTATGGATTTTTCAAAACTAGGATTACTATTATTACTTTCTTGAATAATGCGAACTAGTTGGTCATTAGCACGCTTTAAAAAAGTGTCGTCTTTCAAAATCAATCGATAGGTATTAAGCCTTTTTAAAGGTGCTATGGCGAACTGAGTTGCAATCAGTAAGATAATAAAAATGGTTATCGCGGCAATGATTATATTAATCATTGAATTTGATCTAAAAACGGTATCAAGATTCGATATCACCATAATAAAAGCGAGAATGAACCCAACACATAATAGGATGACTTCTTTAACTAAAAAAGGATTGACTGCCGTTATTTTATTTTGTCTGATACAAAAGTATTGGGTTAGTGAATTTAATTGTAATAAATTGATGATGTTTTTAATGTCAGCATTAATTAACGAAATTGCGATTCTTTCTTTATTCATGTCACCGGTTTGATAAAAACAGACCTTGTCCCAAAGAAGTTTACTTTTAATATTATTCAAGTAATCCTTTTGGTATTTTGGCTTAGGTGTCTTTTCTAAAATATCAGCATATATAATGATATTATCGAGGTATTGATTGGGTGATCTTTTTCGATTGAAAAACCATAAAAATGAAAGTGCGAAAATGATCACGAAATTTAACCAATTAGTGTCGAGTAATGTTATGAGTTCCACTTTCGTTTTCCTTGCGTTGAACAGTATTAGTTATTGTAAATGATATTAAGTTTTGTGTGTATTATTTATATACAAAAAAGCATTTATTGGGGCGATAAGTGCTGTTTTTAAGCTGTTATGACGTTTTTAAAGGATTATTGGTTGACTTATTTTAGCTAAAGGCGTATAAATTGCCCGCCTTTGAGCTTTTCTTACTTTTTTAACTATTAGGTGGTTAAAAATGAGGGTTAAGAAAAGTTGAAATACAAAGTGTTGAGTTCAATTTTATAGGAGAACTATGGACGCTCAATCGGGTCACCCCATATATGGGGAGATGTATTCAAACACAAATCATTATCGGTTAATGAACCTGTCTAAATAATCATTTTTTCAGTTCACGCGCCGAAATTGATCGAACGGTAACGGTGAACGATATGCAATTTTTTACACGCTATCACACAAATTCAAAACATCATGGTGCGCACATCTTAATGTTGTGTTCATTACTTTTTTCAGAAAAACATTTAGAACCACCGAGTTGTATCTAATTCTTAATTAAATTATCTCGCTAAATTATTTTTTGCTCAGCCATCGCTTTGAGTGCGGTCATGCTGTGGCATTAAAGTCTTAGCTATTCAATTAGTTACTTTGCTTATTGTTATTTTTTAACAGTGAGTAGGCATATTTTTGTCTAAAAAATTATGAATATAGGTACATAAGATGACCAAAAACACTACAAAAATTCATTCACAAACAAGCTCAGATATTAAAGCAATTCATGAAGCTCAACATAGCTTAGATAGCATTTTATCTAAATTTCAATCGAGCTTGTCCGGTTTAACGCAAGAAAATGCAAAATCAAGATTAGAAGAGTATGGCAAAAACGAAGTAGCCCGAGAAAAAGTCCCTTCAGTATTTATGCAACTATTAATGGCGTTTAATAATCCATTTATTTTTGTGTTACTTATTTTAGCGGTGGTTAGTTTTGTCACGGATTTCTGGTTACCTTTACAAAAGGGGGAAGAAACCGATCTAACTAGTATTATTATCATTTTAACCATGGTTTCATTAAGTGGTTTATTGCGTTTTTGGCAAGAGTTTCGATCTAATAAAGCCGCTGAAGCGCTCAAATCGATGATTCGAACAACGGCAACGGTATTAAGACGTCCGCATAAGGATATGAATCCTGAACATTTTGAAATTCCGTTAAGCGAGATTGTGCCTGGCGATATTGTCTTTTTATCGGCAGGGGATATGATTCCTGCGGATATCCGCTTAATTGAATCACGGGATCTTTTTGTCAGCCAAGCGGTACTGACAGGTGAGTCTATACCTGTTGAAAAATATGACACTTTAGGCGCCGTTTCACAAAAGACAACCGATGAAATTAATGCATCGGATATTGATAAAGATAATGTTCTTGATGTGAATAACGTCTGTTTTATGGGGACGAATGTGGTAAGTGGAACGGCTAAGGCAATTGTGGTTGCCACAGGTGCAGACACGCATTTTGGATCATTAGCTAAATCCATTGTTGGTTCCCGTGCTGAAACGTCATTCGATCGAGGTGTGAATAGTGTTAGTTGGTTACTGATCCGTTTTATGCTTATTATGGTGCCAATTGTTTTTGTGATAAATGGTATTTCAAAAGGAGATTGGGGCGATGCGGCTTTGTTTGCTTTGGCGGTAGCGGTTGGGTTAACGCCTGAAATGTTGCCGATGATTGTCAGTGCTAACCTGGCTAAAGGTGCGGTTGGAATGGCAAAGCGTAAGGTTGTTGTGAAACGTCTTAATGCGATTCAAAATTTTGGTGCAATGGATATTTTATGTACCGACAAAACGGGTACATTGACACAAGATAAAATTATCCTTGAACATCATCTTGATAGTCATGGTCAAATTGACCCAGCTGTATTAGAACTCGCTTGGTTAAACAGCTATTATCAAAGTGGTATGAAAAACCTAATGGATAAAGCCATTATCCGTTTCACTGAAGAGAAAACCAGTGTTAAAAAAGTCGGGGTTGGACTTTATAAAAAGATTGATGAATTGCCATTTGATTTTGTTCGTCGTCGTTTATCGGTTGTGGTGCAAAATGGTAATGATGATCATTTGATGATTTGCAAAGGTGCCGTTGAAGAGATGCTGTCTATTTCTCGTTATGTTTATCAAGACGGTGAATATTTGCCATTAGATGAAAAACGCAAACAAGAGTTAATCGAACTTGCTCATAACTACAATAAAGAAGGATTCCGAGTTTTAGCGGTGGGATTAAAAAATATTTCTGCTTCACAAACAAAAACGCAATACAGTGTCCAAGATGAGACTGATCTTGCAATTCGAGGGTTCTTAACGTTTTTAGATCCGCCAAAAGAGAGCGCATACGAAGCCATTTCTGCATTAAATGAACATGGTGTAGGGGTAAAAGTTTTAACTGGTGATAATGAAATTATTACCATAAAAGTGTGTCGTGAAGTGGGTCTAGAGCCAGGAACTCCCTTACTGGGTACCGAAATTGAAAAAATGGATGATGATGAACTCAAAGAACAAATTGAGCAACGTACTATTTTTGCTAAATTAACACCTTTACAAAAATCACGAATCATCCGTTTATTACAAGAAAATGGTCATACAGTGGGCTTTTTAGGCGATGGTATCAATGATGCGCCTGCATTACGTGACGCCGATGTTGGTATATCGGTGGATACTGCAACCGACATTGCGAAAGAATCAGCGGATATCATTTTGCTTGAAAAGAGTTTAATGGTGTTAGAAGAAGGGGTAATTTGCGGTCGAGAAACATTCGGTAATATTATGAAGTATTTGAATATGACTGCCAGTTCAAACTTTGGTAATATTTTTTCGGTGTTAGTTGCCAGTGCATTTTTACCTTTTTTACCTATGCTAGCAATTCATTTGTTGATCCAAAATTTATTGTATGATATTTCACAATTATCATTACCTTGGGATAAAATGGATGATGAGTTTTTACAAAAGCCTCGTAAATGGGATGCGCAAAATATCAAACGATTTATGATTTGGATTGGACCAACATCTTCTATTTTTGATATTACTACCTATGCGTTAATGTGGTTTGTGTTCAGTGCAAATAGTGTCGAAGTACAATCATTATTCCATTCTGGTTGGTTTATTGAAGGGTTACTTTCACAAACTTTAGTTGTGCATATGTTAAGAACACAAAAAATTCCATTTGTTCAAAGTACAGCAGCGTTTCCGGTCATTGTGATGACATTATTGATAATGATCGTAGGTATTTATATCCCATTTTCTCCAATAGGAAGTTTGATTGGTCTTGCTCCTTTACCTTGGTCATATTTCCCATGGTTAATTGCCACACTACTATCTTATTGTTTTGTTGCGCAGTTAATGAAACGAATTTATATAAAACGTTTTGGGCAATGGTTCTAAATTTGTTGGTAGCGCAAGTAGGCGATATGGAAGTCGCTTACTAAATAACCAAAATAATTGGTAATACCGTTAATTTATGCTAAAGTAACTACCATTATTGGAGATGGCGAGTATTTTATACAAAATACCTGATAAGGATATTGCTAGTCACTCTTTAAAAATTCCATACATTTTCGTGGTGTGATAACTATAACAAAAAGAGGAAATTAAAATATGAAAACTCCACATAAAAATATTATTGTATTGATTAAAAATCGTAAAAAAAGAACGACAAAAGAACAATTAAACAAGTAAAAATTCGCTTTATTATTAAATTTTTTAGTTTTTGTTTTATCTGTTATCATCATAAACCCCTTGTTTGGGGTTTATTTATATTTATTGCTTTTGATAAAAGCACCTACATCAACATTGTTTTCACAACACTAATTTTTTGAATAAAGATTGACTAATACGCTATTGATGTTTTTATCCCGTATTTATGCCTGATTTTTTAAGATTGTGTGTATTTCATCTTTAAGTTTAAGTTTCTGTTTTTTTAAGTTTTCGATAGTTTCGGATGTGTCGATTTCGATACCTGACTCAATATTTTTAATTTTTTGATCCAAAGCATTATGTTGATCAAATAATTTTTGAAATCGTAAATCTGTATTTTTTAATTTTGAAATTAATTCTCGATATTCTGGAAACATAGTGGCTCCTTATGTTGGCTAATGAATGGTTAAATCGTCGATATTGCATTCTTAGCTTACAATATTACTGATTGTTTTAATAGCAATTTAATGAGGATTTAATGTATGAGTGAATCTATCGTTATAGCCAAAAGCAATGGCAAGGATTTATCTATTATCAGCGCATTAGCCAATCGTCATGGTCTCATTTCTGGTGCAACAGGTACCGGTAAAACAGTGACGCTTCAAAAAATGGCAGAGAGTTTTTCTCATATAGGTGTACCGGTATTTTTGGCTGATGTTAAAGGGGATTTGACCGGTTTGGGTGAGAAAGGGATTTTAACAGATAAACTTAAAGCACGCCTAACAAGCATTGGGGTAACTGATTGGCAACCTGAAGCCTCGCCCATTGAATTGTGGGATGTGTTTGCAGAAAAAGGGATTCCAGTGCGAAGTACCGTTTCGGATATTGGTCCAATTTTATTAGCACGATTATTAAATCTTAATGATATTCAATCAGATGTATTACAACTGGTATTTAAAATTGCCGATGACAATAATCTTTTATTACTGGATTTTAAAGATTTACGAGCCTTAGTGCAGTTAATTGGTGATAATGCAAAAAAATTTACGTCTGAATACGGCAATATTTCTTTATCATCGATTGGTGCCATACAACGCAGTTTATTATCGCTTGATCAAGAAGGGGCAGAATATTTTTTAGGTGAACCTATGCTTGATATTCAAGATTTAATGAAAACCGATGCCAACGGTCACGGTATGATTAATATTTTAGCAGCGGATAAATTATATAACTCACCTAAATTGTATTCTGTTTTTTTGTTGTGGTTGCTGTCAGAACTGTTTGAACATATGCCTGAAATTGGTGATCCTGATAAACCTAAATTAGTCTTCTTTTTTGATGAAGCGCATTTACTATTTAATGATATTACCCCCGCTTTATTACAGAAAATTGAGCAGGTAGTCAGACTGATTCGCTCTAAAGGCGTTGGTATCTATTTTGTTACTCAAAATCCTACCGATATTCCCGATACCGTTCTTGGTCAGCTTGGCAATCGTGTCCAACATGCGCTTAGGGCATTTACGCCTAAAGATCAAAAAGCAGTAAAAGCCGCGGCTCAAACTATGCGAGCTAATCCCAATTTAGATACCGAAAAAGTGATTATGGAATTAGCTGTCGGCGAAGCCTTAATTTCTTTTTTAGATGAGAAAGGGCGTCCTAATATGGTCGAGCGTGGTTTTGTTATTGCACCAAATTCTAAAATTGGTCCAATTACACCTGAAAAAATTCCTGAGATTATTAAACAATCGCTATTTTATGATAAATATGCTAAAACTGTCGATCGGCAATCCGCTTATGAGAAAATAAAAGCAGGTTTTTCATTGGATAATTCAGCTAACGTTCAATCAGCTGATGATGATAATTCAACAGAACCAGCTGAAAAATCCAGTAGTGGTGGTTGGTTAGATATGCTAAGTTCTCTGTTTTTTGGTCATAAAGGCCCAAGAGGTGGTCAACAAGATGGCTTTGCGCAAAAAGTTGCTCGAAGCGCAACGCGACAAGTAGCCAATGAAATCGGTCGACGCATTACTCGTGGTATTTTAGGTGGATTTAAACGATAAATGCATTGGGCTTATAATTTATCGTATTGAAACTTAATCAAATATAAAACAGCAAAATAGGAGTGTTTGCAATGTTTAAATTGTTTGTGGAATGGTATAAAAGACGATTCAGTGATCCGCATGTGGTATCGTTGATAGTGGTTTTAGTCTTCCTGTTTTTAATTATTTATTTTTTTAATAAAATTCTTTTACCCGTTTTCATTGCAATCGTGCTTTCCTATTTGCTTGATACCCCAGTCAATTTTTTGTATCGAAAGGGCATTCCACGCACTTTTGCGGTTATCATTGTATTACTCATTTTTCTTCTTGTTGTTTTAGCATGTTTTATGATTCTGGTACCTTTAGTTTGGCAACAAAGTATTAGTTTGATAACCAATATTCCAAACATGCTCAATTTTGCTAATAAGTTTTTGACATCACTGCCGGAACACTACCCCGAACTGATTGATGTTGGATTATTTGATTCTATTATTCAAGGCATTACTAGCAGAGTCGTGCAAACCGGAAATTCGTTATTACAATTCTCTATTGTTTCCCTGTTTGGTCTTGTTTCAGTTGCAATTAATGCCGTGCTAGTCCCTATTATGATGTTTTTCTTTTTGAAAGATAAAGCAAAAATATGGGGATATTGTTCTCGTATTCTGCCTAAAAATCGAGGAGTGTTAAATAAAGTCGCCGCTGAAATGGATACGCAAATTGCTAACTATATTGTAGGCAATGTTTTGCATATTCTTATTCTAGGTATTAGCGTGTATATTCCATTTTGGTTTTTTGGTTTAGATTATGGATTATTATTGGCGGTAATTGTTGGGCTTTCGGTGTTGATTCCTTATATTGGGATTATTATTTCAAGTATTCCGGTTATTCTTATTGCTCTATTCCAATGGGGCATCAGTCCAGAATTTGGGTATTTGATTTTCTTTTATGTGCTTATTCAGGCTTTAGACGGTAATTTGTTAGTTCCTTGTCTTTTTTCCGAGAAATTGAATCTTCACCCATTAGTAATTATTTTAGCGGTGATTGTATTTGGTGGATTATGGGGATTTTGGGGAATATTTTTTGCCATCCCACTTGCCACTTTAGTCAAAGCAATTATTAATGCTTGGCCAAATCCGGATGAGATTAATAGTTTTGATAAAGTAAAAGCAGATTAGGTTAATCTGCTTTTAAGATGTCTATTTTGAGTGGTTTTTGAGGTAATCTAAAACCACTTCATGGTGATTACTGGTTTTGAAATCGTCAAAGACTTTTTCGATTTTTCCATCAGTCCCAATTAAGAAACTAATACGGTGAATGCCGTCATAGGTTTTTCCCATAAACTCTTTTTCACCCCATGTGCCAAAAGCTTCACATAATTCATGATTTTCATCAGAAAGCAACGTAAAGTTTAATAATTCTTTTTCTGAAAATCTTGATAGCTTTTCTGGCTTATCTGTACTAATGCCAATGATTACCACATTGTATTTTTTGAGGTCATCAGCACAATCCCGTAAATTACAAGCTTGAACTGTACAGCCAGGTGTCATGGCTTTGGGATAGAAATAGATCAACATACGTTGACCTTTAAAGTCTTTAGAGCTTATTAGCTCTCCATCTTGGTCAGGCAACGAAAATTGAGGTGCTTTTTCACCTTCTTTAAG
>CALYPO010000017.1 GCA_945276085.1 uncultured Gilliamella sp.
CTGGCGAATCAGCAACGCTTGATCATCATGAGCATATCGATGTAATTAAAAGAACGATCGAATATGCAGATGGCAAAATAAATGTCATTGCCGGAACTGGCTCAAATGCGACTAAAGAAGCAATTGAATTAACTAACCGTGTTGAAAATATTGGTGTAGTTGGCTGTTTAACCGTTGCGCCATATTATAATAAACCAACTCAAGAAGGTCTTTATCAACATTTTAAAGCAATTGCGGAAAATACAGCTTTACCCCAAATAATCTATAATGTACCGGGTCGTACTTGCAGTGATATTAAGCCAGAAACAGTTGGACGATTATCTAAAATAAAAAATATTGTTGCATTGAAAGATGCAACAGGTGATTTATCAAGAGTTTATAAAACTCGTAAACTTGTTGGTAGTGAATTTAAATTATTAAGTGGTGATGATGCGACTTTCTTAGATTTCATGATTTTAGGTGGTGACGGTGTGATTTCCGTGACAGCGAATGTAGCTGCCAAACAGGTTGCAACAATTTGTGAACTTGCAACGAAAAATCAAATTCAAGAAGCTCGAAAACTGAATGATACGTTATCAGCACTACATAGTAGCTTATTTATTGAGCCTAACCCAACTCCAGCAAAATGGGCTTGCACAAAATTGGGTCTAATGGCGAACGATACGATCCGTTTGCCGCTGGTTTCACTTACAGATGCTTCTGTGTCTGTGGTTGAAAAAGCTCTTAAAGATGCGAATTTACTCTAATTTATGTATAACCAATAATTTATAAGCAGATATCTATGTTTAATAAAACTATGTTAAAAAACAAAGCGATTAAAAACACAATGGTGATGACAGCCATTGCATCTTTATTTTTGGTTGGTTGTGGTAGCGATCAAAATTATAAACGAGAAGTTGATGGGAACGAAGATTATTTGAATTCGCCAGTTTTGAAACCGCTAACTGTCCCTCAGGGTGTAACGGTACCTGCTGAAAGTTCCGAATATTATATTCATTTTAATAAAAATGAAGGCGCTGTATATGGTAAGCAAGTGGATATTCGGGCACCTATCATTCCTATTCCAACTATTCCTGATTCTTATGCGTCTTATAACTATGGTACCGCTTCATTAAATGCGCCTGCTGATGCGAATGTATGGTCTGTTATCCCAACTGCGCTGAATAAATACAATATTCCGATTAGTAGCAGTGATAATAATGTTATTGTTACGGGCAATGCTTCAATTTTTTCAAGTGATGAAGAGCCGAACATCCAAGCGTCTTATGTTATTCATCGACAAAATTATCCTGGTACAGAAAATATCATTGTCGAGTTGAAAACATTAACGCGTGGCACACAAGATATTTCTTCTGATTCTATTGAAGTGCAACGGTACGTTGTTCGCTTATTTAATTTAATAATGGATGAGGCTGCACCTAAGTCATCACAAGTGGCGCAAGAACAAACAGATGAAAACGCCGTTGAAGACAAAACCATTCATGAAGATTCAAAATAAAGCAAGACGCTATGAGATATTATTTGTGACAAGTAACATTTTGATAAATAGTTAAGATAATCAGTAGTGAAGAATTTAGTTAATTCTTTTATATAAAACTGGCTATAGATTGAACTTCACTATTCGAGACGATATAGCAAACAATAAAATGTTATTATTGATTGCATTGGTACAAATACGTGAGTATCGAAAAGTTTAAAACTAAGGAGCGAATAGCTCCTTAATCATTTGTTGGCAATTTGATATAAGGTTAGAACCATGAAAAAGTTGGCTGAGCTTTACCGTGGTAAAGCAAAAACGGTTTATACTACTGAAAATCCCGATCTATTAGTGTTAGAGTTTCGCAATGATACTTCCGCTTTTGATGGCTTACGTATTGAACAATTAGAGCGTAAAGGGCGCGTCAATAATAAATTCAATTATTTTATTATGAATAAACTACGTGAAGCAGGTATTCCTACTCAAGTTGAAACGCTTTTGTCTGATACAGAAGTCATCGTCAAAAAACTGGATATGGTACCTGTGGAGTGTGTGGTTCGAAATCGTGCCGCAGGTTCTTTGGTCAAACGCTTAGGGGTTGAAGAAGGTAAGGTGTTAAATCCGCCAACATTTGAATTATTCCTAAAAAATGATGCATTGCATGATCCCATGGTTAATGAGTCATATTGTAAAACATTTGGTTGGGCTACTGATGAACAGTTATCAACGATGAAGGCACTAAGCTTTAAAATCAATTCAATTTTGACCGATCTTTTTGATAAAGCAGGATTTATTTTAGTGGACTATAAACTTGAATTTGGATTGTTTAAGGGTGAAATTACGTTAGGTGATGAATTTTCCCCTGACGGTTGTCGATTATGGGAAAAAGAGACCTTAAAAAAAATGGATAAAGATCGTTTTCGCCAAGGGCTTGGCGGTGTCATTGAAGCTTATGAGGAAGTCGCCACCAGAATCGGCGTTGCTTTGTAATGTTTGCTCAATTTGATATCTCCTTTTTTCTTTTACTGGGTTTAGCTGCACTGTGTTATTTAACGCATAATAACACAGTCACTTTTGCCGTATTATTGCTACTATTATTTAAATTAACACCATTGTCGACCTATTTTCCGTTTTTAAATCAATATGGACTGACAATTGGTATTGTCATTTTAACGGCGGCTATGATGGTTCCGCTTGCCGACGGATCTTTGAGTATCAAAGACATATTAAAATCATTCACAACATGGCAATCAATTTTAGCTATCTTTGTCGGCGTACTTGTCTCTTGGCTAGGTACCCGTGGGGTTTCTTTAATTGGCGCACATCCCACCATTGTTAATGGTTTAATCATTGGAACCTTGATTGGTGTTGCCTTTTTCAAAGGTATTCCAGTTGGCCCCCTTATTGCCGCAGGCTTGCTTTCCATATTGATTGGAAAAAGTTAGTCGATGATTAATCTTGATAGCACCAGAACTTTATGGGTGTTGCGTGGTGATGTAACGAAATTATTCAGTCAATTAAGTGACATCATTAAGCAACATAAAGGGGATTGGATCACAATAAGTGATCAAGCCATTTTATCAAATTATGTGCCAAATATCGTATCAATATCTAATACTAAAACCCTTTTAGGACAAGAGTATTTACATGCCATTTTTGATGCAACTCAGTCATTTAATTTAGAAGCATTTGCCATGTTGTCAGGAACGCTTGTAAAAGGAAGCCGATTGATTTTGTTATTGCCTGAAAATTATAATCTTTGGGCAGACAAAGATAGTTTACGTTGGAATGAAAATGCTTATCCAATACCTGTGCCTAATTTTATAAACCATTTACAGCACACTATTTCTAAATTTAACGGTTTCCAAAAAAATAACTTTTCTGAATGTTATTTGACATCGCCTGATTATGATGAACAGCAACACACATTAAAACAAGTGTTAAACAGTGATAAGCCTATCCATGTTATCACGGCAAAACGAGGTAGGGGAAAATCCGCTTTGGCAGGTCAATTCTCTCACTATCGACATTGCATTGTTACGGCTCCTAACAAAAAATCGCTGACCACTTTCTTTCGTTTTGCTAAACCTGATGTTCGTTTTTATGCACCTGATGAATTAATCGAAAAAGGTGTCGATGATTTTGCTGACTATCTTATTATTGATGAAGCAGCCATGATACCTTTGCCAATGCTAAAAAAATTGCTGCAACTCGTGAATTTAGACAAAAGCCGTATTTTACTGACTACTACGGTTGAAGGTTACGAAGGTACCGGACAAGGTTTTTTATTAAAATTATTAAATGATAAGCAATGTGATCATTTTCATCTTGAAAAACCAATTCGGTGGAATGGCGATGATCAGTTAGAATATTTTACTGATTGTTTAGTTCTCAATGGACTAATATCAGCAGAAAATCAGCGAATTAATAATACAAAGCCAATTGATTATTCCATAGTAGCGCGTCATGATTTAAGTAGTTTGAAGGAGATCTTTTATTTACTGAAAACAGCCCATTATCAAACTACGTTAGTTGATTTAAGGCGACTTTTAGACGCGACAAATTTGACGATTTGGCAGGCTAAACAGAGTCATAACCTAATTGGTGCAGCCATAACGGTTAAGGAAGGAGATTTACCGGATGACTTAATTGAAGAAATATGGAAGGGTAACCGTAGACCAAAAGGAAATATGGTTGCACAATCTTTGGTAGCCCATGCAGGTGTTAAACAAGCAGCAAAATTAAAATCTGTCAGAATAAATCGCATTGCAGTGATAGCTTCTTATCGAAGACAAAATATTGCAACGCAATTGATACAACATACTTATGAAGCGGCAAAAAAACAACATCAAGATTTTTTATCCGTGAGTTTTGCCTATAGTAGGGAAAATTATCAGTTTTGGTCATCTGTAGGTTTTGTACTTGTACATGTTGGTAGTCGTTTAGAGGCAAGTAGTGGCACATATTCGGTAATGGCAATAAAACCGATTAACCAAAATGGTATAAATTTGGTTAACGTGCTATCCAAAAAGTTACAACGTAACATGATGTGGCTAAAAGAGATCATCGCACTCCCATTTGATGAAATGCTTATTGCTGATACTGATCAGCAATTGACTAAGCAAGATATTATGGAATTATACGGATTTTGTTATTTTCATCGAGCATTCGAAGCAACTTATGCTTCATTATGTCGCTTACAACAATTTAATGATAAGCAAAATAATCGAGTGAAATTATCTGTCTTAGGTGCTTTACTGAAAAATAAAAATCAAGGCAATGCGATCATTCAGCAATTTCAATTGACTGGGCGAAAAGCATTATTAGAAACAATTAAACAAGAGGTTAAGCAATGGTTGAATAGTAACAATGAAGTTATTTATGAAAAATAGCAATGTTGTTTTATTGAAAACCATGCTGATAAGTTAAATTTAGCGTTATTTCATGTTTAAAAGGAACAAGAGTGAAGAGTAATAATGTAGATAAATTAAGATTTAATTCAAATATTAATCATGATCGGCGTAGATCGGGATTTGAATATTTTCTGTTAGGCTGGTCATTAGCATTCAGCCCGAAAATTAGACATTTTGTATTCTTGCCTTTATTGGCGAATATGGTGATTATGTCAGCGCTATTTTATTGGTTTTTTTCCACAATTACAGGCATGGTTGACTGGGGATTATCTTATGTACCGGGGTGGCTTTCTTGGCTTGGCTATATTATTAGTTTTATGGTGATTCTGATTTTAGTCATATTATTTTGTTATTTTTTTAGTACAGTGGCTAACTTTATTGCTGCACCGTTTAACGGCTTGCTTGCCGAACAAGTTGAAGCTGAATTAACGGGTATACCTGCACCCGATACTTCTTGGTTAAGTGTAATCAAAGATTTACCTAGAATATTTGGTCGTGAAATTCAAAAATTAATCAATTATGTATTATGGTCTATCCCAATATTATTAACGTATTTTATTCCTGTTATTGGTCAAACAGTCACACCGATAATTTGGTTTTTATTTACTGCATGGCAAATTAATATTCAATACGCTGATTATCCTTTCGATAATCATAAGATTACTTTTCATCGTATGCGTGAGTTACTTAAGCAGGATAAAGTTGATAATTTAGTCTACGGTATTTTAGTTAGTTTTTTTACTATGGTGCCACTATTAAACCTAATTATTATGCCAATTGCAGTTTGTGGCTCAACTGCGATGTGGGTCGATCGTTATCGCCATCAAGCTTTATTTAAAAGTGATATTAACGATATCCGATAGGGAAGAAAGTGATTAATTTTTTTCGAAATTAATCACTTTTTGTTTTTATCCTCAGCACTTTTTGGAGTTTGGTTATTCTCCTCATCATCATAAGGTATGGGTTTAATTCCTTTTTTATCAATGTAAGACTTAAAATTAAGCTTATTGAGAGCTTTAATGGCATTAATAAAAATACCTAAGATGAATAATAAAATTACCCACCAATAATCTTTTATCCACTCCATTTTTTTACCTTTGTTGGATGCATGTTAGTGACGCTCGTTTAGTCGAATGTCCAAAGTAGCATTAAATAATCTATTCAAATTTTGTTTGAGCAGATTTAACAAGTTAGATAACTTAGCCAATCTTATTAAACGAGTAATTTTTCCAAAATTCTTTGATAAATTTTTTTCAGTGTGATGATATCCTGACAATTTACATTTTCGTTAATCTTATGGATTGTTTTATTTAATACCCCAAACTCGATAATCTGACAGCCCATTTTTGCAATGAAACGTCCATCTGATGTTCCGCCACTTGTTGATAATTTTGTCTCAATATTTGTGTACTCTTTTATCGCACTTGCTGTAGCTTGAGTCAGTTCACCTTGCGGCGTTAAAAACGGATGACCTGATAAACGCCAATTTAACGTATAGTTTAATTTATGCTTTTGTAAAAGTTGCTCAACGCGGGTTTTAATTAATTCGTCAGTGAGTTCACTACTGTATCGAAAATTGAACTGCACCGATAGATCACCGGGCACAACGTTTTCAGCTCCTGTGCCTGCCTGAATGTTTGCAATTTGCATAGAGGTTTGCGGAAAATATTGATTGCCATTATCCCAAACCGTATTAACCAGTTCAGCCAATGCAGGGGCAAATCGATGAACAGGATTGTCAACTAAATGAGGGTAGGCGACATGACCTTGCATACCATGAATAATTAAATTTGCTGTCAAAGAACCTCGACGCCCATTTTTAATTTGATCGCCTAAAACCTTATCACAAGAAGGCTCTCCTACAATACAATAGTCTACACGTTCCTGACGTTCAATAAGACGATTAACAACTTTAACTGTTCCATCGGTTGCATCAGCTTCTTCATCAGAGGTAATTAGAAACGCAACACGACCACGGTGATTGGGGTTTGCTTTAACAAAATCTTCAGCAGCACAGATCATTGCTGCGACACCACTTTTCATATCTGATGCGCCACGGCCATAAAGTACACCATGAGTATCAATGGTTGCCTCAAATGGGGGATACAGCCATTGGCTTTCATCGCCAGCAGGCACTACGTCGGTATGACCAGCGAACATAAGTGTTGTTTCTGACGGATCGCCATGATAAGCCCAAAGATTTTTAGTGCGACCAATATTGAATTCTTCAATGATAAAGTTAAGTGATGTTAAGCGCTCGATAAGGATATTTTGACAATTTTTATCATCCGGACTTATCGATTTTTCGGCAATCAATGCTTTGGTTAGTTCAATAACAGGCTCTGTCATAATGATCTCGGTTTTATTGTTGTTGTTTGAAAAATTGCGAATAACTTTCGTCTGAAAATCCGAGTAATACATGCTTACCCTTGATTATTAGCGGTCGTTTTATAATTGAAGGATTGTCCAGCATCAGTTTCATCGCAGCTTGCTCATTGTCAACGTTAGCACGGACTGATTCATCCAATTTACGCCATGTTGTACCCCGTGTATTAAGTAGGCTTTGCCAATCAACCAATTTCAAAATAGTCTGTAATTGTTGAGCTGACAGTCCATCTGTTTTGTAATTGTGAAATTGATACTTGATTTTATTTTCATCAAGCCATGTGAACGCTTTTTTCATTGTACTGCAGTTTTTAATACCGTAAATGGTTAACATAATTCTCATTCCTTAAGCAAAGTATAAAGTCAAATTATATCAGTTGTCTTACCGAATCTCTAATTTTGAATTGGCTGAGTAATCTAAACATTAATTAAATGAATAATCGAAAGATTAATCGCTTGAATTTAACCTTATTCAGATTCTTTTTGTTTTTCAGAACAAAACACTTGAAAAAAACATATTAATCCTTATTTTTGACATAAATTTTATTTTTTAAAGTTACTTTTCTATTTTTTTAAATATTAAATATTAATATTGCGAATTATTCGCATTTTAAAACTATTTTTATAGGTGAATATTTTTTAAAATAAGCAGAATAAAACGTGCTAGCATAATTCACAGGAACATTAATGTCAGTATTAACATTAAATCACCTCCCTTTAGGAAATGAGGCGGTTATCTCTCGTCTATTACCTGAATCCTTACCTTTTCGTAGAAAGTTACTGGCAATGGGATTAACACCAGGCTGTAAAATTTCGATTGTTCGTGTGGCTCCTTTGGGAGACCCACTTCAAATTAAAATACGTGGATTTTTTCTTTGTCTAAGGCATCGTGAAGCAGCAACCATTGAAGTAACGGAGATAAATGAGTGAAAATAGCACTGGTTGGAAATCCAAATTGTGGCAAAACAACACTGTTCAATTTACTGACAGGATCAAAACAGCGAGTCGGTAATTGGCCTGGCGTGACAGTTGAACAAAAATTAGGTTTATTTTCTTATCACCATCACCAATACGAGGTCGTAGATCTACCGGGGACTTACTCTATTGAGTCTGATGCGGTTTCAATGTCGCAAGATGAATGGATAACGCGTGAATTTGTTCTGACAGAAAAAAATAATGTCATTATTAATGTTATTGATGCCAGCAATTTACAGCGAAGCTTATATCTAACATTTCAATTGATTGATCTACAAGTACCGATGATTGTTGTACTCAATATGATTGATACGGTTAAGAATATGGGCGAAAAAATCGATCACCAACGATTATCCGTTTTACTGGGTTGTCCTGTAGTACCTATTTCATCAACCAAAAAATTAGGTATTAATTTATTTTATCAAGCAATTGAAAATAGGGCTCTCAACAAGCAAAAAGCTCAACCTTCTATAGACACGTTAGGACACTCTCAGCAAAAACTGTTGACTCGTTATATAAGTGAGTTACCAGAAGAAAGTTGTGTTCATCAACTTAATCGCTGGCAATTAATTGAAGCTTTATTAGGACACAACACAGATCAGTTTAATTCACTTGAATTAGAAAAACTTGAAATTTGTCGACAACTCCTTTCGGCATGGTGTGATAATGAAATTGATGTTGCGCTAGCAAGTGCCAGATATGAAACGATTGATCAAGTGTGTAAAAAGGTTATTGCTAAACCTCGAGAATTAAGTCCCGATATTTCAGAAAAGTTCGATAAAATTACGCTTGGACGCTTTACAGGGATACCATTTTTTTTAATTGTGATGTATGCCATGTTTATGGTCGCTATCAATTTTGGTTCGGTATTTATCGATTTTTTTGAAAAATTTTTTGGAGCAATTTTTGTCAATGGAACAGCAAATTTATTACAATTCATTCATGCGCCCGATTGGGTTCGTGTCATATTGTCTGATGGCATAGGCAATGGGATTCAAACTGTTTCAACGTTTATTCCTGTCATTGCCGCGATGTTTTTTGCTTTATCTTTTTTAGAGGATTCCGGTTACTTGGCGCGTGCCGCAATGGTGGTTGATCGGGTTTTACGTTTTATCGGTTTACCGGGTAAAGCTTTCGTGCCTATGTTAATGGGCTTTGGCTGTGGTGTACCAGCAATTATGGGCACGCGTACATTAGAAAGTTCTCGAGATCGTATAATGGCTATCTGCATGATCCCTTTTATGTCTTGTGGGGCAAGATTACCGGTTTATGCATTATTTGCGGTTATATTTTTCCCGCTTCATGCTTCTTTCGTTGTATTTATGTTATATCTGCTTGGTATTGGTGTCGCAGTCCTGTCGGGGATGATTTTAAAAAACACGTTATTAAAAGGTGAGTTGACCCCTTTTATTATGGAGATGCCAGTTTATCGAATTCCAACCCTTCGTAGCATTTTACGCTTAACTTGGCAACGCTTGAAAAGTTTTATATTCAAAGCCGGAAAAGCGATTGTAATTATGGTGACGATTTTAAGCTTACTCAACTCTTGGGGAACAGATAATACCTTTGGACATGAAAATACTAATCAATCGGTATTATCAGTCATAAGCCAAAAAATTACACCTGTTTTTCAACCCATGGGGATCGATAACAAAAATTGGCCAGCAACAGTGGGCATTTTTACGGGAATTTTTGCAAAAGAGTCCATCATTGCGACGTTAAATTCACTTTATTCTATGGATAGTCAACCAGAAGATGATGAACAATCGGATTGGTTTGAAGACATTAAATCGGCTTTTGCCACTATTCCAGATAATTTATTTGCTTTGTCTGAAACGATTACTGACCCTCTTGGATTGTCATCATTAAATGATGATATCGATACTTTACAAACTGATTTAGCGATCAATTCCACTGCTATTTCTAAAATTAAGACATCATTTACGTCTTCGTCAGCCGTAATAGCTTATTTAATATTCATCTTACTTTATACACCATGTACAGCAGTATTAGGGACTATTTATCGTGAAGCAGGGTGGCGTTGGATGATTTTTGTTGCAGTATGGACATTCACAATTGCTTGGTTGGTGGCGACAATCTATTATCAATTTACACAACTTGCCTATTCAAATACTGCAAGTTATTGGTTGTTCGCTTGTGGACTATTGATAACATTGATGATGTTTATTCTGCGCAAAGTGGGGAATGATTCATTCAAGAAAAATAATATATTCAATCATAAAAAATAAAGAAAATCATCTTGTTGTGATTGATTTGCTTTTATCATTTGATTCTCTGGAGAACAAAGTAGGTAAAACCTATAAGACTAATATAGAAAATGTTAATGACCTCGATTCGTGATTATGTACAATTAAAAGGGCGCGTGGAATTGCAAGATATAGCACGTCATTTTAGATTGCCTGAAAGTGCCCTTATGCCGATACTAAACTTTTGGGTAAAGAAAAAAGTGATGCAACTCATCGTTGTAGAACAACCCGATTTTTGTCAGTCGAAAAAATGTGATAACTGTGCTGGTTGTAATTTTGCGAATAAAACGATTTATGCATGGATTTAGTCAATATTTAATATCATGCATTTTTGTTTTAGGGCTGGTCAATATAGCGTTAACGATTAGCTGAAAAATACTAGATTGATTTTTTATCGAGATATTTTTCATATTGATAAAGTGAATTTCGTGATTTAGGTCACATTAAAAAATCAATTTATAATGTAAAAATAACAAACTGATAGTAGAGATAAACAAGCTATAATTGCTATCACAACTGTGTGAAAATTTTGCTTTTTTGTTATCTATTTCAGGTTATTGTTAAATGTATAAAAACGTTAAAATAACGAGTCGCTAAGTCGTTTTATCACTAGATAAATGCTATTATAATCTTTTAGAAAATTGAAGCTGTAGAGGATATAGAAGTATATGAGTCAATTAGATGAATTTAAAAAATTAACCGTCGTTGTTGCCGATACAGGTGATATCGATTCAATTAAACAGTTTTCACCAGAAGATGCAACCACGAATCCTTCTCTTGTATTAAAAGCCGCTCAACTTCCTCAATATCGTTATCTGATTGATTCTGCAGTTGAAACTGCAAAAAAATTAGGTGGCAGCAAAGAACAACAATTAATTAATGCTTGTGACCAAGTTGCTGTCAATATTGGTGCGGAGATTTTGAAAATTGTACCCGGACGAATTTCGACAGAAGTAGATGCTCGTTTATCTTTTGATAAACAAGCTTGTATCGAAAAAGCCCGCCGAATTATAGAACTCTATCAACAAAAAGGTATCGATAAATCACGAATTTTGATTAAAATTGCTTCAACATGGGAAGGGATTAAAGCTGCCGAAGTTCTTGAAAAAGAGGGCATTAATTGTAATTTAACGTTACTATTTTCATTTGCACAGGCACGTGCTTGTGCTGAAGTCAATGTGTTTCTCATTTCGCCTTTTGTTGGTCGTATTTATGACTGGTATCAAGCTAAAAAACCAATTGAACCTTATATTGCCGATCAAGATCCAGGTGTGGTATCAGTACGTAATATTTATAATTACTATAAACAACATGGTTATAAAACGATAGTTATGGGGGCAAGCTTCCGTAAAGTTGAACAAATTTTAGCATTAGCCGGTTGTGACCGATTAACGATTGCGCCAAATTTATTGGCTGAAATGCAACATTCAACAGCGCCTGTTGAACAAAAACTGTATCCAAATCAAACTGTCGTTGAACGACCTGCACCGATTACCGAGTCTGAATTTAGATGGCAACATAATAGCGATGCCATGGCTGTCGAAAAATTGGCAGAAGGAATTCGTGCCTTTGCGGTGGATCAAGGTAAATTAGAAGAGATGATTGCAACACTTCTATAATAATAAAGGGGGAATCACCATTCCCCTTTCACTTTTTTTTATAAAGTTAATAATATAAATCTGTTTCAAAAATACAGAAAAAATGAATTTGAATAACTTAAAATATATTTTGGAGATTAAAACATGAATGCAACGACGCTATCTCACCGCGAGCTTGCGAATGCGATAAGGGCATTAAGCATGGATGGTGTACAAAAAGCAAAATCAGGTCATCCGGGTGCGCCTATGGGTATGGCTGATATGGCGGAAGTACTTTGGCGTGGATTTTTAAAACATAACCCGAACAATCCAACTTGGGCAGATCGAGACCGTTTTGTATTATCAAATGGTCATGCTTCGATGCTAATTTATAGTTTACTACATCTTACCGGTTATAAAGTTAGCATTGATGACTTGAAAAATTTCCGTCAGTTGCATTCAATCACAGCAGGGCATCCAGAATATGGTCATGTTCCGGGCGTTGAAACCACAACCGGACCTTTAGGACAGGGCATTGCTAATGCAGTTGGTATGGCAATTGCAGAAAGAACTTTATCTGCACAATTTAATAAACCAGGTCATACTATAGTCGACCATTTTACCTATGTATTCATGGGTGATGGTTGTATGATGGAAGGGATTTCACACGAAGCTTGCTCATTGGCTGGAACACTGAAATTAGGAAAACTCATTGCATTTTATGATGAAAATGGTATTTCAATCGATGGCGAAATAGAAGGTTGGTTTACTGATGATACCGCGAAACGCTTTGAAGCTTATGGATGGCATGTTATTCGCGGTATTGATGGTCATGATGCAAATGCCATTGCTCAAGCGATTGAACAAGCACAAGCTGTGACCGATAAACCTTCTTTACTGATGTGTAAAACAGTTATAGGTTTTGGATCACCAAATAAAGCGGGCAGTCATGACAGTCACGGTGCACCACTGGGAGATGCTGAAATTGAAGCAACCCGTCAAGCACTTGGGTGGAATTACCCGCCGTTTGATATTCCTAAAGCTTATTATGAAGCGTGGGATGCGAAAACCAAAGGCAAACAAATCGAAGATGAGTGGAACACTCGCTTTGAAGCTTATGCCAAAGCATATCCAGAACTTGCAAGCGAATTTAAACGACGAATGCACGGCGATTTACCTGAAAATTGGCAACAAGTGGCTACCGATTTTGTCAATAAATTGCAAGCAAACCCTGCAACGATAGCGACGCGTAAAGCATCACAAAACGCAATTGAAGCCTTTGCACCAGTATTATCTGAGTTTCTAGGTGGCTCGGCTGACTTAGCACCAAGTAACTTAACAATGTGGTCAGGTTCAAAAGAAATTTTAGCCAATCCGGATGGTAACTATATTCACTATGGTGTACGTGAGTTTGGGATGTCTGCTATTATGAATGGTATTGCACTTCATGGCGGCTTTATTCCTTATGGGGCAACATTCTTAATGTTTATGGAATATGCACGAAATGCGGTACGCATGGCTGCCTTAATGAAGATTCGTTCACTGTTTGTCTATACCCATGACTCAATTGGCTTAGGTGAAGACGGACCAACCCATCAACCTGTTGAACAAATGGCAAGCTTACGGGTAACACCAAATGTCAGTACTTGGCGCCCATGTGACCAAGTTGAATCAGCCATAGCATGGCAATATGCCATTGAACGTAAAGATGGGCCAACCGCACTGATCTTCTCAAGGCAGAATCTTAAACAACAACCACGAACAGCTGAACAATTAGCCAACGTTTATCGTGGCGGTTACATTTTAAATGATTGTGCAGGAACGCCAGAGTTGATCTTAATTGCGACGGGTTCAGAAGTCGAATTAGCAGTAGAAGCCTATCATCAATTAACAAAAGCGGGGAAAAATGTACGGGTTGTTTCAATGCCATCAACCGATGCATTTGATAAACAAGACTGCGCTTATAAAGAGTCAGTATTACCTTCTTCAGTCACTGCGCGTATTGCGATTGAAGCCGGAATTAGTGATTACTGGTATAAATATGTGGGGCTAAATGGCAAAATTGTTGGTATGACAAGTTTTGGCGAATCAGCACCTGCAGAACAGTTATTTGAAAAATTTGGTTTTACAGTTGAAAATGTGATTGCAAAAGCCAATGATTTATTGAAATAATTGTAATTCCTGTTTAAAGCGCCATTACCATTTAGATAATGGCGTTTTTTTTTGGATCTATCTTAAGATATTATGATTTTATTTGATAAAAAAAGGATTCGGATCTTTTTTTAATTTCTCATAAGGATATAACTCATTTTTCCAATCTTTAATTTTAATCTTTGTTTGGTGTGGTATATCTGTCAACTTGTTTTGCATATATTCATGTGAAACATCTAAGGTGATACCCATCCATTTACTTAACAAGTAAACAAGCTGATAACCTGAGATTTTTTTCTCAATTTTTTGTTGTGTTGTACTTTTCGAATCAAAGAAAATAAAAGGTACTTCGTAGCTATTTTGGTATTCCCAGTTATGTCTTAAATCTTGATATTGATCCAAGTGGGTAAGACCATGATCGGCAAAATAGACAAGCGAATAATCTTCATTATGTTTTTTTAGTATATCAATTGTTGATTTAATCAGGTCGTCCGTTTCTTTTATACTGCTGACATAGCAAGAAATATTTTCGTTATATAGATTGAATTGAATATCAAATTGTAATCGACGACAAAAATTGGAATGAGATCCCATAAGGTGCATGACGATCAGTCTTGGCTTAGCCTGTTTATCTGATAATATTTTATCTAATTCTGGTAATAGTAAAGTATCATGTTTTCCGTGTGATGACTTACCATTATATTCCCCTTTTTTGGTGTAGAAGTTATAGTTTGCATAAGCGGCAATGCGAGGTACGGTAATCTCAATTTTTCCGAGTTTGCCTTGATTAGAAAGCCAATAAGTTTCAAATCCTGCATCGTTAGCAATACTAACAATATTATTATTTAACTGAGCATTCACTATTTTATCGTCCGAATAAATAGCTTGGCTAATCAAATGAGGGACAGATGCTTGCGTATTCGAAGCGGGTGCGATTAAACCATCCCATATCACATTTGCATGTTGAGTGGCAAAAGGCGTATTGTCATAACTAAATCCATAGGCATTCATATAATCTTTACGGACACTTTCACCAATAATAATAAGGTAATTTTTGTGGTCTGGATTAACCGATAAAATAGGAATCGTATTTTGTTGTTCAATTTGTTTAAGTTGTGCTTCTTTCTCGGAACAATAAATTTTTCCACTGGTAAAAAGCGCTTTATAAAATTCAAAAAAAGGATATTTCACATTATCCATTATCTCTTCAGACAGTGAATGAGAAGGGGTCGGGATAAACTTAATATACGCTTTAATCGGTTTATAGCACAATAAAATCAATGTAAAAATAATCAGGTAATAGTTGTGAACAGTAGGAAATGGCAGTTTGATAAATATTAGAACAAAAGCGATTAGAAGTAAGAAGGTAATCAAAAATAGATAAGTCGATATTTGCGAACAGAATTCATTTACTTCGTCCATGTCTGTTTCAAACAAAGCACTTATTACTGCTACATTAGGAGGGCCGTAATAATAAGCAATGGGAAAGTAAAGAGCAGCTATAACAAATGATAGACCAAAAAAAAATCGAAAAATGGTGAATCTGCCTAGGAAAATTAATGAAAAATAAGTAAGCAATATACGATCTATTCTTTTCGGATATCCTAATAAATACACGACTAAGACTGCAAGGCTAAGACAAATACAATGAGAAAACAAAATTTTTTTAGAGAGCTTCACAACATTATTACACTATATTAAATTTATCTACAAGGCACGTGATTATATAGTGAATTATTATTTAATCAATTTATATCGTCATTTTGTGTTTGATTCAATTTGAATTGAACTAAATGATTTTTCTATCATTTATGTACCTAATAAAAGGCGTTTAACAGCCTTAAACGAAGGAATAAAATAGCTGTTTGAGTTAAAAATGGTTAACTGTATTGAATAGTTGTTATGGAGTAGAGGCTATCAATGATTTAACACTTATCGGTTAATTTGATAAGTGTTAAATATTAAGATGAGAAGTGGCTTACTAGCCAATAAATCGTTATTTTGATGATCGATTTAATATTATTGCTTCAGGCTGTTTTTGGATATAGATCATTCTGGCTATTAATAAAATAGCGGCGACTGCCAGACCTAAAATAATGCCAATCCAAAAACCGGCAGCCCCAATTGGCGCTATAATCAGATCGGTTAAACCTAAGATATAACCTACAGGTAATCCTACTACCCAATAAGAAAGCAATGTAATAAAGAAGATGCTTTGCGTATCCTTATAACCACGAAGCACATTGCTGGCTACAACTTGCAAATAATCAGAAGCCTGATAGATTGCTAATAAAATAATTAGGTGCATACATATCGTAATGACAGCAACTTCTTTAGTAAATAATGCAATGATTGGTGTTCGAAAGACAACCAAAATTAATGCGACAATAATTGCTATAGCCAACGAAATAGCTAAACTTATATACGCGGTATGTTTGGCAAGAGATAGCTTTTTTTGACCTAACAAATAACCAACACGAATGCTAGTAGCAACACCGAGTGAAAGCGGAATGGCAAATGTTAAACTGCTAATCGTAAATATGATTTGATGTGCCGCAACTGTAATTTTACCTAATGGGGCAATCAGTAATGCTATGACGGCAAATAAACTCATTTCGAAAAAATAAGCCAATGCCAGAGGCGTGCCTAACAGGATAACTTTTTTAATAATAGACCAATCAATAAGTTTTGTGAAAGGTGTTATACGAATATCACGTTGGCTAGTGGTGGTTAACGTATAAAGGCGAATTAAAAAAAACATTAGCCAAAATATAATCGCTGCGGTAATGCCACATCCAACTCCACCGAAAGCAGGCAAACCTAATTTTCCATAAATTAATACATAATTAATGGGAATGTTGGCAAGTAATGCAATAAAGATGATCACCATGGCTGGTTTGGTATTGGATAACCCTTCACACTGATTTCGGTAAACTAAAAATAATAAGAACGCGGGAACACCCCACATAATGGCACGTAAAAAAGAAACGGCAACTTCAACCATTTCAGGATCGATAGGATGTTCAACTGAACTTCTTAAACTAATCAGTTTATCTGAATGGTATAAAATGAACATCATTATCACTGATAAGAACAAGGCAATAACGACTCCTTGTCGAGTGTGATCAGCAACTTGATGACGTTTAGCAGCCCCATTTAAATTGGAAATAATCGGTGTTAAGACACTAAGTAAACCCTGTCCAAATAATATGGTTGGTAACCAAATTGAGACTGCAATGGCAACCCCTGATAATGCTGTGTTACTGTAGTTACCAGCCATAATGGTATCGACGAAGGTAATCGCTGTTTGCGATATTTGTGCTATCAGTACGGGTACCGAAAGGGCAATAAGTTTTTTGATTTCGTTTCGATAATGTTGTTTCATTGGATATGTTTACTGTTTAACAGTTCCCCATAAATCATATTCATCGGAATGTTCAACTTCAACTTGAACAATATCACCAACGTGAACATTTTTTTCTTCATTTAAATAGACAACGCCATCAATTTCTGGTGCATCAGCCATACTGCGTCCAATAGCGCCTTCTTCATCGACTTCATCAATAATAACCGATAAGGTTTTGCCAATTTTATTTTGTAATTTTTGGGTAGAAATTGTCTGCTGTAATTGCATAAAACGATGAAAACGTTCTTGTTTAATTTCTTCCGGAATTTGATTCGCGAGCTGATTGGCTGCTGCACCTTCAATCGGACTATAAGGAAAACATCCCACACGATCAAGCTTAGCTTTGTTTAAAAAATCGAGTAATAATTCGAAATCTTGGTCTGTTTCCCCTGGATAACCAACTATAAACGTTGAACGTAAAGTAATATCTGGACAGATTTCTCGCCATTTATGAATTCGTTCAAGTGTTCTATCAATGGTGCCTGGGCGTTTCATTGATTTTAAAACCGAAGGACTGGCATGTTGAAGTGGTACATCCAGATACGGTAAAATTTTCCCATCCGCCATTAACGGGATCAAATTATCAACACTTGGATAAGGATACATGTAATGGAGCCTTACCCAAATGCCTAACGTTGCTAATTGTTCGCATAACGTTTGAATATCAGTTTTTAATGGCATACCATTCCAAAAGTTGGTACGATTTTTAATATCGATACCATATGCTGAAGTATCTTGAGCAATAACGAGTAACTCTTTAACGCCACTATCAGCTAATCGCTTTGCTTCATCAAGTACATTACCAATTGGTCGGCTAACCATTTCGCCACGTAGCGATGGAATAATGCAAAATGTACAGTTGTGATTACAACCTTCTGATATTTTTAAATACGCATAATGCTTAGGCGTTAATTTCACACCTTGCTGTGGTACTAAACTGGTAAAGGGATTATATGCGGGTTTAGGGGCATATTTATTGACATGAGTAAGTACTGCCTCGTAGCTATGGGGGCCCGATATTTCAAGTACTTTAGGATGTACATTACGTATTTGATCTTCTTTTGCACCTAAACAGCCTGTCACAATGACCTTGCCATTTTCATTTAAAGCTTCGCCAATGGCTTCTAACGATTCTTGTACGGCGCTATCAATAAAGCCACAAGTATTGACGATAACTAAATCTGCATTTTCGTAGCTTGGTACTACTTGATAACCTTGTGTTCGTAATTCAGTTAAAATTCGCTCTGAGTCAACCAAATTTTTGGGACAACCAAGGCTCACAAATCCAATAGTAGGGGATGACATATTCATAATATTTATAATAATGCTTAATATTTAAAGAGGAATTAAATTGATAATAAAATAAATTTTATCGATTAATTAGTTGTTGTTAATTTAAAATGTCGGCATTTTAACACATTTAAGCATTGTAAATATACTGATTTTCAAATTCTTAATTAACAGAAAATGGGTTTTAAGTGGTAACGTCAGGCAAGTGTATAAAGTGGGATTTTGACCTGTTAAATTTACCATATTTGATTGAAATCATGCGAGCACAACTTAATAGTTGAATATTACCCTCTCAAATTTTGTGACCTAAGAATACTTGTGGGTAGGTCGATTTAATGTGATAAATCTGTTGAATGCTAACTCATACAGCCTTTTAATTGGGCTGTATGAATTAATTTAAACAAAATGTTAATCGTTTAAAGCATTGAGCACTTCAGACACTTGACGGTCTAAACTTTCTGCTCCACCACCAGATAAGTACCAAAGATCAGGTGTCAAATAGACAACGGTGGTTTTATTTTTATTGAGAACTTTTGTATCAAAATAGTTGGCTTTCATGGCTTGTTGACCAATAGCATGACTTCGGTCAATGACAAAAATAATATCTGGCTTAACGGTTTTAATATATTTATCGTCAACAAAAGTAGGTGCTGGGCGTTCTCCATTTGTAGCTAGCTGGTTAGCTAAAAGTGGTACCGCTCTTTTGACTTTTAATACATCATGGATAAGCGCAGCACTTGAGCTATTATTAATAAGAATCATTTTTCCATTGTTGTGAATAGCGACAATGGCCTTTTTAGGGCTTGCTGAGGTCATTCTTTGAGCTTGGTTGATTTTGTTATTGAGCGAAGCAATGAGTTGAGTTGCTGTGTTTTCGGTTCCGGTAAGGCTCGCTAACAAATTGATATGATTTTTTGTTGATTCAAAATAATGTTTGCTATCAACACTTAAATTAAGCACTGGGGCAATTTTTGACAACTCATCTTTTTTATTTGCTTGACGTCCATCAATAATAATAAGATCAGGATTAGTTTGTTTAATTGCATCTATATTGGGTTCTTTCATATTACCCGTATCAACCACATCATCCCTTTTAAATTGATTCAAATAGGATGGAATGACCGATTGTGGGGTTGCCGTCACTATTGAGCCTTTACCTAAAGCATCTAATGTATCTAATGCTCCATAATTCATGACAACAATTTTTTTCGGAGATTTAGGTACGATGATCGTTTCACTATTGTTTGTGACAGTCATTGTCGACGGTGATTGACAACCGGTTAACCCCAAAACTATTAATGCAATGCTACTTAGCAGCAATTTTTTCTTTCTGTTCATAGACACCCTTTATATTAAATGTAAATAATAATTATTATCATTTAAAGTAAGTTGCTTGTCTAGCGAAAAATAATTTAATAAAAGATATTGATAATTATTATCATCTAATGTAGTGTTCATACTCATGGGTAATTATAAAATATCATTATAAATAATGGGGTTATAATAAATGAACGTTAAGCTAAAATTTAAACTGACAAATTATGTCATTAATTCAGGTTTTTTATTATTATCAAGTACAGCACTAGCCGCTGTGAATAGTTCAGATACTGATACAATGGTTGTTACCGCTTCGGGTTTTGCACAGCAAATCAAAGAAGCCCCTGCAACCATTTCTGTTATTACCTCAGAAGAAATTAGTCAAAAATCGTATCGTGATGTCACTGATGCGTTAAAAGATATTCCTGGTGTCACCATTACCGGTAGCGGTGATTCAACAGATATAAGCATTCGAGGTATGGATGCCAAATATACGATGATTTTAGTTGATGGTAAAAAGGTCAGCACCCGAGAAACGCGACCAAATAGTGACGGTTCCGGATTTGAACAAGGTTGGTTACCACCATTAACGGCGATAGAACGCATTGAGGTAGTCCGTGGTCCTATGTCATCACTGTATGGTTCTGATGCAATGGGTGGGGTAATTAATGTTATTACCAAAAAAGTGTCAGATAAATGGCATGCAGGATTACGTTTAGAATCTGTAATTCCTTATCGTTCTGAAGAAAAAAACACTTATACAGGAAGTTTTTCAGTCATGGGACCGATTGTTGATGATAGAGTTGGCATCCAACTATATGGTCAATATTCAAAACGAAATGAAGATAAATTTTTGAATGGTCATGCCCAACAAAAACTTCAAAGTCTAAATGGTAAGCTGTCTTTAAATGCAACAGATACGCAACGATTTGATTTAGATATGGGGCGTTCAATTCAAAAAAGTAAGGCAACAGCGGGTAATACCCGAGCTAAGAATAGAGGCGATTTTCCTCGTGATAATCGCCGTAATACGTATAGTTTAACTCATACTGGGCTGTTTGGTGATATTTCGACAACTTCATTTATTGCTTATGAAGGTAATAATAACCCGGAAAGAAAGATGAAAATTCGAAATACCGATCTTGATACCCGTGTAACAATTCCGCTTAATATTAATATGTTAACAGTAGGGGGAAAATATAATTACCAAGAGTTACACGATAAAGGTAATCAATTGAAGAAGACATTAACTAAAATAGATCGTTGGAATTATGCTCTATTTGCTGAAAATGAAATAAGTTTATTAGAAAATTGGAATTTAACTGTTGGATTACGTTATAACAAAGATGAAAACTATGGAAGCAACTGGAATCCAAGAGTTTATAGCGTATGGAATATTGATGATAATTTCACTCTCAAAGGCGGCTATTCAACGGGTTATGCAACACCACAATTACGGCAAGTCGTTGCTGATTGGGGACAAGTTACAGGGGGTTCCGGCACGGGTAATAAAGGAATGGTACTGGGAAATCCTAATTTAAAACCTGAAAAATCAGACAATATCGAAATTGGACTGGGCTATACTAATGATTATGGAATAGATGCTTCAGCCACGGCGTTTTATACAAAATATAAAGATAAGATTCAAACTTATTACATTTGTCAGGGACCAGCTGGAAAAGGTAAATGTAAAGTGAATGGTTACCAAGAAAAATTTGATTTTGTTCAAGGCAGAGAAAATGTCGATAAAGCCGATCTTAAAGGCGTTGAATTAACGTTTAAAACGCCATTGTTTAATGAGTTCTTGTTGACGTCAAATTATTCATGGACAAAGACAGAACAAAAAACCGGTATCAATAAAGGACGTGCATTAAACCGTACACCTAAACAAAAATTTAATATGCAATTGGATTGGTACATCAGTCATAATTGGGACTTATGGGCTAAGATGGCATACTACGGACAAGAAAACGCCAATAAGCGAATGGGTAAACAAAGTAGGTATGTCACGTATCCTGGATATACGTTCTGGGATATGGGAGCAGCGTATCAAATCAACAAGAAAGCAAAAATTTACACGGGTATTTATAACTTGTTTGATAAAGATGTTGACAATGAAGACTTTGGTAAAACCTTAGATGGACGTCGCTATTTTGTTGGAACAGAAATTAGTTTCTAGATAACATTTTTCTCATCAATTAGTCATCAAATGTATTTAATTGATGAGAATGATTATTTTTAGTCAATGGTATGATTAATAACATTTTTATCAAATCTTCTTTTTTAATCATATTTTTAATCTTAGGTAAATTCTCATTGAAATATTTGAATTCATTTTGTACAAATTACACATTGCTTACTTATTCATAACAATCCGTTTACATATGTTTTAATAAATTGTAACTTACTTAACCTATAATTTTGATAGGAAAAATTTATTGAAGAAAATGAATTGTATAAAACCTAGATAAAACGCTTAAAAATAAATTAATATTATTCATTATGTTATTTTAAAGTGTGAACTAATGTGATTAACCTGTTTTTATGTTTGCATTATAACGAATATGTCATAAATATCGTGATTTTATGTTGTTTTGATAGTGATTCTAAATTGATCGTATATTGATAGATCGATAAATCCGATCAATAATATTTTTGAAGATTATCTCTTCTTTTAAATTAAGTGGATAAATTTTTCAATTATTAAATCAATTTTATTATCTCCTCATATTGAAAATAATGTAAGGAATATAGCAGTATCTTATTATTTTTGATAGTGATTTTAAATTGATTGGGTGTTGATGGATCGATAAATCCGATCAATAATATTTAAAAGGATCACCTCTTCATTTAAATTAATTGGATGAATGTGAAGTTATTAAATCAATCTTAAGATTTGTGATTGATTTGTTATTTTGTTAATGAAGAAAACTATATGAAGCACATTATCAACCCTAATTCACGAAATTTTAGTGAATACAAACCTAACCATTTAGTCATCTCTAAATTGAATATAGGTTCGCATTTAAATTGCTTATTATCTATGCTAAAAAAAAATAGGACTGCAACTAAACTGAGTTATTTAAGTGCAGTTTTGGCTTTCATTTCAGTTAATCCTGCTAATGCAGCACTATCAACAACGACCGTCAATTCGATAAAAGGGGATAAACCTGTCTTTTTTGCAACAGAATCGATCGTTAATAAATTAGGTTTTAATTACAACGGTACTGATTACAATGAAATATCCGGTAACATCACTAGTAATACCACCAAATATTTTGATCATACGACTAACTTAAATGATTTTGTCATAAAAAGTTATTTTGTTCCTAGAACAACTATTGATGATAATAAGGGTGATTATTTTGATATTAATAATGATGCTTTTGATCCTAAGCAACCCATCAGCAACACATTAAATTATGTTTGGAAGGATAGTAATAATGTTAAAATCGATCCTGCAGATTTTAATAATATTGCTTGTAGCCATAACAAATATAAAATGCCGTTAAAATTAGAAATCACCGCGACTGATATTAAAGTTCATACTCAATTTGGCGATCCTAATGAAAGTGATCCTGTCAATTTTATTGAAACTCAATCAATGGGTGCTCAGCCTATAACAAAAACTTATCAAATAGCTATCGCTAATACTTGCTTTGCAAAACCTTATAGTCTTATCTCAGATCCACTTACTCAATGGCGTTCAGTTAAAAATGACAAATCTGAGAATGATGAAAAGTGGAATCTCACCGGAATTGGTATAAATAACATTCCTAAAAATAAACCTAATTTTGCAGTAGGTGGCGGAGTAACTGAAGATTATGTCTTCAATCAAGGATTTAAAGTGACACCTACCTTATCTAAAAAACATTTTCCAACGACAGGTTTTGCCGGTGCGCAATTTCAGTTAGTCATGGGTGGTGTACAAAACGATTATACCTTCACGACAAATAATAGTTCTGTTACTGTTGATAAAGATGGTTTAATTACGCTTAACCAGCCTACTAAAACGGTCACTATAACGGCAACCTTAAAATCTGATGATAAAATCCATTATGATTATACATTCAGTCTTGATTTATGGCTTGAACCAAAATTACAATCTTTCCAAAATCAAAACGATGCAAGGGCTCAATGTACAGGTTCTTCAAAATTGTTGAGCCGAAAAGAATTAAATAATTCATCCGAATTCTCGACTAAAAATTTAGATGGTGCGAAAGGTCGTATTTATAATGTGTTTACACGCGGAATTGGATATGGTGTCTTCAGTGAGTGGGGGAGATCGCTTAATCAACAGTATAATAGTTTGATTGTAACTTATCCAAAATCTAATTGGAAATTTGGTTGGTATTATACTAATGAATCTCACAACACCACTAATGACAATAATGAAGCCATTTCAGAAGCGATTCTGGTTTCAAGTCACGATGGAATGATTTCGTTTCCTAGTGCTTGGGGTATAGATGAAGCAAAAAGAGCCGTTTGCGGAACTTACTTATAATGATTATAAGGAGTATTTAACCCATTCAACAAGGATTGTTATTTAGCTAGTATTAGGGATGAATTTACACTGACTAATACTTCAAAAGTAGCGTTACCTATTAAAATGATTTTATCAAGTCTGATATGAAAATATGATAGGTAACCTCTATATCACTTTACCTTTTTCTTCCAATAAAATTCCTATATTAAATCACAGTTATGATCAAAATGATTTTTTGTTATCTTGCTGGATTTCATCATTAACTGTATTGTTTTAACCTTTTTATAAAAATTTGAATAGTCATAATAAGGTTAAAAAAGCCCCAATATAGGGGCAAAAATGTGGACTACCACTGTCTTTCCAGTTGTCAGGTACTCAATATTGTAACTTTAAAATACGCTATCAAGTACCGTATCAAAACTGCAGTATGTTCGTACGCCTCTGCTAGCTACTTGAATCTTCTTACCCCATTAGTAACTCGTGGTCTTGCTAACTTTATGGTAAGTCAATTAGTTTTGATAAAATCAATGATAATATAAGTTATCAATTTAGTCAATACTAAAAGTTATTGTTTTTCAGTTTTAATCAAATATTAAATACCACTATTTTGATTGTAAATTGTACTATACATATTAGAACATTATTTTTGTTGTCGTAATATTTATTAATAAATAATTGATATTAAGTTAATTTATGTTTTTTTGTTGAGGTGGTATGACACCAATTTTAATAAAAATATTATGTTAGTGTAAAACTTTAAACATTTTGTTTTTATAGGATTATCATTAATTTTTTATAACAATAGTTATTGATTTTAATGATAACTATTGTTATTATAGGTGTGTTTTATTTTGAATAGGAAAACTTTATGATGACACCACAACAACAATTAGCTTTACTTGATGAACAAATAAAAGTCGCTGAGAAACATGTTGACCAACTTTATGATTATCGCCGTCGACTCATAAATCAATATGATCTTAATAAGGGAAAATATCAAAACATTAAGGTAACGCGTCCTCTTTTTTAATTCTTCCTATCGATATTGTTACTAAAAAATAAGTACTTCAACATATGACAATAAGTTAATAGTCACAGATTAATAAATAGTTAAACATTATAAATTGGAATTATATGGAAAAGTTATGAGGTAAATAATGACAGCACAGAACCTGAATATTCAAGAAAATAATAAACCAAAACAATGGCTAAATAAAGTGAGTTTAAATGCTGATTATGATATCACTCAAGTATTAACCCGTTGGGGTAATTGGGCTCGAA
>CALYPO010000018.1 GCA_945276085.1 uncultured Gilliamella sp.
AGTTTGATTATTGCTCAATTCATGGTTACTTAACATTGAATTTATTGTAATAAGGCGGGTAAAAGATCCTGTAATCCAGTTGCGAATTTACCTTACCAATGCTGACGAATAATAACTTTATCTGAACAATTTGAGCTCTGCCAATATTCTGCCATTCTCCCGATGTATAACGTAAAGCTTGTGGTATCGATTGAGTATTTTGTCGATCTTTTGGGCCGTGAAGAATGACTGAAACAGATTGGGGACGTTTTAATTTTAGGAATTTTATCGTTATGTTACTCCTTATCAATCTTACAAATAGACGCTTGGGAGCGTAATGTTATGTAAGCCATTATTTTTTAATTGCATGGCAAAAAGTTCGACTTGATCTTGCGTGGCGGGTTTCCAAGTTTTGGCTATGCCGTGTACCCCATGATTATGAAAGGCATTTATTCTAATTTTGATATTGGGATCGATATCTATTAAAAATTGTGCAAGATGTGTGGCATTGTGTTGTAAGTCAGTATGCTCAGGAATGATTAAAAATCTCACTTCGTAGAGTTTGTTGATTTTCGCCAGGTAGGCGATAGTTTGCTTTACTCGATAATTATCTCGACCGGTTAGTTTTTTATGTATTTGGCTATCCCAAGCTTTCAGATCAATCATTGCACCATCAAGTACAGGTTGTACTTTTTGCCAGCCAGATTGTGACAAATAACCATTACTGTCTATAAAACAGGTTAAGTGCTTTAAATCTTGGTCTTGTTTAATAGCACTAAAAAGTTCTGTAATGAAGGGGAGTTGTATCGTGGCTTCACCACCACTAAAGGTAATTCCTGTCAAAAAAGGTAGGTATTTTCGAATTGTTTGCAAAATATCTTCAACACTGTAACGGTAAGTCATGGGCGTTGAACTATGGCTACAGGTATTTATGCAGGTATCACATTGCTGGCAAGTCGACGCTTGCCAAATGACGTTGTGATTATCAAAAGTTAATGCTTGATGTGGGCAGGCATCGACGCAACTACCACAATTACTACACAACGATATGGTGTAAGGATTGTGGCAATTTAAGCATCTAAAATTACAGCCTTGCAAAAAGATGACCAAGCGATTGCCTGGTCCATCAACACAAGAAAAAGGTAACAGTTTATTAACGATTGCCCATGACTTGTTCATGACTAATTACCCGAGGTGTACGGCATAGATAGCTATTGTTTTCAGTATCTTCGGCCGCTTCACTACCTAAAAATGTGGTATTAATCCGTGAGCCTTCTTGTTTATACTTTTTGATATCCGATAATCTCACCATATAACCGGTTACTCGAACTAAATCATTACCACTTATATTCGCGGTAAATTCTCTAAAACCAAATTTGAATGCCGCTTTACAAATTTGTACTAAGGCTAATGGATTAGTTTTAATGGTCTCATCAATCGTTAAAATATCGCTGATACCAGACGCATAATATTTATGGTGTTTAAACAGTGCCATAATGTGGGTAACCGGATCCGGTTCATGCCCATAAGGGATACGTAATCCCGGTGTTGCTCCTCTATCAGTACTAATGCCTGACTGTGCATGTAACATGGCTTTACCCTGCCAAGCATGCTTAATTTCATGACTATCAACAAAGTCAGCGAGTTGTTTAGAAATAGTAGCAGCCAGCTCATTGGCATCTTCATCGACACCGTAGCGACCGGTTAAGTGAGATTTCTCTTGTAAAATATTTACCGCTTCAGCCATGGCATAGACCCCAAACATAGGCGCAAAACGATTGGCATCAATCAACCCTTCTTTTACCAAAAAGCTATTTTGAAAGAAGTTGGATTTTTCATATAAAAATGCAGAGCGGGCTTTAATTAAATTCAGCTGTAATTGACAGTAGAAAGGTAGGGTATTTTGCAAAAAGTCGACAATATTTTTACTGCGTAGTGCCACTTCCTTTAAATTAATTCTTGAAAGGGTACTGCCACCTCCGGCAACGGGTAACGAATTATAACAGCTTACCACCCCATAGCCTTTTTCATCAAAATCGTTTTTTATCATCATATTATTTGCAATATGTGGTTTGGCTGTTTGGCAAATATTTTCAATGGCGGTATTTAGTAAAGATTCGGGTGTGATACTTTCGTCATAAATAAACGTTAAATTAGGGGCAACTTGTTTAAGTTCGCGATCGACGCGTAAAATTGTTCGACTAATAACATTGTCGGTCGGCCCAATGTTGGCATGCATAAACGCATCAGGTAAATTGCGATCAAGCATAATCCAAAAACGTTTTAATCGCGGGTAAAGATCGGCTTGTGTTAAATTACCAACATAAGGAAGGAGCACTTGGTCTAAACAACCTAAATAAACGGGCATGCCGGTGACAGATGGAACATGATGATAAGCAATTGTCAGCATATTTAATGCATCATCAAAACTTTTTGCCGGCTCAAGTTCTAGATAGTCTGATCCTTGCTTAAGAAATTTTGCATAATCAGGTAATACATATCGCGGCTTGTAAGGGGCATGACCTTCATACATATCACAAATTACACGTTCATCTAAAGCTTGCTTAGTCTCACTATCCAAGTCAACATAAGGTAAATTATTTTCGGCAGCTAAAGCGAGTAAGTTAGATTTTTGTTTTGGCGACAAATTGGGATCTGTCACTATGTTATAACAATTTTGTTGAAATTCAGTCATGTCCATTATTACCTCGATACTTACATTAAGTAGAGCAAACTTAGGTTAATATTAAATTTTGTTGCTAACTAGTTAAAAATATTAATATTTTTATGCTTAATGATTTTTTACTAAACTTAACAACAAAATTTTCATCGTATCAATTCTTGTTTATTTATCCGTAATGAATGGTTTAGGCTCATAATCGGATGCATTAATAGGCGAATGTGCCTCAAAATATTGTTTTACTGCGTCGGCATCTCGATATCCAGTATCAACATAAGTTGGTAAGGTATTGGTTATCGGATAGCCATCCCCACCCGCAGCTAAAAAGTCAAGTGTGGTAATTCGATAAGTTTTTTGTAAATCAATGGGTTCATCTTTAATTTTTACATTATCGATACTGTCCCCAGTACGCGTTAAACTAATATTTTTTAAATGAGTAAAGCCACCTGAACCCGGTTTTTTACTTAATGCGACTTTCAAATAATCAAGTAATTGTTTGCCGGTTAATTCAAAATAAACAACGCTATTGCCAAATGGTTCAACTTTTAAAATATCGCGATAAGTAATATCGCCTTCAATGAGTGAGTCACGAATCATACCACCAGACATGATGCCGATATCAGCATTGGTTTTTTCAATAAATGCACTTAATAAGAGTTGTCCCATATTACTTTGTTGATATCTCACTACACTACGGTCACCTTCTAATCGGCCGGTGAGCTCACCTGTTTTAATCAATAATTGTTGTTTACCTTGTTCTTGATAAGGTTGTAAGGTTTCTAATAATTTTTTATCTTGTGGTATCTCTTTAGTGTAATATTCAAGTCGTTTAGTATCATTACCATTATCCACTTCTTTTTTAAGATTGATTGGAATCAGTTGGTAATTTTGTAAGGTTATTTTGCCATTTAAAAAGATAAAATCCGCACGACCAACGTATTTGCCCCATTCATGAGCTTGAACAATCCAAGTACCATTTTGTTGATCTGGTGCACAAGGCGTGCCGGGTACATACTCAGTAATACGTTTATTAGGGCTTGCCATGCAAACAGGGTTTTGAGAGTGCCCACCGACAATCATATTCAATTCACCGGTTGGTAAACCTCTGGCTAATTCAACATCGCCGGGCGCCATTGAACCATGTTCACCATTTTCGTAATGCCCCATGTGTGTGACGGCTATTATCATATCGGGGCGTTCAGTTTGCTTTATTTGAGAAATAACTTTTTGCGCTTCGGGTAATGTTTTACGAAATTCGATACCATCGGTATTCTTAGGTGAAGCAAGCGTGATAGTATCGTCAGTTGTTAAGCCAAAAACGGCTATTTTAATGCCGTTCAAATCAAACATTTTATAGGCATCAAAGACTCGGTTATCAGTATCTTTAAAATAAGTATTGGCAGATAGAAAAGGGAAGTGCGCTAGTTTTTGCTGTTCACGAATAATCGTTAGCGGGTGATCAAATTCATGATTACCAACAGCCATTGCATCGTAACCAATCTCGTTCATACCAATAAAATCGGGCTTAGCTTGTAGTACATCAGATTCAGGAACACCTGTATTAATATCACCACCAGATAGTAGCAGTAATTTACCCCCTTTATCTGCTACTTCTTTACGAATTTCATCCACCACCGTTTTTTGGGCTGCAAGTCCATATTCGCCAATATCATTTTGCCAAAATCGGCCATGATGATCGTTGGTATGTAAAATAGTAAATTGATAAGTTTTATTTTTTTCCCAGTTAGGTCCAATTGGCTGTTTAGTTGCCACAACAGCAATTGCATTAACCGAAAATAAGCCTAAAACAATCAGCAGTGATAGTTTTTTATTTAATTTTAAATACTTCATGGTGTCTCCTAAATCCTAATGCAAAACGCCTATTCAGTTATTACTTTAAAAATAAGCTGAGGTTGCTTAGCACTATCACTAATAGTGATATTGTCATAAAGCTTTTGCTTAATGGCATCTAACTTGTCTGTATTAGCATGAATAGTGAGTAGCGCTTCACCTTCGGTGACTTTATCACCTACTTTTTTATGTAATACAATGCCTACAGCTGGATCGATAATATCCTCTTTAGTTGCACGACCTGCGCCTAATTGCATAGCAATAATCCCAATTTGATCTGCAATAATTCTTGAAACATAACCCGATTTTAATGCTGGTAGGGCGATTTGATAAGGCGCGCTAGCGAGTTTTTCTGGGTGATCAACAACCGAGCTATCGCCGCCTTGTGCTTCAATCAAATCTTTGAATTTTTGGATAGCTTTGCCATTTTTGATGACCTCTTGCAGTTTTTCTCGTGCTTCTTCTAATGTTTTAGCTTTATTAGCAAGCACAACCATTTGGCTACCAAGCGTTAAGACCAGTTCGGTTAAATCAGCTGGACCATGACCTTTTAAGGTATCAATGGCTTCTTTGACTTCAAGGGCATTACCAATAGCAAAACCTAGTGGCTGTGACATATCCGAGATAATCGCCATGGTTCTACGCCCAATCTGATTACCAATATTCACCATTTCGTGTGCTAGTTTTTCAGAGTCTTCCATGGTTTTCATTAATGCACCATCACCGGTTTTGACATCAAGCACAATGGCATCGGCGCCGGCGGCTAGTTTTTTACTCATAATGGAACTAGCAATCAACGGAATAGAACCGACTGTTCCTGTTACATCGCGTAGTGAATACAATTTTTTATCTGCTGGTGTTAGGTTGCCTGATTGCCCAATTACCGCAACGCCTTTTTCATTAACTTGATCAATGAATTCTTGCTTACCTAATTCAATTTTAAATCCTGGAATGGATTCGAATTTGTCATTGGTTCCACCTGTGTGACCAAGGCCACGTCCTGACATTTTGGCAACAGGGATATCTAATGCCGCAACTAAAGGTGCTAAAACTAAAGTTGTCGTGTCACCCACACCGCCAGTTGAGTGTTTATCGACTTTTATACCTTTAATCGAGGATAGATCAACCGTATCACCTGAGTGCATCATTGCGCTAGTTAAATCGGCACACTCTTTTGATGTCATTCCTTGAAAATAGATCGCCATTAATAGTGCACTAACTTGATAGTCAGGAATGGTGCCATTAGTATAGTTGGTGATAAAAAATTGGATTTCTTCGGTTGTAAGGGGATGACCGTCACGCTTTTTTTCAATAATATCTACAAATCTCATTAAATTTCTCTCTTAATATCAATAAATTAAGTTAGTATGTTTAAATTTATATAAAGTGAGTCACTTTATATTTGTCGAACAGTGTCGACATAATTAACATAACTTTAATAATAGCTAGGTTATTAAAATTATTTTATTATCAATCTTATTCACTAAATAAGATTTAATCTAAATCACTCGGTGAAAAAGACCAAGGTAATAATTCACCTACTGTGGTTTCTTGAATTTTTCCCTGCATATTAGTTAATATAACGGGCATATCTTTAGCACAAAATTCGCTAATCACTTGGCGGCAAGCACCACAAGGTGAAATAGGGCCATCTGTATCACCAATAACCACTAATTTTTTAAATTTTCGTTTACCTTCCGACACGGCCTTAAAAATGGCGGTGCGTTCTGCGCAGTTAGCTAATCCATAAGAGGCGTTTTCAACATTACAACCTAAAATCGCTTCGTCATCTTCGGTGATAAGTACTGCACCCACCTGAAATTTAGAATAAGGAACATAGGCTTTTGAACGGGCAGTTTTAGCAAGTTCAATCAATTTTTCAATTTTCATGGTGTTAGTCCTTTTTAGTTTCAATTGTACTAGTTATTTGGGATTGATTTTTTGCCGGTGATTGTAGGTCTAGTTGATATACACCAAAGCCTAAATTGTCTTTATCGATAAATTTTATTGGATAAAGCGAATTGTGTTCAATATACGCTTTTGCTTCGTTACTTGGTGAAGACTCAAAGCGGATATCTAATTTGGTTTGACTCGATATTGGCGCTATTTGCCAATTATTATCGGCGTTAACATTTACCACGCCTTTTTCTTTTGTGGTATTTGTAATATATGCCGAAAGAATGACTCTTAAATCATCAGGCGAATTGAATTTAACATTTTTACCGCCCGTGCCAGGAAAATTACCGGTATAAGCTCGATAATTATTAGTTGCTATTAAAAATGGCTGTTTAACATCGATTGGTTTTTGCTGATAAGTGAGATTTTTAATACGTTCAGCATTGGCGTTGATCAATTGGCAATTGCCATCGTAACGTGCGGGTTGTGTTACATCTATTTGATAATCCACACCATCAATGGTATCAAAATTATAAGTTCTAAAGTGCTCCCAATTGATTAAGTATTGCGGTTTATCAGACTGTATGTCAATTTGATTATAGACTCCTGCTGAACATTCCAGCCACTCTTTGACATCTTGACCTGTAATTTTTACCGCAGATAAGATATTTGGATACAAGTAAATATCGGCTGCGTTTCTAAACGTGAGATCACCTTGTTTTACATCCACATAAGCTGAAGGATCATTTTTTCGACCACCGGCTTTAAAGGGTGCAATTGCTGATAAAATAGGTAATCCATCCAGATCAGGATCGCCTTGAACAAACTGTTTTACGTAAGCTATTTGTGCATCACTAATGATTTGTAAAGCGGGGGTATCTTCCACCAATGCTAAATAACTATTGATATCGGTTGATACTTTACCAATTGGTTTGCTGACAAATTCACGGGTAGCTTGGTGATCTTGTTTCAATACGTTAGCAATATTTTGGTCGGCCTCAACCAGTGCTTTTTTATTTTTGATGTCATAAATTGGTCTAGCTTCGGATTTTCCTGAAGTGACTTGCCAATGATCTTTATTGCCATCGAGTACTAAATCAACAATGCCTAAATGGCTACCCCATTGGCCCGGCATGACCGCAGGAACATGATTGATATTGCCTGTTTTAATATCGGTATTAGGTAAGGATTTAAAATCGTCACTCGGGAAAACACCATGCGAATGACCAAACATAATAGCATTGATACCATCGACTTGACTTAAATAATAAACAGAATTTTCGGCTAAGGCTTTATACGGGTCTGCTGATACACCAGAATGTGCAATAGCTATAATCACTTTTGCACCTTGCTGTTTCATCTCTGGCACAAAGTGTTTAGCCGTTTCGGTAATATCTTTTACAACCACTTTACCTTCTAAATTTAGTTTGTCCCATTGCATGATTTGCGGTGGGACAAAGCCGATATAACCAATTTTGATTGTATGTTTATGCCCATCAGTATCCATTACTGGGGTATCAACAATAATGTAGGGTTTGAAAAAAGGCTTATTGGTTTTTGCATCATATACATTAGCATTAACATAAGGAAATTTAGCACCCGATAAGCTTTTTTGTAAAAAGTCTAAACCAAAATTAAACTCGTGATTGCCGATATTACCAACTGTGTAATTAAGGGTGTTTAATGCTTTATATACTGGATGGATTTCACCGTGTTTGAGCCCTTTATTTTTAGCATAATCGGCCATTGGGCTACCTTGAATAAGGTCACCATTGTCAACCAAAACGCTATTTTTGACTTCTTGTCTTGCTTGATGAATTAAGTTAGCGGTTTTTACTAACCCAAAAGTATCAATATATTGATCTTTAAAGTAATCATAATTCATCATATTACCGTGAAGATCACTTGTTTCGATAATTCTTAAATCAACTGTTGCTGCTTGTAGTGAGCCAGAAATTAATAGAGTTAAAAGGGGTAATGTGATTTTGTATTGTTTCATGTAGATCTCCTATTGCTCTGGCTTTGTTATCCATTAACTTGTTTTCAATAATAATTTTTGGTACTGAGTAAATCTTGCAACAATTGCAGGATGATAGTTTGTACCCGCAATGGCCTGTTTCAGGTCCTGTTTATCGGCTAGTGTAAAGCATGACAAAACATAATCGGTTAATTGTGTTTTGATTGAATCTTCAATAAAAGCGGCATCAATACCACACAGGGTAATATCGAGTAATTCTAATCTTGAAAAATGAAACATTGATTGGGCAAGTTGATATTCCTTCTCAATATCTGTACCAAAAATGCCGGCATCATCGGTATTAAGGGTTATACGAACGCCATTTTCGTACAGTTGTCGTATTGGGTGATTGTGAAGGTCACCTTGTAATTCATTGACTAAAATACGATTACTGGTTAGTGCTATTTCTAACGTGACGTTTTGAGTCACTAATTGATGAATTAAATTTTGATCTTCAATGGCGCGAATACCGTGCCCAATGCGGCTAGCTCCATGTTTAAGTGCATTAATGATACTTTCAGCCGATTCAATTTCGCCAGCGTGATAAGATTTTTTTAAGTTTAATTTTGATGCGAGCTGATGAGCTTTTTCAAAATCATCAAAATGCCCTGACTTTTCATTACCAGCAATATTAAATCCGGTGATAAATGGATGAGGATTCCTTTCAATAAATCGCAACGTATCGTAAACTAGTTTAGCGCCAAGATGTCTTACACCAATAACATGGTATCTTACCGTGATATTAAATTGTTTTTGTACATCAATAATGGCGTTATCCATTTGTTGTAATGTTTGATGAAATTTATCTTGATCCCAAATGATTTCACCCTCACTTTCTGTTGCGCAGATATGATAAGGCGAAAGAAAGAGTTCGCAATAAATTAATCCCTGTTTGGCGTTTCGATACAAAAAATCATAGGTAATCAGGTAATAATCTTCGGGCGTTTTTACAAAATTGGAAACAGTATCATAAGTTTGAATAAACTGAACAAAATCAGTTTCGTCATAGCGGTATCGTCCGTAAGGGTAAGCATCTTTATCATATTCGCCAGATGAATAACATAATGATGGGGAAAATGGCATATGATTTTTATCGGCTAACGTTTTAGCCATTAAAGGCGTTATGCTACCTTCTACGTGTTCATGTAATATTACTTTTGGAACTATTAGCTTATTCATCGAGTCTTTATCTTGTTAACTAAGCGTATTGAGCGCTGGAATCATGATTAATCAGTTTTTTAAAACATTTTCGTGAATCTTAAGTTATCTACATTGTTTGCTTTATTCTACCTTGATAAGGATCAACATTTCCATACATTTTATGTGACTTCTTAGTAATTTTGTGAGGTGGCTAACCATTTATGAGTCATAAACAGGCAACGAATTGATTTGTTGCCTTAATATAGTGTAAATAGAATTTTCACAATCAAGTTATCATTAAGCTGTTTTTTAATTGAATAAAGGTAATATTTAGTATTTCTACTAGGTATTACCATTAATCATTAACAAAATGATAACTTAATTGTTGGTATAGTAATTTAACTTACTGTTTTAGCTGTGGTTAATTTACTTGTATCGTTTTTAAATATCAGTAAAAAGATAATAGCAAGAATTAATGAGTAACCAGCAAAAATAAGCCAAATGGTACGCCAATCAATAATGCCAGCAGTCGTGTAATGATCAACAACAATGCCGCTGATAGTTGAACCTAAATAAGCACCAAGACCATTAGTCATAATCATAAATAGACCTTGTGCACTATTACGAATCGCTGGTGAAACCGATTTTTCAACATACATTGATCCTGAAATATTATAAAAATCAAATGCACAACCATAAACAATCATTGATAATAGCAATAGTACAAAACCAACTGGAGAAGGATCACCATAGGCAAATAAGCCAAAGCGTAATACCCATGCCAACATACTAATTAACATGACATATTTAATACCTAAACGTTTCATAAAAAATGGGACAAATAGGATAAATACAACTTCTGAAATTTGCGAAATGGAAAGTAATACTGATGGGTATTGTACCACTAAGCTATCGGAATATTGTGGAATCTCGGCAAATGAACGTAAGAAAGGGTTACCAAACGTATTGGTGATTTGTAAAATACCACCGAGTAATACAGCAAATATGAAAAATATTGCCATTCTTGGTTGTTTAAATAGTACAAATGCATCTAATCCTAACGAACTGACCAATGATTTTTCTTGACTGTCATTTTTAGTTGTTGCGCTAACAGGTAAACTTAGTGAATACAGGCTAAGTAAGATAGAACTTGCTGCTGCTATATAAAGTTGCATGTTGCTCAGTTCTAATTTTAAAAAACTCACTAACCACATTGCCACAATAAAACCAATGGTGCCGAAGATTCGGATACTAGGAAATTGGCTGATAACATCAAGGTTTTTTGATTCTAAACAAGAGTACGAAATTGAGTTTGAGATTGCTATTGTAGGCATAAACGCTAGGCAATGAATTAGCATGACTGCCACCATCATAAATGGAGATGTGATTGATGCGGCAATAAATAGTGTAATTGCACCAATTAAATGACAAAGCATAAATAGGCGATTAGCCGGTATCCATCTGTCTGCTACTACACCAAGTAAGCCCGGCATAAATAGAGAAGCGATCCCCATTGTGCCGTAGACTGAACCTACAGTTGTGCCACTAAATTTTAGTGTCTCCATCATATAAGAACCCAGAGTAATAAGCCAACTACCCCAGATGAAGAATTGTAAGAAAAATATGACTTTAAGTTGTACCTTGATATTCATTTCGATTCCTTATTAAGCGAGATCTTTTATACCCTATTGTTAAAACTAATGAACAAATTTTAACTATTACGTCTGATAAGTATTCAACTTTCAGACAATTAACTTATGCAGTTTGGTAACTTAAAACAGGTTAGTAATGAAATGTTACTGAGTTATTTCAATGCCAACACTGTTTATTACATAAATTATTGATCAAAAAAAATGGCAGAAATTCTGCCATTAATTTAATTTGAATTCAGTAATACCGACTCTAAAGCAACAGTGATCATCTCTTTAAAGCCGAGCTGTCGTTGTTCTGCCGACATAGCTTCACCTTTACGAATATGATCTGATACAGTACAAATAGCTAAGGCTTTGGCGCCATATTCAGCTGCGACACCGTAAATACCTGCCGCTTCCATTTCAACACCTAAAATGTTGTATTTTTCCATTACATCAAACATTTCAGCATCAACGCTGTAAAATAAATCTGCTGAAAATAAGTTGCCAATTTTAACATTGACACCTAATTTTTTTGCTGCATTAACCGCATGACAAGTCAGATCGAAATCAGCAATGGCTGCAAAATCATTGTCTTTAAAACGTTGACGATTTACTTTTGAATCAGTACACGCTCCCATCCCTACAATGACATCACCAACATTCACATTAGGGCTAATTGCACCGCATGAACCGATTCGGATAATATTTTTTACACCATAAAACTTAATGAGTTCTGTTGCGTAAATTGAACATGATGGAATACCCATTCCATGCCCCATAACCGAAACTTTTTTACCTTTATAGTCGCCGGTAAAGCCTAGCATAGATCTGACATTCGTCACTTCTTTTGCATTTTCTAAAAATGTTTCTGCAATGAATTTTGCTCTAAGCGGATCGCCTGGCATTAAAACTGTTTCGGCAAAAGCATTATCATCAGCATTTATATGTGGGGTAGACATCAAAATCTCCTGAATATCTTTTTCTAAAAAATTGTCCTACTTTAAATAAAATGGTTACTTTTTAATAAATGATTGACCATAATCCATTGGTGATAAATCAAAATAGTCCGCAACACTTTGCCCGATGTCTGCAAAGGTTTTACGATGACCTAATGAACCAACTGGAACACTATCACCATACACTAAAACAGGTATGTGCTCACGAGTATGATCTGTTCCTGCCCAAGTTGGATCGCAACCATGGTCGGCACTAATAATAAGTAGGTCTCCCGGTTGAATTAAAGCTAGCATTTCAGGTAGTCGACTATCAAAATATTCAAGTGCTGCGGCGTAACCAGCAATATCCCGGCGATGACCGTATGACGAGTCGAAGTCAACAAAGTTTGTAAACACGATAGTGTTATCTTTGGCTTGTTTGATCTCTTCTAACGATGCATTAAATAATGCTTCAATGCCTGTTGCTTTAACTTTTTTAGTGATGCCAACCTCTGCATAAATATCGGCAATTTTACCGATTGATACTACAGTACCCTGTTTTTCATCAACCAGTTTTTTGATCATTGTTGGTGATGGTGGTTCAACGGCTAAGTCATGGCGGTTACCTGTGCGAACAAATTCACCCGCTTTTTTACCAATAAATGGGCGAGCTATAACACGCCCAATGTTGTAATCACCTTTATTAAGTTCATCACGTGCGATTTCGCATATTTCATAAAGTCTATCTAAACCAAAGGTCTCTTCATGACAAGCTATTTGAAAGACTGAATCAGCTGAGGTATAAAAAATTGGTTTTCCGCTAGCCATGTGCTTTTCACCTAGTTCATCAAGAATGACCGTACCTGATGAGTGACAATTACCCAAATAACCTGGGAGTTTAGCACGTGCAACAATTTTATCTAACAATTCTTGGGGGAAACTATTTGTGGTGTTAGTAAAATAGCCCCAATCAAATAATACAGGCACACCGGCAATTTCCCAATGTCCTGACGGGGTATCTTTACCGGAAGAAATTTCGCTAGCATAACCATAAGCACCAATGATGTTACCTTCAGTCTTCATGCCTTTCGGATAACTTCCCGCTGATTCGTATGCAGCTTCAATTAACCCTAGTTTAGCTAAGTTTGGTAATTTTAGTGGACCTTTGCGACCGTGATCTGCTTTACCTAATGCACAAGCTTCGGCAATATGACCTAGTGTATTAGCACCTTCATCCCCATATTTTTTTGCATCCTCTGCACCGCCGATTCCGAAGGAATCAAGGATCATAATAAAAACTCTTTTCATAATTTCCTCTGACTTCTAATAAACTTAACTTCACTACAATATAAGGAATAACAGCCCCTAAAACCGTGATCATGTGCTCATTTATTAAGTATATAAATATGATTTAAATCATTATAGCTATGTTTCAATCGTTCAAGCTAGAATTTTACTACGATTTATAAAAAGATCGCTAGCTCGTTATGATACATGATAAATGAAAACAAAAAAGATCAAACCATCAGTTTAGTCGATTATTTATTCAAAATTGGTCAGTTATTCTTATTTTTTTAGTCGACAGGTAACTTAGCACAACGCGTTTTAAATGCACTATAACCTATTGAATGTATTTTACTTTAATTCGCTTATTTATCAGCGTTTGAATAATTAATAAAACATCATTTATCGTTGTGGTAAAATAATCATTTTTATGCAAAATATAATGCATTACACAATGCTTTGCCGATATTTAAATGCTGAGCTTATTTCGAATAAAAAGCGTATATAGACTAAAAATCTTAAAGTTAATTAATCAAATAATAAAAACGCTCTTAATTCAATTATGATGCAGGTTAATTTTAATTAGCACATCTCTATAAAGAGATTAAAGGTAGTGAGTGATGAAACAAAAAATTCCAAATACCTTTGGGCTGACGGTTTATGCTCGAAGTGTCGTTACCGTTTCAACCGTTGAGCAATTACAACAAGTTTGGGATCAAAATCAAGAAAATCAGCCCATTATGATCATCGGTGAAGGGAGCAATACACTGTTTACCGCTGATTATGACGGTATTGTGGTTGTCAATCGTATTAAAGGCATCACGATTACTGAAACACAAGAGTCTTGGCTTTTAAACGTTGGCGCTGGTGAAATCTGGCATGATTTGGTGTCAACGACAGTAGAAAAACAGTTAGCAGGATTAGAAAATCTTGCTTTAATTCCTGGGTGTGTTGGATCGGCGCCAATCCAAAATATTGGTGCTTATGGCATTGAGTTTCAAAAAGTGGCTGATTATGTGCAGTTACTTGAACTTGCGACAGGTAAAATTATTACTGTTACTGATGGTCAATATGGTTATCGTGAAAGTATTTTTAAGCGCCGTTATAGCAATGGCTATGCTGTTATATATGTAGGCATTAGATTATCAAAACAGTGGCAACCAGTATTAACGTATGGTGAATTAAAAAACTTTGATCCCCAAACGGTCACCTCCAAAATAATTTTTGATAAAGTTTGTGAGATTCGACGCAGTAAATTACCCGATCCTAAAATTTTAGGTAATGGTGGAAGCTTTTTTAAAAATCCCGTTGTCGATAAAATTGTTGCCGATAAATTACTTGAAATTTACCCAGCAATGCCTATATATCCACAAGTTGACAATCAAGTCAAATTAGCCGCTGGATGGTTAATCGATCAATGTGGTCTTAAAGGTTTTCAAATTGGTGGAGCAGCAGTACATCAACAACAGGCATTAGTATTGGTCAATAAAAATAATGCAACAGCGCAAGATGTTGTGGCGTTGGCGCGTTATGTCAAAAATGCAGTATTGGAAAAATTTTCAGTGACTTTATCACCTGAAATTCGTTTTATTGGCCGTACTGGTGAAATTAATGTAGATAAATTTTTATAATTAATTATTCATGAAACACTCTTATTCTTTTCCTATTTTATTAACAAGTTTGTTATTTGTGACTATTTCGTTGTCGGCGTTAAATACACAAGTGCCGCTGTGGTTAGTTGGGCACCAGTTTTCACTTGGTCAAATCGGCTTAGTGGGCTCAAGTTATTTTACTGGCAACTTAATTGGGACGATTATGGCGAATTGGTTTATTAACCGATTTAACGCTAGGTATACCTATACCTATAGTTGTATTATTTTTGCCATTGCAACCATAGGTTTGAGTTTTTCAATAGATTTTTATAGCTGGGCAATTTGGCGATTTTTAATTGGTATTGCTTGTGCTGTAACTTGGGTGGTTATTGAAAGTTGTATACTTGTCACAGGCACCGTTAGAACACGGGGTAAAATGCTAGCGGTTTATTTAACAACCTACTATTTAGGCACCGTTTTAGGGCAAGCACTATTACAGTATTTTCCACAAAATGTGCTGTATTTTGGCCTTGTAGTGGCAGTCTTGATGGGACTAGCGAGTTTATTTATATTACTGACCCACTATAAACTGCCTAAACGAAAAAACAGTAGTTTTAATATTGTACCTATGATTGTAAATAAACCCTCTCGACTCGGGTTAGTGGGGTGCGTTATTGCCGGTATGTTAATTGGTTCTTTATATTCACTGATGCCAGCTTATTATTCCCATTTAGGTTACAGTGATAATGAAGTTGCCAATTGGATGATTCTTCTTATTTTATCTGGCGTTGTTGCACAAATGCCGGCTAACTGGTGTGCTGATAAATATGGTCGTCGTCTTGTTTTACTGGTTGAATCGTTTCTAATGATAATAGCTTGCCTAATGTTGGTATTTAATTTATTTGATATTGTTGCCATTATTTTATTAGGTGCAACAATTTATACCATTTACCCGATTTCAATGGCATGGGCTTGCTCGTGTGTAAGAAAGCAAGACATTGTTGCTATGAATCAAGCTATGCTATTGACCAATACGTTAGGTAGTCTTGTTGCACCTGCTGTAATAGCATTTATTATGGATAAAACAAGTAATAGTTATCTATTTGTGAGTTTTACAGTAGTTTCAATCTATTTTTTTATTTTATTATTAATCAAGCGAGGCACTAATGCGTAATAACCAAAATCCGCTTAAATTGATCGAAATATTAGCTGATGGTGAGTTTCATTCGGGAGAAGAATTAGCTTCGTATTTTGGTATCACCCGAGCAGGGATTAACAAATATATTAAAATTCTGCGCGAATGGGGAATTGAGCTATTTTCTGTTCAAGGAAAAGGTTATTGCTTGGCTGCGCCTATCGAACTTTTGAAAAAAGAGAAAATCGATAAGTATTATGGAGCAGATAGTGCTGTTGAAGTTTTACCTATCATTGATTCAACTAATCAATACCTCCTTGATCGTATTACAACGTTAAAATCAGGTGATGGTTGTGCCGCTGAATTTCAAACTCAAGCAAGAGGGCGGCGGGGGCGTAAATGGTTTGCGCCTTTTGGAACAAATCTCTATTTTTCAATGTATTGGAGATTGGAGCAAGGTATTGCTGCTGCTATGGGATTAAGTTTAGTTGTTGGGATTGTTATTGCCGATACATTAAGATCAATATCTGGGCAAGATGTGAGAGTAAAGTGGCCAAACGATCTTTATCTTAAAGATCAAAAATTAGCAGGCATTTTAGTTGAGCTTGCGAGTAAAACCGGCGATAGTGCGCATGTGGTTATTGGTGTGGGTGTTAATTTAAATATGACCAATCCCGATGCTAACATTGTTAATCAAAAATGGGCTAATTTAGGTAATTTTGATCGTAATTTATTGGTTGCTCAAATTGCGAAAACGTTAAAAACTAAATTGATTCAGTTTGAGCAGCAAGGGTTAGCGCCGTTTATAAAAGATTGGGATCGGCTCGACAATTTTGCTAACCGTCCAGTAAAATTATTGATCGGTGACAATATTATACGCGGTATTGCTAAAGGAATTACTGATCAAGGGGCATTAAAACTTGAACAAGATGGTAAAATCATGACTTACATCGGCGGCGAAATATCGCTAAGAAGTGATGAAATGTAACACAAAATTAAAACCTATTGCATCTAAGTCAATAGGTTTTTAATTAATGTGATTAAGAATTAAATCCTAATCCTTATTTTTTAAATCTTAATACTCGCAATGCATTAGCGGTCACAATTGCCGTCGTACCTGAATCAGCTAATACCGCTAACCAAAGCCCTGTATAACCCAGTAAACTTGTTACCAAAAATATCAGTTTTATACCCAATGCAATGGTAATATTTTGTTTAATATTTTTGTTAGCAAAACGCGTTAAGCGAATTAATTTAGGTAAGCTTAATAAACTATTTTTGGTTAATGCTGCATCTGCCGTTTCAAGTGCAACATCACTGCCACTGCCCATTGCAATGCCAACTGTTGCCGCCTTCATTGCTGGTGAATCGTTGATACCGTCTCCCACCATGGCAATTGCAGAATCTTGACCAATTTTTTCAATTTCAGTTAATTTGTCGGCAGGTAATAATTCTGCTAAGTAATCCATATTAAGTTGTCCTGCAATGGCTTTAGCTGCTCGTTGATTATCACCGGTGAGCATTAAGGTTTTTAACCCCAATTGTTGTAATTCATTAATTGCAGAAATGGCATCATTACGTAACACATCTTGTAAAGCAATAATACCTAATAATTTATCACTTGTGACTACAGCAACTACCGTTTTTCCGGCGTTTTCTAATTGATTAATGATCTGCTTATTTTGATCAGTGATAGCATTTGATACTGTCGTTATTTTATTGGGCGAAACAATATAAATTAGTTCTTGACCAATTTGACCTTGAATACCAACACCGGCGATCGCTTTACGGTTATCTGCTTCTTTGAATTGAATTTGCAGCTGTTGAGTATATTCAACAATGGCTTTCGCCAGTGGGTGATGCGAACCACTTTCGATGGCTGCGGCGATAGCAAGTAAATCGTTGGTAGATTTGTCACCATCAATAATATCTGTAACTTGCGGTTTGCCTTGGGTTAAGGTTCCGGTTTTATCAAAAGCAATCGTTTTGATTGATCCAATATGTTCAAGTGCTGCACCGCCTTTGATTAAAACGCCTTGTTTAGCCGCACAAGAAAGGGCCGAGGTAATAACGGCAGGGGTTGATATCACTAAGGCACAAGGACAACCAATAAGCAATAGTGTAAGTCCACGGTAGATCCAAGTATACCAGTCGGCGCCCATCATCAATGGTGGAATGAATATGACTAAAAATGCGAATAAGGCGATAGATGGCGTATAATAACGGCTAAATTTGTCAATAAAGCGTTCGATTGATGCTTTGCGATCTTCAGCATCTTCTATTAATTGTAAAATACGATCAACGGCATTTTGTCCTGTTTCAGAAATAACTTTTAGTTGTACGGTATTATCGACGACCAATGATCCTGCTAAAATTTTATCGCCGCAAAGATAATTGACGGGTATTGATTCTCCGGTTAGTGCACTTTCATCAATATTGGCTTGTTCGCTAATCAAAATAACATCAGCCGGTAGTCTTCCACCCGATGATATTTCAATAATATCATTCGGTTTTAGGGTATGACTTGCGACTGTTTTTCGTTTTCCATCAATAATAATGATTGTCTCTTCTGGCATAAGTTGGACTAGCGATGAAATGCCTTTTTTAGCTTTATTGCTTGCAACGCCTTCAAGCATTTCACCAATCATGAACAGAAATATGACCATGGTTGCTTCTTCAGCTGCGCCGATAAAAAGTGCGCCAATGGCCGAAATACTCATTAACGACTCAATCGCAAATGGTGTTCCACTACGTGTTAAAACGATGGCTTCTTTTAGAATCGGTAGTAAACCAATAATGGCCGTTATAATAAATGCATATTGTCCGACTTGATGATTTACTAACAGTAAAATATAGCTGACAACAATTAAAGTCCCTAATAGTGCTAATGGGATTAACTCTTTTTTATTCAAAATACTTGAATGTTGATGTTGAACTGATTGTTCTGGTGAGGATTCAAAAATGGGTGTATAGCCTAATTCAGTCACTTTATCTTCGATAAGTTTTACAATCTGTTCATTTTTTTGAGGTACAAATACAATAAGTTTTTCTGTGGAAAAGATAATTTTTGTTTGACTAACATTAGGTAACGTTTTAACACCATTTTCGATTTTTTGAGCACAATGTGCGCAGTCCATTCCTTGAATTGTCCAAGTTAACTTAATGTGTTCGCCTTGCCGCTCGGGATCGTCTGTCGGTTCATCATATTCATTGGCTTGAGTTTTGCAGCTATTTTGATTTTCGCAGCAGTCAATAGCTTGATGATTTTCATGTGAATGATGAGAATCATGATCATGGTTGTGCGCAATATTTTGACAATCATCATGGCAATCATTTTGATGAATAGGGTGACTATTTTCAGATTTGTTATTATATAACATAACGTTACCTCATTTTATTGATGATTCTGATTGTACTCTCAATTGAATAAAAATAAATCATTTTTTATTTAATCAGACCGATCTTAATCAGGTTTTTCATAAAATTATATTGAAAATGTGGTGTTACCAGCTAACTTGAATATTAGAAAAAACGCTAAGAATCTATTTTAGGTAGCTAGATTAAAGTTTGATTTTTTATACATTAGCAACAGTTTTGAGTATATAATCATGCTCATTTCAATGATTGAGAGCATATATGACTAATTTTTACTCGCTTCGTCGACGTTCAAGTGTGATTTTTGCGGCTTTTTTATTCAATACCTTTATTATTGGTATTGCAGGAGCCTTACAGTCACCAACGTTAAGTCTATTTTTATCAAAAGAAGTTAATGTTGAACCTAGTTTAGTTGGGCTTTTTTTCTCGATCAATGCATTTGGATGTATTATTGGTAGCTTTTTATTAGCTAAATATTCAGATAAAAAAGGTGATAGACGTAATATTGTCATATTTTGTTGTTTAATGGGTGTTGCCAATAGTTTAATTTTCGCTTTTTCACGTCACTATTATGTTCTCATTACATTGGGTGTTTTTTTCGCCGCGTTAGCGTCCGCAGCCATGCCACAAATTTTTGCTTTAGCACGGGAATATGCGGTTAAGACAGGGCGCAATGTTGTGGCATTTAATTCATTGATTCGCGCCCAGCTCTCTTTAGCGTGGGTGATTGGTCCACCGTTGTCTTTTACTTTAGCCACTAGTTTTGGTTTTACCTCGATGTATTTATGTGCAGTAGGCATGTTTATGGTTGCGATCTTATTTGTTGCAATCTTTTTACCTTCTGTTGAAAAAAATCCTATTTCACATTCAGATAATACTATTGATTTAGCGGCTGCTAACCAACCAATATATAAAAATCGAAATGTGGTTTTCTTACTGCTTTCAACGATATTTATGTGGACCGCCAATATGATGTATATCATTGATATGCCATTGTATGTCAGTTCTGTATTACACTTATATGAATCTTTACCCGGTCATTTAATGGGCTTGGCGGCAGGCATCGAAATTCCAGTTATGTTGATAGCGGGATTTTTGGTTCCTACCATTGGTAAACGAAATTTATTTTTTATCGCTATAATTTGTGGTTTGCTATTTTATATTGGGATGATTTTGTGTACCAGCCAATTTGCGTTATTTGCTTTGCAGTTGTTTAACGCCCTTTTTATTGGCATTGTGGCTAATATTGGTATTATCTATTTTCAAGATTTATTGCCGACTAGAATGGGCGTTGCATCAACTTTATTTAATAACGGCATTATTTGCAGTATCATTTTAGCCGGCGTGATTCAAGGTTTCATTTCTGAATCTTATGGGCACGAAATAATTTATTGGATTGCATTCGCGATGGTTTTTATTTCGTTAGTGTTTTGTGCATTGGTAAAAAAGGACTAATAAAGTCATTAATAATAGCTTATTAAAATGAGCGTCTTCCTAAGATTAGGAAGACATAGCTATTTATTCATCGGTATTGATTTGTTGTTTTAATTTTTCATAAATTGCATAGTGAGTTCTTTCATAGCCCATAGGTGTAATGGTTATGTAATTGTTGTTAGCTGCATCAAGCTCTTTGTCTTTTCCTAATATTTGTTGATTACGTTTCGCTCTAAACCAATAATAATCATGTCCTTCAGGATCTTTAGTTGGCGTTAGGACTAATTGGCTGGCATCACTTTCTCCTTGTTTGGTTACTCTCATTCCTTTAGTTTCTTTGGCCGAGCAACATGGAAAGTTAATATTAAAGCAGATGTTGTCAGGTACATTTAATGTATAGAGTTTTTTTATAACCTCTTGAGCATGATGAGTTGCACAATCCCAATTGGTTGGCTGCATGTCTTCTGTGTTCACTTGACTAAAAGCCATGGCTGGTATACCAAGTGTCATTGCCATTATTGCCGCACCTACGGTTCCAGACAAAATGGTTTCAAACCCCACATTAGAACCACTATTTATTCCAGATAAAACCAGATCAGGTAAGTTATCGACCATTAAATGTTTGATTGCAAATAACATACAATCAGCGGGGGTGCCATAAACAGCATATCTTTTTTCATCTCGCTGGGTTACGCGAAAAGGGGTTTTTAAACTAACTGAACACGAAACCCCACTCTGATCGATAATTGGTGCAACGACCCATACTTCATGTGCAATTTTTTGGGCAACATTTTCTAATATTTTAATGCCGGGAGCATCGATGCCGTCATCATTAACTAATAAGACGCGGTTTACTAATTTATCAAACATATCACTTCCTTTTGCTATTTACTTATTGATCAAAGGTATTACATTGATTAATAGATCCACTGTCGAATCCTCTTTTAAACCAAGTATAACGTTGTTTGGATGTGCCGTGGGTAAAACTATCAGGCATAACATAACCATTACTTTGCCGTTGTAAGCGATCATCGCCTATGGCTTGTGTTGTGTTTAAGGCTTGTTCGATATCACCCACTTCAAGAATATTTTGTTTTTGCATAGCATTACCCCATAAACCGGCATAACAATCTGCTTGTAATTCTAATTTTACCGATAACTGGTTGCTATTAATATCTGGTTGAGTTTGTTTGAGCTGCTCAATGTTATTAAACGTACCTAATAAATTTTGTACATGATGACCTATTTCGTGAGCAATGACATAACCTTGGGCAAAGTCACCGCCGCCACCAAGTCGCTGCTTCATTTCTTGATAAAAGGAGGTGTCTAAATAGACGGTTTTATCTATGCTACAGTAAAAAGGTCCCATAAAGGTTTGCCCAGTACCACATGAAGTTTGTGTTGAGCCGGTATAAAGAACCAATTTGGGGGGAATATAGGTTTTACCTAAAGCCTTAAACTGTTGGCTCCAGTAATCCTCGGTACTGGCTAAAATAACCGAGGTAAATTTTGCTGCATCGGGATCTTCGTCATTATATTGAGAAATTGTTTGCTCAGTATTACTTGAATCAATCAAATTACTATTAAGTAAACTCGTTAGATCCACACCATAATAGCCAGCAATTAATACCACTAAAAATAAAATAACTTTCCCTTTGCCTTTAATTGGGATCCTTGTTCCCAATTCACTTCCTGATTGTGAGCGGCGATCTTCAATATTATCACTCTCTCTTTGGTCTCTCCAGCGCATAGGGGTACCTCATCAGTTATAGTTAGATTATTGTAATGGATAACTTACCGGGATGCTAGGTTCAGTGATGATTATCATCTTAAATTGATAAAATTCAACGTTGCTTAATTATAACCTAATGATTATTATTATCTTTAATCACTAGTTAATATTTTTCCCATCTTTTTCGTTGTGAGCATATTAGATCATGGTAACTCAATTCATCACTCAACTCTCTCAGCAAGCTTTTATTTAGATTACTGACAACACTCATCAGTTTTATTAAAAGATGGTAGAGCGATGAGTGAATTATTTACCATTTTATTATTTCATTCTGTGATTTATCGCAACGGGTTAGCATTAAAAATATTTAGAATAATTAGTTGGTTAATTAGCTTAGCACAACATCATTACGCCATAATAGTGATTTATGTAGCAGTTTTAGTATTATCATTTCACCATTGAACATGGCACACTTTTTATTTTATGGCAGTGATCGAGATCATTTGGCTGAGTGATTGTTAATTATCTACAGGATAAATAATTAGCGTGTAAGATGAATATACTGCTTAAAAATCGAATTTGATTTATGGTGGATTTTGCAAAAATTAATGATGTTGTTATAATTAGTCTTCAATTTCCACTAGATAGATGGATGTTGTTGTCAGTGAATTAGCTTTAGCGTAATCAATAAAATATTCGTTTTATAATTATTATCAAGTACCTTCTTTTGTCTTTACAAGATTTTGTTCTACATTTAAGTCAATACATATTTTGAAATTGAGTTTAATTGGTCATTAAATCGATATTAATCACTTTGCTTAATTGCATTTTTAATATCATTTTATTAGTATTCAATAGGTGTATTTTATGAAGCAAATATCAAAATCGACAAGTAAGCCTCTAAATATTAACGATATTACTATCATCGATGATAGTAAGTTAAAAAAAGCCATAATTGCAGCAGCACTCGGTAATGCGATGGAATGGTTTGATTTTGGCGTTTATGGCTTTTTGGCTTATGTTTTAGGTCAAGTATTTTTTCCGGATGCATCACCGAGTATTCAAGTTGTTGCTGCTTTGGCAACTTTTTCGGTGCCGTTTTTAGTTCGTCCATTAGGCGGATTAGTATTTGGTGTTTTAGGTGATAAATTGGGTCGACAAAAAATCCTTTCTGTTACCATTATTATCATGTCTTTAAGTACCTTTTGTATTGGATTAATTCCTTCTTACGCCTCTATCGGCATAGCTGCGCCCATTTTATTATTAGTGGCCAAATTAGCCCAAGGATTTTCTATCGGGGGAGAGTATTCAGGGGCTGCTATTTTTGTTGCTGAGTATTCACCGGACCGCAAACGTGGATTTATGGGTAGCTGGCTTGATTTTGGCTCGATTGCCGGCTTTTTAGTTGGGGCTGGATTAGTTGTGCTTCTTTCTACATTACTTGGCGAAGCAAGATTTCATCAATGGGGATGGCGCATTCCATTCATCTTTGCTTTACCCTTAGGTATAATCGGTCTTTATTTACGGCATGCATTAGAAGAAACCCCAGCATTTCAACAGCATACAGATTCAACCAATAGTCAGCAAAATAGCGATAGTGATACCTCAACGACTCTGTCATTTAAACAAATTTTCAGCAAATATTGGAAAAGCTTATTGGTTTGTGTTGGCTTAGTTATTGTCACCAATGTCACTTATTACATGTTACTGACTTATATGCCGAGTTATTTATCACATAATCTGAATTATCCTACCGATCATGGTGTTTTAATTATTATTGCTATCATGATTGGCATGTTATTTGTGCAGCCTGTGATTGGTTTGATTAGTGATAAAATTGGTCGAAAACCCTTTATTGTTGGTGGTAGTCTAGGATTACTGGTTCTTTCTTACCCCGCTTTTGCGATGATCAATAGCGATGTTATTGGTCTTATCTTCTTAGGTTTATTAATATTAGCCGTACTGCTTAATTGTTTTACGGGTGTGATGGCATCAATTTTACCTGCTATTTTTCCAACGAGTATTCGCTACAGTGCCCTTGCTATTTCATTTAATATCTCGGTACTGATCGCTGGTGCGACACCAACTGCTGCCGCTTGGCTTGTTGAAGAGAGTGGTAATTTATATATGCCAGCTTACTATTTAATGGTGGTCGCATTAATAGGATTAATCACTGGTTTCAAAATGAATGAAACTGCTAACCAACCTTTAAGAGGTGCAACCCCAGCGGCATCTGACAAGTCTGAAGCAAACGAAATTCTAACAGAACATTTTGATTCAATTGAACAAAAAGTTGAAGATATTGATGAGCAAATTGAATCATTACAAGAACAACGACAAGATTTAGTCGATCAACATCCAAAACTTGATTAATATTATGGCTTTATCATAAAAAAGCCAATATTTGTTAATTAATTGATTTTTATAATGAACCGTAAACGTAGCTAATTCGGTAATGTTGATTATGCTGTTAGCCGTCTAATTAAGGGAATCCGATGATTCCCTTATCTAAACTTAGAGAGTGATAAAACTATTTTCACAGTAACATATGAGTAATATTTAATTTTGTTATATTAAGATCTCTCTCGGTTTTAACTATTATCCAGATGATTTGAGATCATATCTGTTCTTTTTAAAAAGCTCATACACAAATTCAATAACTAACTTGAAATCACCGATAAAAATGAACCGATCCTTGGTATTTTTTGACTAAATTAACACGCAAAAAAATCGTTATGTTTAACCCTTTTTTTTACCTTAAATTTAAATTAAATAAAATCAATGTATTAAAAGCAAGCTCAAAAAAAGGGTTTTTAGCAAGAAAAATGTAGTTTGTCTTTTATCAGACAGGCGTTATAGTATGTCTGGTTCTAGATTAACGCCGTATAGGTGGTTTAGAAA
>CALYPO010000019.1 GCA_945276085.1 uncultured Gilliamella sp.
GCGAATTTAGCATGATTTTGCTTATCTTGCAACTGTTTCATTCTTCTTTCTGCTCGAGATTGCGCACTGGCATCGAGAAAGATTTTGACTGGTGCATCTGGGAATACGACAGTTCCCATATCGCGACCATCAGCAATCAAGCCCGGAGCCTGTTTAAAATCTCGTTGTCGTTGTAATAATGCAACTCTCACTTGACTTAACGAAGCCACTTTTGATGCGGCTCCGCCTGTTTGTTCAGTACGGATAGCGTTAGTGACATCGTTATTCTGTAATAAAACTTTTACTTCAGCCCCCGTAGAATCGAAGGTTAAAGGCAGATTTAACGCCAATTTAACAAGCTGACTTTCATCATCAAGTGCGATGTTTTGTTGCAAGGCTGAAAATGCCAATACTCGATAAATAGCCCCCGAATCTAAAAGGTGCCAATTAAAATGATTAGCTAATGCTTGGCATAATGTGCCTTTACCTACGCCACTAGGTCCATCAATGGCAATGACGGGAACAGTTTTAATCATATTAATATTCGCTTAATCGTTCAAATTGTTCAAAGTAGTCTGGAAAAGTTTTCATAGTGCATTTAGGATCTAATATGGTCACCGGCGTATCGGATAGTGCAACTAATGAAAAACACATTGCAATGCGATGATCGTTATAGGTTTCGATTTTAGCATGCGTTAATTTTGCAGGCGGAACGATAGTAATATAATCAGGTCCCTCTTCAACCGTAGCTCCAACCTTCCGCAGTTCAGTTGCCATCGCATATAAGCGATCGGTTTCTTTCACTCGCCAATTGTAAATATTACGAATTGTCGTCGATCCTTTGGCAAATAAAGCAGTCGTGGCAATAGTCATTGCTGCATCGGGAATATGGTTCATGTCCATATCAATACCGTTTAATTCCCCCCGAGTACATTCAATATAATCATCTGCCCAAATCACTTTAGCACCCATTTTTTCAAGTACATGTGCAAATTGGGTGTCGCCTTGTAAACTTTTTTTACCTATACCGGTAACACGCACTGTACCGCCTTTAATTGCCGCTGCGGCTAAAAAATAAGAAGCGGACGAAGCATCACCTTCGACTAAATAATTGCCAGGAGATTGATAACATTGTTTGGCTTTAATGGTAAATTTTTGATAATCATGATTGGTAACTGTGACACCAAAAATTGCCATCATTTTGATTGTAATATCAATATAAGGTTTCGAAACTAAATCACCAATAATGGTAATTTCGGTATCTTTATCCGCTAGCGGTGCAGTCATTAATAAAGCGGTTAAAAACTGACTTGAAACCGTTCCATCAACGTTGATATTACCCCCGCTAAAACCACCATGAATATGCAGTGGCGGGTAACCTTCGTTTTCAAGATAGTCAATTTTAGCACCACCTTGACGCAAAGCATCCACTAAATGCCCTATTGGGCGCTCTTTCATACGAGGTTCGCCTGTTAATATAATATTATTGTTACCCAAACATAATGCCGCTGTTAATGGACGCATCGCTGTGCCAGCATTTCCCAGAAACAATTCCAAAGGGTAAGTCACTTGCAAGTGACGACCGATGCCCTGAATATCACAAATAGTACGATCATCAGATAGTTGATATTTAATACCTAAAGCCTTTAAAGCATCAAGCATGTAACGGACATCATCACTATCAAGCAAATTGGTCAAACGAGTATTACCTTTACTCAGTGCGGATAATAGTAATGCTCGATTAGAGACACTTTTTGACCCAGGTAAATTGATTGTCCCATTAATTTTTTTTATCGGTTGTAATGTTATAGATAACATAATCACTCTCTATAAATATTTTTTAAAATTTTTCTAGCGTCGCTTTTAACAAATCTATAGCTTGCTTATCTTTAGCACTATTTTGCCATAATTTATCAAATAAAGAACGATATCGCTTGATTGCATCAAATGATGAAGTAATTGAAGCAATACCCGTTGTCACATTGGGTAATTCCCCCAAACGAAATGGACTCATCGCTAAAGAGATCGGATTTTGATCTTGATAAAAGATTTGAAAAGCTATTGACGGAATAGCCTGCTCAGTAATAGCAATTGTAGGCGCATAAGATTGGTGTTCTAAAAGTTCAATTAAATGATAAACTTCTTGACGTGCTAATAACATTCTTTCCGATTTTTTCCCCGGCGAAATGGTTAAATTACCGACTAAACCAATATGCAAAAAACGCTCAACATTGCGTAAACTAATTAAATTAATCACTTTAGGAACAGACTGATAAAATTGCGTTTTACGATGTTTCAAAATTGATAAACTCACCGCATATTTATCTGAATCAATCGCTTCACCAGACTCCTCAAGCATCATGGCCAAATGCGATAAATAGTGTGGTGAAGTTAGCAAAAAAGAGAAGGGATCAAAGTGTGAATAAATATGGGTTGATTGTTCTTCCAACTGACGCATACGTTCAAAAAACCCTTCGCCACTTGAATAATATTCCGTATCAATACCAAGTAGGCTCGCTAAAGAAGTGTCTAACAATAGTGCTAATCGCTCTAATGTTTCAATTTTAACGATTTCACCTTTTTCTAAGCGATAAACTGCAGCTCTTGAAATTCTTAAACTCTCAGCTACATCTTCGGCTTTAAGTGAGGCGGCAATACGATAAGCGCGTAATCGCTGCCCTATTGCCAAATAATCAATTGCTTCACTAATCATAATTGACTCAAAATATTCGAATCTTGGCAGTGTATCACAAGGTGATAACAATGCCAATTTTCGCTAAAAATGTTTAAGGTAACATCCACATTTTAGTCAACTATTTTAGCAAAACATCTTGTAAGTTTGATGCATCTGCAAATTCAGTATATTCAGTAATCGCTTCAGGTTTTTTCGAAGCTTGTGACGCTTGCCCTAATACTTGCGAAGCAAACACCAAACCTTTTTGTTTAACAATAGCGTTATTATAAAAATCAATTAAGTCTTGCTTATCAATTTTTTTCACTTCGGCTATTTTCTTATCGCGTGAATCAAACGAAAAATTCGATAAACGATAATCAGCCAGATAGCGTTCTAATTCTTCATTTAACGTTTGAGGTGGCATTGTCAATTCCTCAAGCACCGCCTTTTTATATTGCTCTATATCATTTTTGGATAATGCTTGTAATTTTTGCAGCATAATTGGATAGAAATGCTGATAACGTCCTAGCAAATAGGCTGGGTCGTATTGATTACTTTGTATAATAAAGCTAATACCTGAAGAATCGCCTACTGACATTGATACAGCAAAAACGGCATAACCTAACTGTTCATTAGATCGTAATTGATCGAAAAACCAAGGCGATATAATCTTCGAAAGCGTATAACTCAAGATGCGGCTCGAATTTCGATCATAATTAGTCGGAATATAGCTCATCATTAAAGCATTATCAGTTGCTTTCGCCGTTTGAGTAATGCGTGCTGTTAATGGTGCATTTATTTTAAGGTTATCAATTGGTGTAAATTGAGCGTTAGACGCAAATTTTTCTTGAATTTTATGATAAAGATCTAACGAGCGTTGATTCGATAAATTACCTAAACTTAGCATATAAGGAACTGAATGCGTCATTAGCGCATCACGATAAGCTACAATATCGTTAACACTGATATCTGCTGTGATTTGTCTTCTTAAATTACGTTCATAGTAGTGAGGTAATACAGACAATGCATTGACAGGATTGGCGGCTAACTGATAACTATTCGCATGCTCAATTGCATCTAATTTTTGGATATACCACGATTTAGCTAAGGCTAAACTTTGTTCATCAACAATTATTTGCTGATACCGATTAAGTACCGCTAATACCATTTCGGGAAGGTGCTGATTAAAACCATCAGCTGTCACCATCAAACCATTATCACGGCTAGTCGACAATTCAATACCAGCCACATTAGCTTGGAATTGAAGTTGTGCTAGATTACGACTAACAAGATAATCGAGCAAATCAAACGCAACTTGAGATTTAGCATCACTAAAAGCTTGATCATTACGTAATGAAACGACAATTGCGGCTTTAGGTTCTTGACCAAAATATTGGCTAACAAAATGGATATGATTACCGCGCTTATTAAATTCTAAAGGCTCAGATTGATTGCTATTTGGGTTAACAATCGTAAAATCATCTGGAATATAAGGATTGAGTTCAGGTAAAGTAAACGAAAAGCTTTTTGCTAAATTCGACCAATTTGATTTTTGTTCACTAGTTATAGCATCAATTTTATAAGGTGCTTCAACAAAATAGGCAACTTTATCGGTAGGTTGATTTGGTGCAATGGTCCAAATTCTAGCATTATCTGGCGTTAGGCTCTTTAAACGGTTTACTATCGCATCTTTATCAAAATGCGATGCAATAAAGTCAGCGTTTAAAATATTTTGGATTGGATAAAGCAACATCTGATCAGATAGCCATTCAACATAAGACATATCTCGTTCAATATCTTGGTATTTAAATTCAAGTGCTAATACTTTTTTAAGTTCTTCGTAATAAGTATCCTTTACCCCATCTTTTTGTATTAATTGTAAGTAATTGAAAATAGCCGCTATCACTTTATCTTTTTGAGCAAGGCCGTCATCAGTCAAACTTACATTAATGCTCAAAACACCACTATTACCATAACGAATAGGATCGCTTGATGCACTAATGTTTTCAATCAATCCTTGCTTTTGTAATTGTTCTGACAATGTGTTTTGACTACGATTGCTAATTAAATAAGCAATATATTCATCACTTTTATCGGCAAATTTAACTAAATTATTTTCAATTGGAAATTGTAAAAGCATCAATTTTTTAGGCTGAGCGGGTAACATAGTAATTTGTTTAGCTAATACGTCACTTGGCATAGCGGTTTGATCAACTTTTGGGGCTTGAATATTTTTATTAGGAATTTGACCAAAAGTAGTTTCAGCAAGTTTTGCCAATTTATTAATAGATTGATTGCTATAAACAACCCCGACCATAATGTTAGCTGAGTAATAATTATTATGAAAATTAACTAACGCATCGTGTAATTTACTCGTTGATTTATCACTTAGCGTTTCTAAATTTCCCCCTGAAAATTGTGACGCAGGGTGCTTTTGATTAATTGTTTCAGAATCAACTTGTCCAATACGAAAACCATCATTCGATCTGGCCATTGTCAGTTCAGCATTAACAGCATTTCGCTCTTTATCTGCAAATTTTGGATCTAAAACAGGATTAGCAATCGCTTGAGCTAAATAATCTAACGCATGATTAAATGCGCCATTTTCCACCTCAAAATAAAATGCAGTTCTATATGAAGCAGTACTCGCATTATAACTACCCGCATGGCGATTTAAGAATTGAGAAAAACTAGCGGGTTCAGGATACTTTTTAGACCCCATCAAGACCATATGTTCGGTATAGTGAGCTAAACCTTGTTGATCGGCAGGATCTTGTAAAGAGCCAACAGGTAAGGCGAGCGAAGCTAATGATTTCACAGCTTTAGGATCGGATACTAATAATACACGCATTTTATTGGCTAGTTCGATGACTTCGTATTGGCGATTATCGCGATCACTTTGTTGAACCTTTTCTAATAAAACGGGATGTGAAAGTTTGTTTTCAATCGCAAAAGAGGAATTGAAGTAAAAAAAAGCTAGCACAATTAAGAGCGTTATTTTTATCTTATGCATATATTCTCCGCCTAAAATGTCATATTCTATGATGAATTTAATAAATTACTAAAAAAGAAAACTGACAGCAGTTTCTAGTAATTTTTTCAAAAATTTAATCCTATAAATTTATCTGATTAAAAATTGAGGTGTAAGTTTTCTATTATCTATCTTAACTAAAAGATAATCTAGTAATTCATAATATGAAAGCACAATGTATCACTAATCTATTAGGGCAATTTACTCACCACATTTTTGACGACATGACTAGATTAAAAACGGTTTGGTTAAATGTAAGTCATCAACTAAGTCAAAAGTTGCGTTCAATAACAATATTGGATTGAGATAGAAAAACGAGTCAATTACAACGTAATCGATCTTGATTTTCTTGGTCGACTATTTATCTAAAAATCAGGCACTTTAAATCTTGTCGTAAATGTTGACAGTCAACTGGTCAGCCATGTTATTGCAATAAATTGAGTCATCAAAGTACCAATACTAGAACTGACAGTCGCTTTTATTTTATATTGTTTCAATTTCTCTACAATATAAAAAAGCTGGGAAAACCCAGCTCTTTATTTTTTTAAACAACAATGGAGAAATAATAACAATTAATGTTCCCGTGTTTTTCTAAATTCGACATCTGGATAACGTTCTTGAGTTAGATTTAAGTTAACCATACTTGGCGCAATATAGGATAAATTATCCCCCCCATCTAACGCTAAATTTTGCTCACATTTGCGTTTAAACTCTTCGAATTTCTTCGCGTCACTACATTCTACCCAGCGTGCGGTGGTCACATTTACCGGTTCATAAATGGCTTCAACATTATATTCAGATTTTAATCGAGCAACGACCACATCAAACTGAAGTACACCAACTGCCCCGACAATTAAGTCATTGTTGGCTAATGGTCGAAATACCTGCACAGCACCCTCTTCAGACAATTGCACTAATCCTTTTAATAATTGCTTTTGTTTTAGCGGATCTTTTAAACGAATTCGGCGAAATAGTTCCGGGGCAAAGTTAGGAATACCGGTAAACTTAAGATCTTCACCTTGGGTAAAGGTGTCACCAATTTGAATAGTACCATGATTATGTAATCCGATAATATCACCCGCATAAGCCTCTTCTACATGTTCACGATCGCCGGCCATAAAGGTTAATGCATCAGAAATATTGACATCTTTAGCAAGACGAACATGACGCAATTTCATACCTTTTTCATATTTACCCGACACAATGCGCATAAATGCCACGCGGTCTCGGTGTTTTGGATCCATATTGGCTTGAATCTTAAAGACAAAACCACTAAATTTTTCTTCGCTAGATTCGACTTTTCGCTTATCCGTTTGACGAGCTTGCGGTGGCGGAGCCCAAGCCGTTAAGCCATCTAACATATGATCAACACCAAAATTACCTAATGCAGTACCAAAAAAGACGGGGGTTAAATCACCGGATAAAAATGCTTGTAAATCGAACTCATTCGATGCGCCTTGCACTAATTCAAGCTCTTCACGAAGCTGAGCGGCTAAATCATCGCCAACAGTTTTATCCAATTCAGGATTAGTTAACCCTTTAATAACTCGGACTTCTTGAATGGTATGTCCTTGACCTGTTTGATATAGATAAGTTTCATCTTTGGCTAAATGGTACACACCTTTAAATAACTTGCCACAACCAATAGGCCAAGTAATCGGTGCACACATAATATTGAGCTCGTTCTCAACTTCATCGAGTAATTCTAAAGGATCACGAATATCACGATCTAACTTATTCATAAAAGTCAAAATCGGCGTATTACGTAAACGCGTTACTTCCATTAATTTACGCGTACGATCTTCAACCCCTTTTGCTGCATCAATCACCATTAAACAACTATCAACGGCCGTTAAAGTTCGATAAGTATCTTCTGAGAAGTCTTCATGCCCTGGGGTATCAAGTAAATTGACTAGACATTGATTATAAGGAAACTGCATGACAGAAGTTGTAATCGAAATACCACGCTGCTTTTCCATCTCCATCCAGTCGGATTTAGCGTGCTGGGCATTCGCGCCTCGACCTTTTACCGTTCCAGCTGTTTGAATGGCATGACCAAATAGCAACACTTTTTCTGTAATGGTTGTTTTACCAGCATCGGGATGTGAAATAATAGCAAAAGTGCGACGCGCATTTACTTCATCTAAATAAGCTTGTTCTGTCATAAAATTAACGATAATTATCCTGCACAAAAATAATCGGGCATTTTAACAGAACTTGTTAATTTTTACCATTGCAGTTATTTGCGTTATTGGTTTATCTATGCATAATGTTTGCATAAACTAGTATTGATTAGGTGCAGTTTTGCAAGTTTGCAAAAAAACCTAGCTTTCAGTATAAATTGGATTTTGTTATGAATATTCGTGATTTAAAATTGTTCTTACATTTATGCGAAACATGCCATTTTGGTATGACCGCCGATGCTATGCATGTAAGCCCTTCGACGTTATCCAGACAAATACAACGCTTAGAAGAACATTTTGGTCATGCCCTTTTTATTCGTGATAATCGCCAAGTACAAATAACGCAAGAAGGGGAAAAGGTAAAACGTTTTGCCCAGCAAGTAATCAGTTTGCATCAGCAAGTGCGCCAAGAATTAGATCAATCCAATCAACAATTAGTTGGCGAATTAACCCTATTTTGTTCAGTAACAGCCGCTTACAGCCATTTACCTGAAATACTTGACCGCTTTCGAATTAATTATCCTCTTGTAGAAATTAAACTCTCAACCGGCGATGCGGCAGATGCGGTTGAAAAAATCCAGTCCAATCAAGTCGATTTAGCCATTGCAGGCAAACCAAAACAATTACCTTCAGGAGTCGAATTTTTAAAATTTGGTGAAATAGAGATGGTGTTACTCATACCCAAGCTCAATAGCTCATTTAGTGATAAATTACACCAAAAAAAACCGGATTGGCATAATATACCCTTTATTTTGCCGGAACATGGCCCAAGCCGGCACCGCATTGATTTGTGGTTTAAACAGCAAAAAATCATGAGCCCCAAAATTTATGCAACAGTTGCAGGTCACGAGGCAATTGTTTCTATGGTTGCACTAGGTTGCGGTGTAGCCTTATTACCTAAAGTTGTTATGGAAAATAGCCCTGAAAGAATTCGGGAAAGAATTACTGAATGGTCAACCAATTTAATGGAACCGTTTGACGTTGGGATCTGTGTTCAAAAAAGACGTTTATCAGAAAAAATTATCGCGGCGTTTTGGGGATTATGCAATCTTAATTTACCAAACCAATCCCAATAAACAAAATATCGTGTATAATCATTTACCTAGAAAATAGTTACATTATTAATACTGCAAGCAACATAAAAAATAATTTGACGACAAGCTTGGTTGTTAAAAAAGGAAATATTTTCATGAACACAAGAACTATAAAAATATTAACATCATTAATTCTGCTTACTACAACTACGATTGCTTTTACAGTACAGGCCAAAGGTAATACACGTTTAAATATTAACCGTGAAGAGAATAATACTATTGTAAAACCTCAATGGTTAACCATCGAAAGTACAAACTATTATGATGGTGATAGCGATGACTTAGCCACAGCGGGTTTAGGCTTTACACCGCTATCAACAACTAAAATCAATCTTAAGCAGGCTAACCCTACGCAACCAACAACTCAAGAACTAAGGCAATTAAAACTTAACCGATTTATTGATACTAAAACGGGAGAAGGTACTCTTTTTGGTTATCAGCGTAAAACCTTAACCCCATTATTTGATGGCAAAGTGGCAGGTACTGAGGTTTTAGCTACCCTTAAAAATAAAGAAGAAACTGTCGGTTTATTATTACAAATCCCCTTGGATTTTGATAAAAACAAACCTTGTATTGTTGCGGTGCCTGCCACCGATTCCGATGGATTATTTAATGCCCACGATGTACAAATTAGAGGATTATGGGGATTACGTCACAACTGTGCAGTTGTTTACAATGATAAAGGATTAGGCAACGGTATTTATGATATCACTAACCAGCGTGGATTTGCCATTGATGGCAAAACACAAACAGATAATCTTCTTTTTAAACCAGATATTAACAATCGAGAAAGGTATGTTAAAGCTTATCCCAACCGCTACGCCATAAAACAACTGCATTCAAGACAGAATTCAGAGCAGCGTTGGGGGGAATTTGTTTTACAATCCATTGAATTTGCATTTTATCAAATCAACACATTATATTCACCGGATAAAACAATCAAATACAACAAAGACAATACATTAGTATTAGTCTATGGAGCGAGTGATGGTGGCGGCGCAGCACTCAAAGCGGGCGAGCTTGACAAAAATAACATTATAAAAGGAATCGTTGCAGTTAACCCACAAATTGTACCTTATTCCAAAAAAATAGCCGCTAGCGTACAATTCGGTAAAAATACACCTGTTAAAATTCAATATCAATCGATAGCAGAATACAGCGCATACGCTTCACTTTATATCCCTTGTGCTGTGCCAGCAATTATCGAAAACAATAAAGATAAGTATATTCCTTTTGCCGATAAATATGTTTTTTCACAAAACCGCTGTAATGACTTAAAACAAGCAAAACTATTAAAAGAAGGCACACCTGAAGAAGCGCTTGAAAAGCTGCATAAATATGGGTGGACGCCTGAAATGGATATCCAATTACCCTATTTTTATTTTAAAGAAACGGTCAGTTTACCTTATCAATACATTAGCGCTTACGGACACTACGACATCACCGAAAGAATGTGCAACTATTCGGTTGCTAGCACACAACAAAATCCCATTTACTATACCGGTAAAGTTGCACCATTAAAGGAAGTCGCCTTTGAACAACTTTGGGGATTATCTGATGGACATTTACCTGTATGGATTGGTAATGATTCAACTGCATTAGCATTGGTCAATAATGAAGATGTGATTTCACCTAGAAGGGATTTCTATTCTAGCTCTGAAAGCAAAGAAAACATTGATTATAATAGTAAAGGGGCTATATGTTTATATAAAAAAATAAACGATCCGCGCGTTCAATATGGTATGGGTCAGATCATTGCTTCGGCTAATTTAAATGGAATTAAAACCTATATTGTACATGGCCGTAATAATGTCAAACAATTACCGGATTACACATCACGAGCTTATGTCGCATTAAATAGCCAAGTTGAAGGTAAAAATTCACAATTACGTTACATAGAAGTTGAAAACACTAGCTATTTAGATGGTAAACCGCCATTTGAAAACATTTTACTTCCTATAGATTATTATGGTGAAGATGCAATGGAGTGGTTATGGGCAAATCTAACGAATAAAGCAACCCTGCCTGAAAGCCAAGTTGTTCATACAAAACCACGAGCAAGTAATAATGACATTACCCTTGATGCTACCATTAAAAACTTAGTGCCGATTTCACAATCACCAAATCGTAACAATGTCATTAAGAAAGAAAACGGTAAACTTACTATTCCAAATTAACAACTAAAGATTATCGGGTAAGTTGATTAACTAAACTTATTTCGATAATCGCCTGTTTTCTTGAAAATGATTGGAACTAACAAATTTTACCATTTGGGGATATAACTTAAAAAAAAGTGATTCAAGCGCTGAATAATGTAGCTTAATATCAACAATTGTCTCTTTTAATAAACTGAGTCTAGGTCTTCGCGCGGCCATACCTTTAAGTACTTTTTCAATAAATTCGATATCAGCATAATTTTCAAGCCATTTACCTTGCCACATTGACTGCATAAAATATTGATAATCGGGTGGATAATCAGTAATAAAAGGGGCAATTTGCTCTTTAGTCAACTGGTTAAATTCAGCTACGGCAGCATAAGATTTTATACCATACTCTGACCAGTATTTAGACAAAAAATGGTCCCAAACAATATCTAATGCAATAGGCGCCACTCGCTGGTGAGTTTTTCTAAATAACTGTTTAGCTTGCTTCACTTCGGGTAAAGAATCGATTAGGCTATCGATTCTTCGGTGAAGCATAATGCCATCTGCAATAGTTTGTGGATAAGCTAAATAGGGATCACCTTTCACAAAATCGGCAACACTATTCCCAATCAAGGAACTGTTTGCCAATGTTGCCAAATGTAAATGTGCAAGAATATTCATACAATAAGAATAATTAATTATTCACGGTGTTTAAATTGCCCTTCAGCTAATCCTTCACGCCAATAGCTGGTAATTTGGAATGCGTCGGCTGGCAAATTACTATATTTGTCTTTTAGCGCTCGACGCAGCTGCTGTGCTAGCGATGCCTCCATTCCCCCCCAAAAAAGGAGTGGTGGATTATCCGTAAAATCTGTCGCCAGTATGCTATCAATCAGTTGACTTGGTTGTCCTTTGTCACGGACTAACCAATGAATTTGTTGGTTGTCACGAACGGGTAAGGGTAATACATCGGTTGGATGATTAACTTCAATAAACGCATTGACTTTTTGATAATCAGGCAAGTGCTCAATAGCGTAACTAATAGTAGGCACGGCAGCGATATCGCCCATAAAAACTAACTGCTGAACATCAACGTTTAATTTAGATACAACCCCAACTACACCAACTTGATCACCAACAGTTGCCCGCTGTGCCCATAACGTTGCCAAACCTTCTGGGTGAATAGCAAAATCAATTGCCAATTGTTGTGTTGCTTCATCAAAATAACGCACACTATAAGTTCGAGCCAATTGGCGAGTTCGTTCATTGACAATAATTTTATTATTTTCATCTAACTGTGGAAAAGGAATCTGACCAGATTCAGGATCAGTAAAGAGTAATTTAATATGTGGACAAACCCAAGACTTATCAATCGTGAGTGGCTTACTACAAGTAAAGTGTAATCGAATAAAACTATGGGATATTTTTTCAATCTTAACCACTGTCAATATTGCATTAACAATCACTCTTTTATGTTGTTCTGTCATATTTAAGATCCTTTCATTCCATGTTATTAGCATTATCATACAATAAAATAACCAAAATATAGCCAACTTTTTATTTAACCGTTTTGCGTTCAATACCGCAATTAAACCTTAGCTTTACAAGCAATGCACGCAATAGTATTGACAGTTTGACTTAGTAAGTTAAGGAACCAAAAGCACGGCACCAATCTTGCTCAAACTTTACTATTGCTGCATCCACAGCTGGATCAGAAATAAATTGTTCAGCCACATCCACAGGTAACGTAATTGATTGACATCCTGCTAATAAACAATCCAAGGCTTGTCGTGGTGTTCTAAAACTGGCCGCTAACACCATAGATTCAGGACAATGTAAATCTAATAATGTCTGTAACTCTTGAATTGTCTCTTTACTATTGCCGCCTTGCGCATCAATACGATTAACATAAGGCGCAATATATTTTGCCCCAGCAAGCGCGCCTAAAAAACCCTGTCCCGCTCCATATACCGCCGTGCCTAAAGTTGGTATTCCTTGTTTGCTCAATTCCTTTATGGCAATTAAACCTTCGGCATTAACAGGTATTTTAGTTACAACAGTTGGCACGGCTTTTCTTAGTTGCTCAGCTTCTTTTATCATCTCTTTAGCCTGGTTCGACAATACTTGAGCAAAAAGCACTTTATCCGAACCTAACAGATCTTGTAACTCGGCTAACAATTCAAAAATCGGCTTTTCTGATTTTGCCACAATACTTGGATTAGTCGTGACACCTTTAATTGGCAATATTGCAGCAAGGCGTTTAATTGCTGAAATATCCGCTGTATCTAAATATAATTCCATACTATGCCCCTTGGTATATAGGTTAATTATCTAAGTGATAAGACACTAGCATAGTAAAAAATATTGTTTTGTTAGCCTAGAAGACGATTTTGCTATTTACTGGATTTTTGTACGCTAAATATAAAAATGAGATCTTGATCACATAATTAATACATTTAATTATAAAGATATTTTATTATTCTTTGCTTTCATCATTCACGGAATATACTCTATAAAACAGCGTGTATTTCTTGATATCATACTCACTTAAATAGCATGAAAATATCCATCAACAACACACTAACTAAGCTGGTTAACGGACAAATGAAGATTAATCATATCTTCTTTGCCGATAATAGCAATGCACCAACACTGCAAGCATTCCAGCTTGATTTTCCGAAGATAGAGATTGTGCTGGAAGGTACACAACAAATTCAATTGACTGATAATGCCGGCAATATTATTCACAAAACGCTATCAGCTCATGACCTCTTATATACTGTGGTCCATAGTTGGAATAAACCCATTCTAGAAGAGCCTGTCACCACTTTAACCATTTTATTTGCCAAACAACAAATTAACCTCAGTTTACGGCATTGGAATGGCAACCAATTTACCTCTTATGGTCAAATCAATACGTTAAGGCGCGGTCCACGAGTCGGTGCTTTTATTATTCAAGCTCTCGCCGAACTAACTTGGCATAATCAACCAGCAGAAAATAATCAAACCGCGCATTTTTTGATACAAAGTCTACTGAGTAATACCTTAGATCTGCTCAATGTCAATGTCGAAACTGCATCGAAAACGGCAAGCATTTTTCAAGCGATCCGACAATATATCGATACCCATTTTTGTGACGATATCACCCGCGACTTTTTAGCCAATATGTTTTATATCTCGCCTAACTATTTATCTCATCTATTTCAACGCGAAGGCAAAATTGGCTTAAATGAATATTTAAATCATGTACGTATAGAATATGCCAAATCACTATTGAAAAATTATGATTTAAATGTCAAAGAAGTCGCACAAGCATCGGGCTTTCAAGATAGTAACTACTTTTGCCGAATTTTTAGAAAAAAAACCGAACGCACACCAACCGAATACCGCCGTCAATACCACAGCAAATTATCACAAAAATAATAAATAAGGTTTAAAAACTAAATCGATTGGTGTTGATAACAATAAAATGCAATCAAATACTGTTCATCATTAAATTTTTCAAAATTATCTTTTTGCAAAAATAACGGCAATAATGCAATTCCCTGCCCTTTTTCGACAAGGTTCAACAATTGGCTTAAAGAATCAACGGTAATAATATTACTCGTCTGTTGGTATAGAGCTAAAGTCTTAGCTCTTAGCGGACAATCAACATCATTATTAATCAAAATAGGCAGTTGTTGATGAGTGATATTTGAATGGCTTTTTAAAAAAGTAACAGGTAAATATTTTGTAGCCACTAAACAATAATCAGCATGATTAAATTTTTTAAACGTAATCACATTATCAAAAAATTGCTCATTAATAACATGGTTCATCTCACTGGTTCTTTTTATAACAATCTCTGTTGAGCCAATTGCATATTTTTGTTGTTCAATCACAATAAATTGGAAAAGAAGTTCAGAAATTAATAGCGTAGGTTGGCGAAATTTAAATGATGTCTTAAGCTGTGCAAATCTATCGAGTGTTTGAATAGCGAAATGATAAAACTGTTGCCCCTCTTCTGTAGGTATGACACCATCAAATCGACGAATAAATAAGCTTGCACCTAACTCATGCTCTATCTTTTTTAAATGAGCCGTCAAGTTTGATTGAGTATAACCCAAAATTTTAGCGGCTTTATTAAGACTATTCACCTCATAAACCGTTTTAAAAATCAATAATCCTTTAAAATTCATTTAAAAACAGTACCTATCACTTTTTTTGATACCCCAATCATAAATGAGGATTATTCAAATCTCAATTCCTTTTCTAAACTAAATCAAACATTGAAAGGAGACAAATTATGCAAGCAATGCAATATAAAATAAATTTACCGGCTGATTATGATATGAAAATAATCAAACAACGAATTATGACTAATGGCCACAAAACGGATGGTTTTAAAGATTTATTATTTAAAGCTTACTTAATTTCAGAAAAAGATAACGATAATATTGCCAATAGCTATTGCCCACTCTATATTTGGCGCCGTACAGAAGGCATGACAACGTTCATATTTGACGGTTATTATGACAATATTCTAACTTCATTTGGTTGGCAAAATATTCATATAGGCGTAGTTGCGCAAATCAATCTCAGTGATCGTTTTGTACAAAGTAAATACATGTTAGAAGAAAACTTTGTCATTGCGACTCAGCCACAATTAAAAGGGTTCGACTTCAAACACCCTACACATCAAAATCAAACAGGACAGATAGTAATCTATAATCCTGATAAATGGATGTATTGTATTTTCACTTTTTTTCATGAAAAACCGACATTAGTTAATCACAATCTCTATCAGGTATTACATCTTTCACTCGGTCAATAATCAACTAAAAGCCAACAGCAAAATAGTGCCGTTACCATTGGAAAACATTTAAATAACAGCCTGTTAATGAATGCTATAAATTGTTATTGTTAAAATTAGTTTCATTTGATATAGTTTCAATTGAAACTAATTTAATAAGGCTTTTTTATGGCGATCCCTATTACAACCGTTGAAAAACTGATTGATAAATTTAAATCTCGTGGACTTTCATTCAACTATGATGAGATTTTTTTGACTCGTTTATTGCAGTTTAGTACCGAAACACTGTTAGAAAATCTTAACCAAACTTATCAACAGTATCAGCTTGATGACAAATTATTTGCTATTTTACTGGTGATTTATTGGCATCAACCTGACGGCGTGAAGCCGTCACAAGTCAGTCAGTTAACCAATTTTTCGCGTGTCCAAGTTAGTCGTAGTGTCGAAACCTTGGTCGCAAATGGTCTGATTGAACGTCAAGATGATGCGAACGATCGTCGTTCCCACTGTCTGGTTTTGACAAATAAGGGGACTAATTTTTTTAAAAAAGAGTTACCCCCTATCGAACAGAAAGTGGTTGCTGCCTGGCAAATTATTTCGCAGGAAGAACGGCAGCAGTTACGTTCAATCTTAACTAAACTTTTAAAGCACCTTACTGAATAACGATAAGCGAGAATAGTTATGAAGAAAAAACAGCTCATACCTCTAATATTATTATTCATTTTGGCAATAAGTTGTATCGTTTGGTTTATTTATAAAAGCCCGGCTTCACTGGTTTTATATGGTAATGTCGATATTCGCACTGTGAATAGTAGTTTTCGTGTTTCAGGTCGCTTAATGCAGTTGAATCATGAAGAAGGCGATCATATCAAACAAGGTGATCTATTAGCTAAACTTGATGCTAAACCTTATCAAATTGCTTTAGATCAGGCGAAAGCCAATTTAATGATGCAGCAAGCGCAATTGGATTTAGTCACCACCGGCTATCGTAAAGAAGAAGTCGCGCAAGCTGCTGCACAAGTCTTACAGTATCAAGCGAGTTATGATTATGCCGAAAGCAATTATCAACGCATGGCAACATTGATTAAATCCGCCTCGATATCTAAAGATCAACTGGATAACAGCTTAACCTTGCGAAATCAAGCCAAAGCCAATTTACAGACAGCAAAACAAAAGCTAGATCAACTCACTAACGGTTATCGCAAAGAGGAAATTGAATCAGCACAAGCAACCGTTGCAGTGGCAAAAGCTCAGCTTGAACAAGCTGAACTTAATTTATCGGATACCGAACTTTATGCTCCTACTGACGGCACCATTTTAACTCGCGCAGTTGAACCCGGTACGATGTTGAGTGCAGGCACACCGATTTATGCGATTTCGTTAGATAGGCCAGTTTGGGTACGGGCTTATATCGATGAAGTCAATTTAAGTCAAGCCGTACCGGGTCGAACCGTTTATGTATATACCGATTCTCAGCCGGACAGACCCTATATCGGCCAAATTGGCTTTGTGTCTCCTACGGCAGAATTTACCCCGAAAACGGTTGAAACCCCCGTATTACGCACTGATTTAGTTTACCGTTTGCGAATTCAAATTAACCAAACCGGTGAAGGGCAAGCAGATGAGATGTTACGTCAAGGTATGCCGGTAACCATTAAATTTTCACAATAATGGTGACATTATGCAAAATCATCAGCAAATTGTACTCGACAAGGTCACCAAACAGTTTGTGCAAAACAATCAACCGGTAACAATTGCTATAAAGCCGTTATCGATAACCCTTTCCGCACATGGGGTGACTGGTTTGGTGGGTCCGGATGGCGCCGGCAAAACTACCTTGTTACGAATGTTAGCAGGGTTGCTTACGCCAAGTGAAGGCAAAATTACTGTTGCAGGATTAAACCCGATAGAAAACCGCGATCAACTACGGACAATTGTAGGCTATATGCCCCAAAAGTTTGGTCTTTATGAAGATTTGACCGTGTTAGAAAATCTTAATTTATTTGCTGATCTACGTGATATCAAAAGCGAAGATCGTCAGCAAATTTTCGATAAACTGCTTAAATTTACCGATTTGGCGCGCTTTACTGAACGACTAGCCGGTAAGTTATCCGGCGGGATGAAGCAGAAACTTGGTCTAGCTTGTACTTTATTGGGCGATCCACAAATTTTGTTACTTGATGAACCGGGTGTTGGCGTTGATCCGATTTCACGCAAGGAACTATGGCAAATGGTGCATCAGTTAGCCAATGAAGGGATGCTTATCATCTGGAGTACATCTTACCTTGACGAAGCTGAACAATGTAAATCCATTTTATTGCTTAATAAAGGTGAATTACTTTTTCAAGGACAACCGCAACGGCTAACCCAGCGCGTTGCCAATCGAGTTTACTTGCTTTCTTCATCTACATCAAATCGAACGTTATTACAATCAGTTTTAAAATTACCCGCAGTAAGTGACGGTGTGATTGAAGGCGATAATATTCGCTTGATTATAAAATCAGATCAATCTATTGAGCAAATATTGAAGCATCTGCCTATCCCCGATATTACCAGTAAACCGACTTGTGGGCGTTTTGAAGATGCATTTATCGATTTACTTGGCGGTATTACTCATAAAGAATCGATATTGACTAAAATTATGCCGAAAATATCGGGATCACTCGATGATATTGTTATCGAAGCCAAAGATTTGACAAAAACTTTTGGCAGCTTTATTGCCACAGATCAGGTAAATTTTACCATTAAACGCGGCGAAATTTTTGGTTTATTAGGTCCAAATGGCGCAGGTAAATCAACAACGTTTAAAATGATGTGCGGCTTATTGCCTGTTAGTCGCGGAAAAGCCTTAGTCTTGGGGTTAGATCTGAAAAAAAGTGCGATCCAAGTACGTGAACGAATTGGCTATATGGCGCAACGCTTTTCGCTATATGATAAATTGAGTGTGTATCAAAATCTGCGCTTTTTTTCGGGGATTTATGGCTTGATGGCAGATGAACAAAAACAACGCATGAACGAGATGATAACCGCATTCGATTTAGAGCCTATGTTAGCTAAAAAACCTGAATCATTGCCACTAGGATTCAAACAACGCTTAGCTTTAGCTTGTGCTTTGATGCATAAACCCGAAATTGTCTTTTTAGATGAACCGACATCAGGTGTCGATCCGATAACGCGTCGTGAATTTTGGGTTCATATTAATAGTCTGGTTGAAAAAGGTGTAACGGTTATGGTGACAACGCACTTTATGGATGAGGCTGAATATTGTGATCGTATCGCTTTAATTAATGGTGGCAAAGTAATTGCTTTAGGTTCACCAAATCAATTAAAGCAATCCGTCGCCGACAATGCAACTATGGAGCAAACTTTTATTAAACTGGTCGTTGATGCTAAATCAGGAAAAACATTATGATGTTTTCATTCAGCCGTACATTGACACTGTGTAACAAAGAGATTAAGCAAATCCTTCGTGATCCAAGTAGCTGGATAATCACCATTATTATTCCCTTGTTATTATTGTTCCTATTTGGTTATGGTATTAGTTTAGATTCCAACAAAATTCGTATTGGTGTATTAGTCGAACAACAAAGTCAGCCGGCTCATGATTTTGTACAAGAATTGAATGGTTCCCCATTTATTGATCCTGTGTTTTCAAATAACCGCTATGAATTATCAACAAAATTAAGCGCCGGACAAATTCGAGGGATAGTTGTCATACCCGTTAATTTTGCGCAAGCAGTACAAAATCACCAAGGAACTATTCAACTTATCACCGATGGCAGTGAACCCAATACTGCTAATTTTGTACAAGGTTATTTAACGAGCATATGGCAAATTTGGCAACAAAAGCAAAATCAACAACGATTGATTGACCATCGTCAAGGTATTGAAATAACCTCGCACGTTTGGTTTAACTCAGCGGCGATAAGCAAAAACTTTATTTTGCCTGGCGCTATCACGATCATTATGACAGTGATAGGTTCAATTCTAACTGCTTTGGTGATTGCTCGTGAATGGGAACGTGGCACGATGGAAGCGTTATTATCAACGCCAATGACTAAGTTAGAGTTTTTATTATCAAAGCTTATTCCCTATTATCTAATTGGTCTACTCGCGTTAATTATTTGTGTAATTGTGACGGTGGGCATCATGCAAGTGCCTTTTCGCGGTTCGATTACACTATTATTAATTGTGAGTAGTTTATTTTTACTGGTTATTTTACAACTGGGTTTATTGATATCAACATTAGCCCGCAACCAGTTTAATGCAGCTATGATTGCATTAAACGCGGCATTTTTACCAGCCGTTATGCTTTCGGGATTCGTATTTGAAATCAATAGTATGCCGGCCATTATCCAACTCGTTACTTATATCATCCCAGCTCGTTACTACGTCAATATTTTACAAACGCTGTTTTTAGCCGGCGATATTGTATCGGTAATGCTAATTAATGCGTTTTTTTTAATCATCTGCATCTGTCTTTTATTTGTGGTGATATTAAAAAAAACCCGTATGCAATTAGATTAAGATAACCGGAACAAATACTATGATAAAATTGATTAACACAATAACCCTATATCGAACTTTGACTCTAATAAAAAAAGAGCTCGCCCTACTTTGGCAAGATAAACAAACCCGTCTTATTTTAGTCATGCCAGTTTTACTGCAAATTTTTATCTTTCCTTTTGCTGCTACGCTTGATGTCACCAATGCAACAATAGCCGTGTATAGACCAACAATAGATGAACCGAGTTCAGAGTTAATTAATCGATTTGCACATTCGAGTTCTTTTTCTAAAATATTAGTACTCGATTCACAGCAGGCCATTAGTGATACAATTAATTATCAAAAAGCCTTAGTTGCGGTGCAATTTCCAAGTGATTTCTCGCAAAAATTACTTAGTGGGCAATCCACACAAATCCAAATTATTTTAGATGGTCGCAAGTCTAACAGTGCGCAAATTGCTGCTAGCTATATTCAACAAATTATTATGCAATATCAGCAAGAACAACTAGGGCAAAATAGTAGTCAATTGATTGTCCGTCATCGTTACAACGGTAATTTAGACTATAAACATTTTATCTTACCGTCCTTAATTGCGTTAATTACGACTATCGGCGTTATGATTGTCACCTCACTTTCGGTAGCACGTGAACGCGAACAAGGTACCCTTGACCAGTTACGCATTTCACCTTTAATGACTTGGCAAATTTTTACTGGTAAAGCAATACCAGCAATTATTGTCGCCATGTTACAAGGCAGTCTGATACTGATTGCCAGCATTTTTCTTTATGGCATTACCTTTCAAGGATCACTCATTTATTTTTATTTATGTATGTTTAGTTATGGATTATCGTTAGTTGGATTTGGCTTATTTATTTCTGCACTTTGTTCAACTCAACAACAAGCATTTATTGGTATTATTACCTTTATGATGCCGGCAATATTATTATCAGGATTTATTGCGCCGGTCGAAAACATGCCAATTTTTTTACAATATCTAACAGAAATTAATCCGGTGCGCCATTTTGTCGAACTAACAAAGCAGATTTATCTAAAAAATGTCAGTTTTGCTATTATCTGGCATAGTTTATGGAAACTGTATGCCATCACAATATTATTAGGTGGTAGTGCTTACTATCTATTTAAAAAGTATGTGTAACATCTCATAACATTCGAAGATTCGAATAATGTCTATGATGATTATTGACCTATTTTTATGCCACTTATACTACGACAAGCTTGTTATTTATTATTTTTAACGCTCTATAAAACCAAATCAGCGTCTGAAGAAAAAAGATTTGGCGACCAACCGCGTGAATAACTTACCTGCTGCTTACTGAGTTAAATAGATGTATTGCTTAAATTTTAATCTAATTGTATGCTTGCGGCTCCGACGCCCGCGCCTCGTTCGTTTACAACGACTCGTTGCGGGCTTTTGCCACAACATTTACTTCGTTAATGTTATGGCAACGTCGCGTGTATTCATCGCTATAACCATCCACTCCATACTCGCACTCAAGTTGTACGCCAAACTCGGTTGAAATCACTTATGGCAAATGTTCGCTTAGCTTAGTTACGGAAAAAGCTACACACAAAAATCGACTTATTAAGATATGTTTTAAATTGAAATAAAACAATTTTAAAACAGTAACCTAATTGCTGGTTAATGACAAATACAGTTGGATTATATGTGCTTAAAAAAGCACCTTCTTTAAATAAAAATACCTTATTTAAATTCTGTTGATAATCCAACTTGTGACAAATATTGATCATAAATCCTTTTGCAACATGAAATCCTTATCTAATTTATACTATTTAAATCAATTGGATAGTCATTAAATAAGCACGTAGTTAAATCATTCTTTACATAAAACATAATGCATATTGGTATCGACACCCACACCAACATCACCATAGTACAAACCTATTCGAAAGTGCGCACTGTTACCACCCGATAATGTTCCCCAATAGTCTGCTGTCCAAAACAGCTGATCTAGCCAGTGTGATTTTGGATAGGTATTTTTATCTAAATGTCCCCATTCACCCAAAATACTTTCGCCAATAGACCTTGTATAAGCACTGTATTGATAAATCCAATTCATTGGCGCAGCACTACGAGGGGAATTAGTTAATTCTTTACGAGTTATCAAACTACAAAAATTAGACGCATTCTGCCAATTATATGCAAATTCATAAGGTACAACCCAAATACCTCGTGGATCAAAAGTATAATCATACGTCAACAATGGATTGTTTTTTAACGTTGCCCGAACAGTGACAGGTCCAGAAGGCTTATCATTAAGTAATACGTTGCCTAATTTATCAATCGAGACTTTTCCACCAGGATTGTTAGGAACAGAATAGTTATAATCTGTTTGCGCACCAGTTAATATTAGCTGAAACTGTGCACCAGGAAAGCCAGTAGAAGGAAACTTATTTGACGATACTGATGGCACCGCTTTAAAACCCAAATTAGGCACATAATCTGAAGTATAACCACCGCCATTAAGAGGATCAGGTTTTGTGCTGTCTGGTATATTCCACCAATTATCTGAATCTGAATCAAAGTTAAAATCGCCCTTTTGATTATTAGTTAACCATTGCTTAGCGGGTAGCACAATTGTTGCGTTAGGTTTGAGATAACATACTTCGCGTTTAGATAAAATATAATAACTGTGGCTTGCCCCCGTAAATTGACCTATATCCGGTATACCATAACGGGTTGCTAAAGCACCATCATCGGCACTAAGGGTTAATTTATAGGGAGATTTACACGCATCTAACTCACTATTCGGATTCGATTTCACATAATCGGTCACATCTTCACCATCGTACGTTTCCCATTTCACTCTCATAGAACCCGTTATGGTAAAAAGTTTATCTCCATCTGCATCACGCCAATAATTATTTGCCACTATCACATTAGCTAACGGCATTGATGGATAATTACTAAAAGGTAAATAGGTTTTAATATCATTAAAAGTTGTCGGCACTTTTTCTATCACAATGGGCTCGACTACTGATGATTTGTCTTCCAACGCGCTTATCACCTTATTATTCGGTAACGTTAGCGATAACAGTGGTAATATTGTTGTTGACACTGTCTTTCCATTATCAAACGTTAAATAAGGCCCTGTGCCATTAATTACTTGAGCTGTTTGTGAGTTTAAGCCATACACCTGCTTTATCGATAACGCTGTCAACATTAATAACAAAAAGAGGTTTGATAATCCTAAATTTATTATGCCCTTTCTGAAACAAATTTTGACAAAGGATTGTTTACTTTGATTAATATTTGGAAAATGTAGAAATAAATTTAAAGATGGATTTTTGAACAAAAAATTGCGATGCCCGATGCCCGATGCCCGATGCCCGATGCCCGATGCCCGATGCCCGATG
>CALYPO010000020.1 GCA_945276085.1 uncultured Gilliamella sp.
ATCCTCTCTCACTGATCAATTTTTTTATGATCTTCACTTTATAAACTTGCTCTTGATTGAATCACCGGTACTAATGTTGATAAATCAGGTTTTGCACACTCTAGCTGTTTATTTAATCGATTTAACAACATAGCAGCGGTGTATTGACCAATTTGCTTTGATGGTAAAGCCACTGTTGTTAAAGTTGGAAAGCTGACTTGACTAAATTCATTATTACCAAATCCACTTACTGCTAATTGATAAGGCACGCGAATGTGTCGACGTTGGCACTCATACAATACGCCACAAGCTAATTCATCGGTTGTACAAATTAGTGCATCAAGTTCTGGCCAATTAAGTAGCATATCGGGTAATAATTCACTACCAGTAGTAAAGTTAGCCGGTTTAGCCGCATTGATGATGCGATGAGTGGGTAAATGATAAGCTAGCATGGCTTTATGCCAACCATGTAAACGTTGTTGAAATAGTTGATACTGTTGATTCGCACAAAGTAAACCAATATGGCGATAACCTTTTTTTATAACGTGCTCGGTCAATACATACATCGCAAGGCTATCATCTAGGCCAATATGGGCATTGTCTAATTCATCAATTTGTTGTCCTATGTTAATTATTGGTACGGCTTTATTATCAATCACTTGATTAATTAACGCATCATTGTTGATATAAAATAGTACAATCGCTTTAAGATTGTGATTATATAAGGTTTCTAATAATTGTGATTCACGATGGTAGTAATGGCAAGCTTCAATGATTAATGTGGTATAACCCTGTTTAGCTAATTGAATTTGTAAGGTATTAAGTAAAATGTGTGTAGAGTTATCATAGATTTGGTCAGTAACAACTGCAATGACTTGATTATCGGACGCTGATGCTAGCAAGCTAGCTGCCACATTGGGTTTATAACCAAGCGTCTGAACAGATAATTGAATTTTTTGGCGTAGCTTATCAGACACCCTTTCAGGTGTTCGCAGCGCTCGCGATACAGTCATAGCGCCAACACCTGCATGTTTAGCTACATCAAATAAGGTTATTTGTCCTGTACTCCTACGTTTTTTTATATCCTGCATTTCTTATCCCAATTGAATATTATCAAAGCTGTTATTTAACACACGACTCATAACATACTTGTTAACAAAAAAGAGGACATAAGCCCCAATACTATACATAGTAATCTGTCTGAATGATAATTTTATGAGTGTTTAGTTGAAAATGTTATCTACATCACAAAATCAATAAAATTTTAATTAACTTTGATAGCGCTATCACATTTCTATTATTTTTTAATTTTTATTATTTCCCAATATGTTAGTTTGTAAAAAAATACTTAAGGTATCGATTTTAATGGAGGAAAAATGTTAGATAAATGGTTAACTAACCAGACAGTTAATATTGTCGATTCCGTTGATGATTGGAAAGAAGCAATACAACTTTGTGCTAAGCCATTATTAGAAAGTAATGCCATTTCACCTAGTTATATCCAAGCTATTTTTCAACTACACCAATCCATTGGACCTTACTATGTTTTAGCACCAGGTATTGCCATGCCACATGCTAGACCAGAGCAAGGGGTGAATCAATTAGGTCTATCTATGCTATTAGTTAAACAAGGCGTTAATTTTAATTCGCAAGAAAATGATCCCGTCTATTTAATTACTTTATTAGCCGCGAGTGATAGTACCAGTCATATTGAAATGTTAACCCAATTAGCCGCGCTATTTGGCGAATCAAAAGATATGCAGAGAATTTTTCAAGCACAACAACGCGATGAAATTTTGGCTGTAGTTAAACACTATTAACTTTAATAAAAAATAAAAGGATAAACAAAATGAAAATTATGGCAGTTTGCGGTTCAGGTCTTGGTAGTAGTTTTATGGTTGAAATGAATATCAAAAAAGTTCTGAAAAAATTAAATGTTGATGCTGAAGTTACCCATGCGGATCTTGCTTCAGCAACCCCAGATCAAGCAGATTTATTTGTCATGACCAAGGATTTAGCGGCAAGCTCTGGCATTCCAGCGGACAAATTAGTTATTTTAAATAATATTATCGATATCAACGATTTAGAAGCAAAACTCGTTGAACATTTCGCTAAACATTAATGATATTATGAGGACTTGCTATGATACAAGAAATAGTAAAGTTTATTGTTGATATTTTAAAAGTACCTTCAATATTAGTTGGACTTATTGCCATGGTTGGGCTTATTGCTCAGCGCAAATCCTTTGCTGACACCGTCAAAGGTACCATTAAGACCATTTTAGGTTTTTTAGTATTAAGTGGTGGGGCAACCGTACTCATTAGTGCTATTACCCCATTAGGCATGATGTTTGAACAAGCGTTTAAATTACAGGGTATTATTCCAAATAATGAAGCTATTGTTTCAATGGCACTTAACGAGTATGGTGCAGCAACAGCGTTAATTATGGCCTTTGGTATGGTTGCCAATATTATCGTTGCGCGTTTTACTCGTTTAAAATTCATCTTCTTGACCGGTCACCATACTTTTTATATGGCTTGCATGATAAGTATTATATTAACGGTAGCGGGGTTTGAGGGATGGCAATTAGTCTTCACCGGATCATTAGTACTTGGCTTAATTATGGCCTTTTTCCCTGCACTCGCACAACCGCAAATGCGTAAAATAACCGGTAATGATGATGTCGCTTTTGGTCACTTTGGTACATTAGGTTACGTTTTAGCGGGTTGGCTTGGAATGGCAGTTGGTAAAGGATCTCGTTCAACCGAAGAGATGAATCTACCTAAAAATCTAAGTTTTTTACGTGACAGTTCGATTTCAATCTCATTAACCATGATGATTATCTATTTAATTCTTGCTATCTTTGCTGGTTCTAACTACGTCGAAACGACTTTAAGTAAAGGTGATAACTATCTCGTTTATGCCATTATAGAAGCCATTACTTTTGCCGCAGGTGTATTTATCATCCTACAAGGTGTACGCTTAATTCTAGCTGAGATTGTCCCTGCATTTACTGGTTTTTCTGAAAAATTAGTGCCGAATGCTAAACCCGCTTTAGACTGCCCTGTCGTATTTCCTTATGCACCAAATGCAGTATTAATTGGCTTTCTATGTAGTTTTTTAGGTGGATTAGTCGGACTATTTGTACTTGGACAATTAAACTTAGTATTAATTTTACCGGGCGTTGTACCGCATTTCTTCTGTGGGGCAACCGCTGGAGTATTTGGTAATGCAATGGGCGGCCGTCGTGGTGCCATGCTTGGTGCATTTGCCAATGGATTATTGGTAACATTCTTACCTGTGATGTTATTACCAGTTTTAGGTTCACTTGGTTTTTCAAATACTACGTTTTCTGATGTTGATTTTTGTGGTGTCGGTATCATCCTCGGTAATATGGCAAAATGGTTTAATAAAGATGTGATAATGGCAATTATTGTAGCTATCTTCGCTTTACTCGTTATTTTTAACTATACGATAAAACCTAAAAACAGCAAAAACGATAAAGCATAACCAATATGCTTTATTTTATTCAAAAGCTATACCAGACTAAACCATAGTCTGGTATTTTTTTATGGGTGCATTATAGACTTACTAATAATTTATCGCTTATAGTTAATCATTATTACCTTACATTCGGCTATGCACAAAGCACCATGATAAGCTTTTTTTACTATCGATAAGCTATATTTGCCTTGAGTGTTTGACGGTTAGAATAATGACACGGACAATATATTTATAAGAAATAAGGAACAAATAATGACTACTAGCCAAGCTGAGAGTATTTTAGTCAATCCCAATATATTACTAAAAACTGCTAATAACAGTTATGCTAAAGATCTATATAATGTCATTGATTTCAATCGAAACTATTTTAGCCAATTTATGGCATGGCCTAAATTTGTGATAAACGAGTTAGATACAGCTCAATTTTTACAAGAGTGCGAGTTAAAACATCAACAAAATCAGAGTAAAACCTATGTCATTATACAAAATGATAGGGCTGTCGGTATATTGTCTTTCAATCAAATCGATGCTAACAATAAAACAGCTTATATTGGATATTGGCTTGATAGTCGAGCTGAAGGGAAAGGTGTTATGACTCAAGCAGTCCAAGCGCTTACCAACTACTATGCATCACAAAAAATTATTAAACGGTTTGTTATTAAATGTGCTGTTAGTAATATAAAAAGCAACGCTGTAGCAAAGCGTTGTGGTTTTAGTTATGAAGGAAGATTAAAACAAGCCGAATACTTAAATGGGATTTATCATGACCAAAATATTTATGGACTGATTTCAACTTATATGTAAAACAACAATGAACATCTGTCAGTAAAACTGAAAACTCAACGATTGTCATTTTTAATAACATAACCGGCAATTGCCGGTGTTGATCAAGTAATAGCCTGTTCGTTTAATATGCACTCATGCAATAATTATTTATTGATGATATAACCACAAATTGCTAACAGCAGTACCACAAATACAGTTGCTATAGCGATGAGGTATTGTGTTTTTGTTCTATATTTTTTCATCTCGCCAAGAGAGAGCTCTCTATTTTTATTCTTGCTATGATAATAATAGTATAATGGCAACCCAAGTAGAGTAAGTACTATTGATGCTATGCCATTAAACGTTTGATAAACCAACATGCCATAAATAACATAAATTGCACCAATGATCGCCATAATCGGAACTATCGGATAAGCAATCACTTTATAAGAACGCGGTATATCTGCATATTTTTTTCGCGCTATAATAACGCCAATAAACGTCAGCAAATAAAAAACCCATATTGAAAACATGGATATCTCGGATAGGCGATCTGCATCAAGCAAGATTGAATATAAAAAGGCAAACACCACTAATACCGAGATCGCATTAACTGGTGAACGACTCGCTTCATCAAGTGTACTAAGATAACGAGCACCAATAATCGTACCTCGTTCAGCCATACTAAAAATCGTACGAGATAATGTCATAATATACCCATTAATCCCACCCAAAATTGATACCATTATGCCTACTGCCACTAAATTCCCACCTAAATGACCAAACATTCGTTGTGAGGCAACAGCCGAAGCATCATGGCCAAGGGTGACCATTTCTTGAACTGGAAAAATTTTAAACAGTGCTATATTTATACAAGCATAAACAATAACTAAAAATATGATGCCTAAAATAATTGCTTTAGGTAAAACTTTTGCCGGATTATGAATTTCACCAGCAACCGAAGCAACTTGTGCCCATCCATCATAAGCAAACAAGGTCGCCAAAATCGCTACAGCGAAAGGTGCAAAAGTTTCAATACCCTGTCCACTAGCCCCAAATAAGGCAACTTGACCATTGCCCTTCCATAATCCAAATACAGCTAAGAGTAATATTGGGATTAATTTACAAACTGTAGCTAGCGTTTGTAAATACCCAGCCTGTTTAACACCAATTGCATTAATAAATGCAATAAAGCCTAATACGCCAGCGCTCACCGCCATACGATAACTATCATCTATATTAAATAACAAACAAAAAACTGAACTAAAATAACCAACTAACGCACCAACTAAAGAAGGCGCAAATAACACAGTTATCATCCAGCCATAAAGATGAGCAATTTTAGGGCCATAGATTTTTTCTAAATAAACGAGCATGCCACCTGTTTTTGGAAACATAACCCCCAATTCACACAGCGTTAATCCCCCACAAATAGAAAAAATACCACCAATTATCCAAGCTAGCAGCGCATAATTATAATCACCAGCTACGGCTAATACGGCTGGTGGTTTCATAAAAGCGCCCGCCCCTAATACCATTCCTACAACTAACGACAATGCAGAAACTAAACCAAGATCTTTTCTTAATTTACTTTCTAGATTATGTTCTGACATAACTGTTCCCTTGAATATAAAAATACATCTACAAAATGGGCTTATATTAGGGATTTATTTATAAAACACAAGAAAGATTAATTTTAAAAAATTGGAAAGGCATAAAAATCAAGGTTATAAAAAAGTTAGCTAAACACTAACTTTTTTATTAATTGGTAAAATGAATATTAGTTTTTCTTTTTCATTTTCATATCAACCACCATACGACCGCGAATTTTACCTGCTTTCATTTCTTCGATCATTTCATTGATATCTTCGAGCGGCCTTTTCTCAACAATAGGCACCACTTTACCTTCAGCACTAAAACGAAATGCTTCCGCCAGATCTTCGCGCGTACCAACAAGCGAACCTAATACTTGTATACCATCTAATACTGTTTTGGGAATGCTTAAGTCCATGGTTTCGGAAGGTAAACCTAACGCAACAACTCGTCCTAATGGACGCACAGAATTAATTGCTTGATTAAAGCCTGTTTTAGTTACTGAAGTCACCACCGCACCATGAACCCCGCCATCAGTATGTTCTTTAATATAAGCGCCCACATCGTCAACCTTTTTCGGATTAACCACTAAATCAGCTCCTAATGTTTTACATAACGCTAACTGACTGTCACTATTGCTAATTGCGACAACTTTGTTATTAAAAACCTTTTTTCCATACTCAATAGCAAGTGTGCCTAACCCACCAATGCCAAACACGGCTAACCATTGACCGGGCTTTGTGTCTGCAACTTTAATACCTTTATAAGTGGTAACGCCGGCACAGGTGACACTGGTGGCTTGAGCAGGATCAAGCCCATCGGGGACTTTAACGGCATAATCAGCTTTAACAATGCATTGTTCTGCCATTCCACCATCGACACTATAACCCGAGTTAAGCGCATGGCGACAAAATGTTTCATTACCCGAAATACAGTATTCACATGTACCACAACCGGCATGAAACCATGCAATACTGACGCGATCGCCTATCTTTAAACTTTTTACATCAGGTGCAATTTTAATCACAATCCCCACACCCTCATGCCCAATAACCCGCCCCGGTTTTTTACCAAAATCACCCGATGCAACATGAATATCGGTATGACAAAGTCCACAATATTCAACATCGACTAAAGCTTCACCTGCTTCTAAAGGGCGAAGAGAAATATCTTTGATGTCAACTTGCCCATCACACTCTTGTCTAATAACAGCAGCTTTCATTATATTCTCCTTGAAAAGTTTTAAGTTTAAAATGTAATGATTTTCATTTTAAACTAAATTTTTTCTAAAAATTTGATTAATTTCACAAATTTGCAAAAGAATAGGATTATTAAATAATCTTTATAAAAAAATGCCATCAAGCCAAATTAGATTAAAAAATGATAAAATAAAGCCGTTAACGTGAGTAGATGAATAAATGGATAAGTTGATAAAAAAGAGGAACAAAACTGTGTTTATTGTTCCTCTAATTTTAAATTGAGAAAAGTGAATATTAAGCAATATCTTTAGCGATATATTTTTGGCTATTATTTTTCATGGATAAATACAAACCAATTAACGCACCTAAGCCAAACAGCCCTACCACATAAATCGCAGGCGCCATTTTGCTAACAAAATCGCTAAAGAACGATATAAATAAAGGTGTTAATCCTCCGGCAATTGCATAGGCCATATTAAACGAAAATGAAACACCACTATAACGAATTTCAGCAGGAAACACTTTAACCATAAAATAAGCAAACGAGCCAACAATACCAACACCAAAACCAGCTAAAGGATAAGTGATTAATAAAAGATGCGGGTTATCTAATGAAAAATAGAAAATTGAAATTATAGCGACAGCAATAAGACAGCCAATAAATAACACTTTACCCATAGCAAATCTATCCATCATCATGCCATAAAAAGTGCAACTCATGATTAGTCCAATAATAGCGAGTATATTACCTTGCAATGCATCAATAGCGGAAAATCCAAACTGCTTTTGCAATAAAATTGGGGTCATTAACATAATAACCATAATACCTGCCGATAATACCCAAGTAAGTAGCATAGATAAAATAGTTTGAGGTAAATACTGAGTTAATACTGTTATAACTGGAATTTTTTTTGCTAATTCTTGTTGCTTTCGTTTTTGTATTTCTAGAAAAATTGGCGTTTCTTTCAACCAACGACGTAAATACATGGCGATTAAACCAAATATCCCGCCAATAATAAATGGAATCCGCCAACCCCAATCACTCATTTGTTCGGGTGAAATGCTTTTATTCATTACAGTTGAAACCAGTGAACCAAGTAAAATGCCCAAACTTAAACCACTTGTTAATATTCCACAAGCTAAGCCAATTTTATTATTGGGAACATGCTCGGCAACAAACGTCCAAGCACCAGGCACCTCCCCGCCCACAGCAAGACCTTGGCACAGTCGCATAATTAATAACAAAATAGGCGCTAAAATGCCAATATTAGTATAAGTCGGTAAACAACCAATGAATAGTGTAGGTAATGCCATTAAAAGAATGCTTAACGTAAACATCCGTTTGCGACCAAATAAATCGCCAAAATGTGCCATAACAATGCCACCAAATGGACGAATTAAATAGCCTGCCGCAAAAATCCCAAATGTTTGCACTTGACTTAACCATGCTGGCATATCATCCGGAAAAAAAAGATGGCTAATAATAATGGAAAAAAAGACAAATATAATAAAATCATAAAACTCTAATGCACCACCTAGTGCTGATAAAGCCAAAGTTTTATAGTCTTGATTGTTTAAGGTTCGAGTTGGCGTCGCGTTTTGTGCGTATGACATGATTATCCTTGTAAAGTATATTTTACACATAGTCTATTATTGTGTACTAATATACCTCAACACAATTTTTTTGGAAGAAAAATATCAAATAATACGCCAATTTACATTGTATAACGCTTAAAACTAACTTGTGCATATTGCTCTTTTATTGTCCTGATAAAATGATGATAATAAACTGCAATTTATTAAATTATGTATATAATCTAAACTAGCACTAAATGATTAATAAATCGTCGCGAAAAGAAACTACAATCATAAAATCTTTTTAAATGGAGAGTTATAAAATGGGTATAAAACGTATTTCTCGTGGAAAATTCACTCGCATGCAACAGTTATCAAACCAAGATGGCGTTATTGCGGCACTAGCAATCGACCAACGTGGTTCAATGGTAAAAATGATGGAAGCGGCTGTTGGTAAAGATCGTTATAATGTTGAAATGGTCTATGAATTTAAAGAACTTGTTTCACAAGAATTAACAAAATATGTGAGTGCAATTTTGTTAGATGAAGAATATGGCTTTAAAGGTATGGCTAAAAAAAATAAGGATGCGGGATTAATCATTTCTTATGAGAAAACCGGTTATGATGCAAACACGCCTGGCCGTTTACCTGATGTTTTACCTGAAGACTCTCTACAACGATTATTGAAAAAAGGGGCTGATGCAGCAAAAGTATTAGTTTATTATAATCCCGATGATCCTAAAGATATTTTAGAGAAAAAACATGCGTTTCTAGAACGTGTTGGTACAGAAGCCAGAGCTGCCGATATTCCATTATTTGTCGAACCAATTGTCTATGATAATGTCGTGACCGATGATAAAAGCCCTGAGTTTGCCAAAATAAAACCACAAAAAGTGATTAACACCATTAAAGAATTCACTAAAAACCAATATTTCATTGATGTACTTAAAGTTGAAGTACCCGTGTTGTTTAAAAATGTAGAAGGATTTAATGATAACAACGTAGTTGTCTATACTCAAAAACAAGCTGCCGATTATTTTAAACAAGCTAGCGATGCGGCAACTCGTCCATTTATCTATTTAAGTGCGGGCGTACCAACAAAAACGTTCCATCAAGAATTAATTTTTGCTGGTGAGAATGGCGCTAAATATAGTGGTATTTTAGGTGGTCGTGCAACATGGTTTGAAGGCGTTGCGGCTTATGCTAAAGACGGTAAAGAGGGTTTAAAACGCTGGTTAGATCAAACTGGTCGTGAAAATGTTGAGCACCTTAACAAAATTTTAAAACAATACGCTACACCTTGGTATGATATCTATGGTGGTAAAGACAGTATTGAAGTAATTGATCTAAAATTAGGTGACTAATGTAAATCAATAAATTAACACTCATCACCTAAACGTGATGAGTGAATTAATGAAAGAACAAAATTGATAGTGATATTCTTCAACCTCTCGTTAAATATCTTCCCTGTTACCAAACTCAGTCAAAATGCCTCATGCTATCGTACTCACTTAGTGATTGATTAAATTGCGCGATCAAAAAATAGATCAACCTGACTCAATTTAGCCATTGCCGTTACATAAGCCAACGTTTTTGGTGGAAAAGATAGATCTTTTACACAGGTTAAATTACGTAATACTGGAAATAGACAAATATCATCTAAAGACAATTGACCATTACACGCTTGTGGTGAAACAATCAAAGGATCTAGTTGTTCAAGCAACTGAGAAACAGCTAAAACCAGTGAACTTGTTTGCGCTAAACATTCATCGAATGATCCCATCTTTTTAGCTTTACTTGCGACAAAACTCTCAATGGCACTTTGTGTAGCAAACTCAGCTAAACCCAGTTTAATATAACGCGGACACTCTAATTTATAATCATACTGCTGTATGTTTTTTATTATCTCGGCAATTTTCGCTGATTTAGGGCCAATCAATATAGGGCTATCGCCATAATTATTATCAACATAATCAACAATATCTAAACTTTCAGGCATATAACTACCATCATCTTTTTGTAAAATTGGCACCATTTTTTCACCAATCATACTTTCAGGTGATTTGTTATCATCACTCAAAAATACTTCTAATTTAACTGGTATGTGTTTTAAACCAAAAATCATTCTTGCTCTGGCGCAAAAAGGACAATGTTCATAAATATACAGCTTCATGTTTTTCTCCTCAAACAATCAACTACCCATAAAAATAAGGCTGAACCTAAAAACAATAAAAAAACCATACCGACAGCAAACAACGCTTTCGGATAGCCTATTTTCACAACATTAATAAAAGGATAAGGATATAAATTAGTATAGTATCCTCTGACAAAAATATATATGCCATAAGCTAACATACAGACTAATGAACCCATTATCACTCGAAAATTAATGCGTCGAAATGGTCCCCAAATTAACCAACTCAAAACACCGAGTAACGGTATAACAACATGTAAACTTTCATTGGTGAATTTTAATAAATCATTTGGCGGTTTATGAATAGCGCGTAACATTAAGTTATAAACGATAGAAGTGATTATCACGCCTACTAGCCCATTTAACCGAATAATTTTAAAGCTAAAACGATGGCAACTAGGATTAAAAAATAGCCACAAACAACTCACCGCCAACATCAAATTCGATAACACAGTAAAAAAACTATAATAAAAAATGATTCGACCAACTGGCGTCGCTGGTTGCCAAGGTTGAAGTTGAGCATGCCAATAAAGATAAGTTTCTATACCAATAACAAAAAAAGCATATAGCCCAATAAAAAGAGGTACAGCGCGTTTTAACATACACATCATCACAAAATAAAATATTAATGCAAATATATATCAGATATTATTAAAAATACAAAAGAGAATCATGTGTTAATTGACTTGCTATAATTAAGTTTGCATAAATCGACCTAAAAACCATTACCCAATAAATATAACAAGGTCCTTTCATTTACATGCCATTACTTGGTCTAAACTGCAACGGTCAGCGAGTTGGTATATAATGACGTAAATAAATTGAATATAGAGATGACCATGAATGTCAAATAAAAGTATTGCGACACAAAGTAAAGTGTTAATTGAACAGTTTTTAGATTCATTATGGCTAGAGCGTAATCTAGCAGAAAACACGATAGAATCTTACAAACTCGATTTGTTTGCACTTAGCCACTCATTACAGCAACAAAATGTCACAATGCTAAGCGCGCAGACCATTAATTTACAAAATTTTTTAATGCAGCGCGTGCAAGATGGTTATAAAGCCAGTAGCTCGGCACGTTTATTAAGTGCAACTAAACGTTTTTTTCAATATTTGTATCAAGAAAATTATCGCACCGATGATCCCTCTGCCGTTTTGTCATCGCCCAAATTACCCAAAAAATTACCTAAAGATTTAACCGAATCACAAGTCGATGCGTTGCTTGAATCGCCCAGTACTGATGACCCTATCGAACTACGCGACAAAGCTATGCTAGAAGTGCTTTATGCAACTGGATTACGGGTTAGTGAATTAGTCAATTTAGAAATCAGTGATGTCAGTTTGCGGCAAGGGGTGATAAGGGTAATTGGTAAAGGTAATAAAGAGCGCTTAGTGCCACTGGGGGAAGAAGCCATTTATTGGTTAGAATACTATTTCAAATATGCCCGTAATGATCTTTTAAAATCTGGGCCGATTGACGTGCTGTTCCCTAGCCGATTAGGTAAAAAAATGACTCGACAGACATTCTGGCATCGAATCAAATATTATGCCATACTAACCGGCATTAATATTGAAGCACTCTCACCCCACGTACTGCGACATGCGTTTGCAACACATTTGCTTAACCATGGTGCAGATTTGCGGGTAGTGCAAATGTTGCTGGGTCATAGTAGCTTATCGACAACGCAAATCTATACCCATGTGGCAACAGAAAGATTAAAACAGTTACACAGTAAGCATCATCCTCGAGCATAATGCTTAAAAAATAAGGATAATTGAATGAAAAAATTAGTTTTAGGTTTAGCATTAATTTCAACATCAGTACTGGCAAGTAATGCTGATATTGCCAAAACACTCGGCAAATTAGGTTATACTGAAAAAGACTTAAAAATTGCCGACAGCCCTGTAAAAGGACTAAAAAGTGTTAATACACCTGATGGTATTTTTTATGTTTCTGATGATGGTAAATATTTAACGCAAGGTCCTTTCTATAACTTAGAAGGTAACGAACCGGTTAACATCGCTAATAGTAACAATGTTAAATTAATCAAATCTATTGAGAAAGATGCAATTGTTTATAAAGCACCAAACGAAAAATATGTTATTTCGGTGTTTACTGACTATACTTGTCATTATTGTAAATTACTGCATGAAAATATTGATAAATATTTAGATGCAGGCATTTCAATCCACTATTTTGCGTTCCCACGTGCGGGAGCGGATAGTGAAGTAGGCAAAAACATGCAATCAATCTGGAGTGTTGCCGATCGTAAAGCTGCTTTTGATAATGCCTATAAAGGTAATACGATTTCACCCGCTAGCAGTATGGTACCTTATGTCACTCAACAATTTAATGTTGGTAAGCAACTCGGTATTAGTGGAACCCCAGCTATTGTTTTAGCTGATGGCCAACTGGTGTCAGGTTATGTCCCGGCTGATAAATTGCTTGATATTTTGAATAAAAAATCTGTTAAATAATTAGTCGTTTATCACAACAATTAATATTCGAACTAACCACTATAACAACTTGTGTTAGCGCTTTAGCGCTAACATTTTAAATATGAATAAAAATAGAATAATACATCGACAATTACCACAAACGCTTCCTGAATTCTCGCAAGATATTCCGCCATTATTGCAACGAGTCTATGCCATGCGAGATATCAAATCAATGCAAGAGCTAGACTATTCTACGCGTAATTTGTGCAATTATGATAAGTTAGATGGAACAACCACTGCTGTTGAAATTCTTTATTCTGCAATAAAAAATAATCAACGTATCATCGTTGTTGGCGATTTTGATACCGATGGAGCCACAAGTACCGCATTAACGGTTACTGCACTAAGAAAGATGGGCTGCCAATTTGTTGATTATATCATCCCAGATCGTTTTGAAGATGGCTACGGCTTAAGTGTAGGTGTTGTTGAAAAAGCAATGTCAAGACACGCAGATCTCATTATCACTGTTGATAACGGTATTGCCGCATTAGAAGCCGTAAAATTTGCCAAGCAAGCTAACTTAACAGTGATTATTACCGATCACCATTTATGCCCTGAACAGTTACCTATTGCAGATGCAATAATTAATCCCAATTTACCTAATTGCACTTTTCCATCTAAACATCTTGCTGGCGTCGGTGTTGCATTCTATTTTATGCTGGCATTAAGAGCTAAATTACGCAAAGAAAATTGGTTCCTTAAGAATAATCTAACCGAGTACAATATCGCCAATCTATTAGATTTAGTCGCTTTAGGTACCATTGCTGACGTTGTCAAACTTGACCATAATAATCGAATATTAGTGCACCAAGGCATGAATAGAATACGATCTGGCTATTGTTGTAATGGTATTAAAGCGCTGTTACATATCGCGAAAAAAGAAGCAATTTCCTTCACAGCGATTGATTTAGCCTACTATGTTGCACCAAGACTCAATGCAGCAGGCAGAATGGATAATATGGCACTAGGTGTTGAACTACTACTCTGTGATGATTTTGACTTAGCAGTTCAGCAAGCAACAGATCTTGATATACTCAATACTGATCGCAAGCTAATTGAACAAACAATGCAGAAAGAAGCATTAGCATATATTCAACAGCTTGAAAAACAAGATACATCCATCCCAAATGCTATTGTCGTTTACCACCCACAGTGGCATCAAGGTATTATCGGTATTTTATCGGCACGATTAAAAGATAAATATTATCGCCCGGTTATCTCCTTTGCTTCAACCCAAGATGGGCATTTAAAAGGTTCAGGCAGATCAATTCCAGGTGTTCACTTACGTGATGTACTTGATGAACTGGATCAAAAACACCCGAACTTAATCGTGAGTTTTGGTGGTCATGCAATGGCGGTTGGTTTAACGATTCGTGAACAAGACATCGAGCTATTTAGAGACAGTTTTGAAACGCTATTAAATGACAAATTAAGTGATGAGGTATTACAACCAACAATAGAAACTGATGGTGAGATCGATGGACAAGATTTTAATTATGCAATAGCTTTGCAATTGAAAGAGGGAGGACCTTGGGGTGAGGGGTTTGATGAACCTATTTTTGATGGGGAATTTATTATCCATCAGCAACGCCTATTTGCAGAAAAACACCTTAGATTAGTGTTAGAACCCCAAAATGGTGGTAGTCTGATAGAAGGCATATTATTTAATGCTAATTTGCAACAATGGCCGGATCAATCAATAAAAAAAGTCAAAATTGTTTACCATTTAGTTGTAGATGATTTTCGAGGTAATCAGGCGGCAAAGTTAATGATTCGATATATATGGCCTATCGCATAACGATTTAAAATCGTCTATAATAAACTTTACCTATCGGTGTTGAATCTCATTACCATTCAAAACGACTATAGTGATAAACAATTATTATCATCGATATATTTTATAAAAGTTAAGGATTAAAAATGCGTATTCATATTCTAGGGATTTGTGGCACATTTATGGCAGGAATTGCTTTGATAGCCCGATCACTAGGCCATAAAGTTACTGGTTCAGACAAAAATGTTTACCCACCCATGAGTACTCTCTTACAAAAAGAAAATATAGAGATTATTGAAGGGTACGACCCAGTACAACTCACACCTACACCAGATTTAGTTATTATTGGTAACGCTTTATCAAGGGGTAATCCTTGTATTGAATATATTCTTGATAACAATATCCCTTATATTTCTGCACCACAGTGGCTGCACGATAACGTTTTATGCAACCGTTGGGTCATAGCCGTTGCCGGTACTCATGGTAAAACAACAACAGCAGGTATGGTTAACTGGATTTTAGAAAAGCAAGGTTATAATCAAGGCTTTGTTATTGGTGGTGTACCGGGTAATTTTGATGTATCAGCAAGACTGGGGGAAGGCAACTTTTTTGTTATTGAAGCCGATGAATATGATTGTTCTTTTTTTGATAAACGTTCTAAATTCATGCATTATTGTCCTAAAACCTTGATAATGAATAATTTAGAATTTGATCATGCCGATATCTTTGATGATCTTAGTGCAATTCAAAGACAATTTCATCATTTAGTGCGCTTAGTACCCAGTAAAGGGCTTATCATTTCACCACAAGACGATGTCAACTTAAAACAAGTACTCGCTAAAGGCTGTTGGAGTGAACAAACATTTACTGAATCTGAAAATGGCTGGCTTGCACAACGCATTAATAATGATGCAAGTCATTTTGCGGTTTATTTTAATAATCAAAAAGTCGGTGAAGTGCAATATTCACTTGTTGGCGAACATAATATGCATAATGCATTAATGGCGATTGCAGCTGCGCATAATGTCGGAATTGCACCTGCTGATGCATGCGAGGCATTAAGCACTTTTGTTAACGCTAAAAGACGCTTAGAGCTGTATGGAGAAGTCAATAATATCGAAATATATGATGATTTTGCCCATCATCCAACAGCAATATTGGCTACATTAGAAGCATTACGTAGCAAAATTGGGGCTAATCGTCGAATATTAGCCGTACTTGAGCCGCGATCAAATACCATGAAATTGGGTGTATCAAAAGATGAATTAGCACCTTCACTAGGACGAGCTGACGAAATTTTCATCTTTCAACCTGAACATTTACCTTGGTTAGTTGCAGATGTGGTTGATGCCTGCATCCAGCCTGCACATTGGTCTGGGGATATCGATCTATTAGTTGAGATGATCAGCAAATCAGCTAAACCGACTGATGCAATTTTGATTATGAGCAATGGTGGTTTTAGTGGCATCCATAAAAAAATTCTAGAAAGTTTAGAAAGGCAGCAACTCAAAGATCAGCAAGAAGAACAATTATTGATCTAAAACAGAAATTAGATTAACTCACCATAATAATTTAGCCACATAATGTGGCTATTTTTTAAAGGCAAGACGGAGGCAGTATGCAATACTTGGTCACCTCATCTGAAATGAAACAATTCGATACTTATACAACTTCGGATGTGGGCTTACCCCCATTGGTACTTATGGAACGCGCTGCCCTTGCTGTTATCAAACAACTTAAATCTGGTGAATTTGATTTAAACAAAGTTGCGCTCCTATGTGGTTATGGTAATAATGGCGGAGACGGTATTGCCGTTGCTCGGCTACTCAAATTACAACAAATTGATGTTGTTATCTATTTAGTCGGTAATGCTGATAATGCTTCGACCGAAACATTACAACAAATCAAAATAGCTCAGCACTATCAAATCCCTATCATGATATCGTTACCTGATTCACTTTCATCTTATACAACAGTTGTGGATGCCATTTTTGGTATTGGCCTTAATCGAGATGTTAGTGGTGATTTTTTGCGAGCGATTGAGCTGATTAATCAAAGTCATGGCGATATACTCGCTATTGATATCCCTTCCGGCGTGTGTGCTAACACCGGTAAAATATTAGGTGCTGCGGTAAACGCGAAACAGACAGTAACGTTTGCCTATGCTAAGCTCGGATTATCTTTTTATCCTGGCATTGAACTAGCCGGCAAAATAACCATTGCCGATATTGGCATTTATGCTGACAAACCAGCAGCGCATTATACCTTTGAGCAAGATGATCTGGATAACTTGTTACCTGTGCGAGCAAATGATTCCCATAAAGGCTCTTATGGTAGAGTATTGACCATAGCCGGTTCGCAAAACATGTCCGGTGCCGCTTACTTTTCGGCTAAAGCCGCCTATCGAGCTGGTGCTGGGTTAGTACGTATTTACACACCAAGTTGTAATAGCGGTATTTTATTATCTCAACTCCCCGAAGCATTATTATCGCCTTTTACGCCGAATCAAGTTAATTTTACTGAACTTGAAACAGGGATAAATTGGGCATCAGTAATTGTTATCGGTCCCGGTATGGGGATATCTGATGATACTTATAAGATTTTATCTTATGTTGTTCACCATGCAACCGTACCAATAATTATTGATGCTGACGGGCTTAATGTTTTATCGCAAGATTTGTCATTACTTGAACAGGCAAAATCAACCCTTATTCTTACGCCACATTTAGGTGAAATGGCGAACTTAACAAAGCTACCTATCGATAAGATTAAAAATAATTTAATCGCAACAGCAAAAGCATTTTCGCAACAACACAATGTCATTTGTGTGCTTAAAGATGCTAAGACCGTCGTTGCCCACCCTAACAAACCAACCTATATTAATCAATCAGGCAATAATGGTATGGCAACTGCTGGATCAGGTGATGTGTTAACTGGTATTATAGCTGGACTCATTGCCGGTCACTTACCCGCAGCTCAAGCAGCCCCAGTAAGTGTTTACTTGCATGGTTTGGCTGGTAATAAGGCAGCTGAAAAATTAAATAAATACAGTTTATTAGCTTCTGATATCATCGAAGGTTTAACACATATACTACCCAATTAACCCCGATACAATAGGCTCAAAACTCAATGCATTATGTTTATATTGAGGATCACGCATGAATCAAACAACTGAAATTGTTGCAATGTTATGTCGCAGAATTAAATTGGCAAGAATTGAAAAAAATTTATCTCAACAAGAACTTGCTCAAAAATCTGAACTTGGCATAGCAACAATTAAACGTATAGAAAATGGTGAATCCATTACTTTACATACACTAATAAACGTTCTACGAGGATTAGACGAACTTGATCAACTCAATAATTTACTCGCCTACAATGAACTAATGCATAGCACATCAACCAATCAAGCCAAACGAAAAAGAAAGTTACGTTCAATAAAAAGTGAAAAAGTCGATATGCTGGTTAATAATGACTTTTTACGTTCCAAGGCGAATACCATGCGCTGGAAATATTAACTTTGATCGCTTCAATTCACCAAATGACTAGTCGGCAAATTGAAGGATTAATCTATCGCAGTTAACGGCGAATTAATTACAGTAAACGGTAATTGCCAGCCCGCCTCGTGATGTTTCACGATATTTAGCATTCATGTCTTTACCGGTTTCATACATTGTTTCAATCACCTTATCAAGCGACACTTTGGCAACTGTTGTGCGCCTTAACGCCATTCGAGTCGCATTAATTGCTTTAACAGAGGCAATTGCATTACGCTCAATACACGGCACTTGTACCTGCCCAGCAACCGGATCGCAAGTCAAACCTAAATTATGTTCCATGGCAATCTCAGCGGCCATACAAACTTGCTGTGGATTTCCACCTAAAAGCTCGGCAAGACCAGCAGCAGCCATTGAACAAGCAACACCCACTTCACCTTGGCAACCGACTTCTGCTCCCGATATTGAGGCATTTTTTTGGTAAAGTTGCCCTATTGCTCCGCAAGTTAAAAAGAAACGCATTGAGATTTCAGGCGTAACAGGATTAATAAACTTATCATAATAGGCAAGAACCGCAGGAATAATCCCACATGCACCATTAGTTGGCGCTGTTACCACCCGTCCACCAGCAGCATTCTCTTCACTCACCGCTAAGGCAAACATATTGACCCAATCAATAATCACCATAGGATCGCTAATAATATTATCTTTAGTGGTCGATAATTGACGGTATAGCGAAAACGCACGACGTGGCACTTTAAGTGGACCTGGTAATAGCCCCTCGGTATTCATTCCCCGTTTTATACAATCTAAAATGGTTTGCCCGACATGATGAAAATAGTTTTCAATCTCTTCATAAGAGTGCAGTTCCAGCTCGTTTTTCATCATAATACTGGAAATGGATAACGAATTATCTTCACACGATTTTAATAGCTGCGCAGCAGTCGAGAATGGGTAAGGCAATAAAACTGGATTTTGATCTTGTTGACCAAATTGTGCTTCTTCAACAATTTTGCCACCGCCAACAGAGTAATAAGTTTTTTGCAACAGCAAATCATCACCATGATAAGCGCTGAGTGTCATACCATTTTCATGCAATGGTAAAAACTTAGAGTGAAAAATCATACACTCAGCTAGCGGAAAATCAATTTCATAACGATTGTTATAAATCGGTAATCGATTAGTCTGGCTAATTTTTTCAATAAATATCGGGATGTTATCAATATTTACGGTATCGGGTTTTTCACCTGCCAGTCCCATAATAATGGCAATATCGGTTTGATGTCCCTTACCTGTTAATGATAATGAACCATAAACGTCCGCTACAATTCTTGTCACAGACGGCATCAACCCTTTACTTATCAGCTCATCGACAAATGCTTTTCCGGCTCGCATTGGTCCGACTGTATGTGAACTTGACGGCCCAATACCGATTTTAAATATTTCAAATACCGAACTCATATTTTTCCCTTTTCAAAACTCAATGTAACTAAACCACATTGATAGATACTTTATAGATTACTCAATCAAATTAGATAATAAATATCTGTGTTAAACGTTTAACAACCAGCAATTAGGGCAACGCGCCTAATCCTTAAAATGAAAATCAAGATTGATTAAAAACACAACTGATATCAACTCGAAAAATATTGATCCGCCTATTAACCTAAGCGGATTTTTTCTTTAGATGGTCATCATAACGGATAAATTCAAGCTTAAAGCAAATTATAAATAGCTGCTGAAATAGCAATCAATCCCATAATGACAATAAACACATTGCTTAATTTGCCACGATACTTAGCTAATGCCGGTAATTTGTGAATTGCATACATTGGCATTAAAAACAGAAGTATTGCTAAAATTGGTCCACCCAATGATTCAATTAAACCTAAAATACTTGGATTGAGTGTTGCTATTCCCCAAGCAGTGATAAACATAAAACCAATGGCAATTTTATCTAATTTTGCTGGTGAAATTGTTTTATCACAGCTACGTAGTAATTTATTCACCACCCCATTAAAGCCCTCTTTACCCCCTAAATAGTGCCCTAAAAATGATTTAGCCATTGCAATAAACGCAATTGGAGGACCAATATACTCAATCACAGGTGAATTAAATCGGTTTGCCAAATAAGATAATGTCGAAATATTTTGTGCTTTTGCATCCAATAACTCAGCAGGGGTCAAACATAGTGCACAACTAAACACAAAAAACATGACAGTAACGACCATCATTATATTACTTGCTGCAATAATTCTAGAGCATTTTTGTTCAGCATAAACATCGCCATACTCTTTGCGTTTAGCAACAGCTAAAGAAGAGATAATTGGAGAGTGATTAAATGCAAACACCATAACCGGAATAACCAACCACAGCGTCATTAAAATACTTTGACTTCCTTCACTGCCAGCACTGGTGAGTGAAACGTTAGAAAAAATCTCACCATTCCATTCCGGAATTAGAAATAACGCTAAAATCATCAGTACAGCAATAAACGGAAACACCAAAATCGACATCACTTTGACAATCAGCTCTTCACCAAAGTGAACAATCGACATTAAAAAAGCGACCAATACAAAAGATAATAACGCCCTCGGTATCGATGCCATGCCTAATTGATGTACCATAAAGCTATCAACGGTATTGGTGATCCCAACACTATAAACCAATAAAATGGGGTAGATAGCAAAAAAATAGAGCACCGTGATAAAGTTTCCGGCAGTTCGTCCAAATGCCTCTTCAACAACAACGGTGATATCGCCTTCAGGTTTTTTACCCGATAAAACAAATCGACATAATGCTTGATGGGCAAAAAATGTCATCGGAAAGGCAAGCACTAACATTACTAATAATGGAATTAACCCCCCAACACCTGCATTTATCGGTAAAAACAGTACGCCTGCACCGATTGCTGTTCCATACAGACTCAGCATCCATAACGTATCACTTTTACGCCACTTGGGTAATTTTGCCTCACTTTTTACCTCACTAGCTTTTTTATTGGCTATGGCACTATCCATATTACTATTCTCCTATACCTAAAAATTTGTGCGTATGATATCAATTTAAAAACGTTACTAAAGTGATCTACATCACACAAATTAATAAAAAATCAAATATAATCAATAAGATAAAGATATCTCTTTTGATACCTAGCCAACCGCAAAATCAATAAAGTATCAATTTTGATACAAAATGCACAAAAAGCATTATTGCCAGTGAATAAATTTGTGAGTCTGTTTGCTCAATCTCTTTAGGTTCATTACGCCGATGCTAAAAAAATAACAATAAAATTACTTTAGTGTTACGCGCTGTACTGCTAAACTAGCTAACATTTTTATTATATTTATAGATAAATTATTTTTCAGGATAAATGTATGCGAACCAGTAAATATCTTCTTTCTACATTAAAAGAGACTCCAGCAGATGCTGAAGTGATTAGCCATCAATTAATGTTACGTGCCG
>CALYPO010000021.1 GCA_945276085.1 uncultured Gilliamella sp.
TCAAACCGATGTTTGGACCTTCCGGCGTTTCAATCGGACATACACGACCATAATGTGTAGGATGTACGTCACGCACTTCAAAGCCTGCACGTTCACGAGTTAAACCACCTGGACCTAATGCAGAAATACGACGTTTGTGAGTAATTTCAGATAATGGATTGTTTTGATCCATAAACTGAGATAATTGGCTAGAACCAAAGAACTCACGAATTGCCGCTGAAATTGGTTTAGCATTAATCATATCTTGTGGCATTAATGAATCAAGATCACCTAAAGATAGACGCTCTTTTACAGCTCGTTCAACACGAACTAAACCAATACGGAATTGGTTTTCAGCCATTTCACCAACACTACGGATACGACGATTGCCTAAGTGATCGATATCATCAACTTCACCATGACCATTACGGATGCTGATTAATTTCTTCATTACATCAACGATATCAGCTTTTGTTAAGACACTTTCGCCTTCAATATCGTCTCGTCCTAAAGAACGATTGAACTTCATACGACCTACCGCTGATAAGTCATAACGTTCGTCGGAGAAGAATAGATTATCAAATAACGCTTCGGCTGCTTCTTTTGTTGGTGGCTCGCCTGGACGCATCATTCGATAAATTTCAACTAATGCACCTAATCGATCACGTGTTGAATCAACATTTAATGTTTCAGAAATAAATGGTCCATGATCTAAATCATTAGTGAATAATGTTTCAATTTTCTTATAACCAGCATTGGTTAATTCAAGTAATAGTTCTAACGAAATTGGCGTATTGGCAAAAGCAATAACCTCACCAGTTTCTTCATCAACATAATTTTTTGCTAAAACTTTATTTACAATATATTCAACTGGAACGTCGATTTTAGTTACTTTATCTTTTTCAAGCTCACGAATATGACGAGCTGTAATACGACGACCTTTTTCTGCGTAAACTTTGCCTTTAGATTCGATATCAAATAGCGCTGTTTCACCACGTAAACGCTCTGGCACAAGTTCCATTTTTAATTTTGATTTGCCTACTTCGAAAATAGTTTTTTCGAAGAACATATCTAAAATTTCTTCAGTTTCATAACCTAACGCACGTAAAATAATTGTTGCTGGAAGTTTACGACGACGGTCGATACGAGCAAAAAGATTATCTTTTGGATCAAATTCGAAATCAAGCCAAGAGCCACGATAAGGAATAATCCGAGCATTATATAAAACTTTACCAGAAGAGTGTGTTTTACCTTTATCACTGTCAAAGAACACACCTGGACTACGATGTAATTGTGAAACGATAACACGTTCAGTACCGTTAATCACAAAAGTACCATTGTCCGTCATTAAAGGGATTTCGCCCATATAGACGTCTTGCTCTTTAATATCTTTAACTGTTCCTTCTGGCGCATCTTTATCATAAATAACTAAACGTAATTTAACGCGCAACGGTGCTGAGTAAGTGATCCCTCTAATTTGACATTCTTTAACATCAAACACAGGTTCGCCCATTTTAAAGCTCACGTATTGTAACTCAGCGTTACCACTATAACTTTTTATCGGAAATATTGAACGAAAAGCGGCTTCTAAGCCATACTGACCTTCTGGATCTTGCTCAATAAATTTCTGGAACGAATCAAGTTGAATAGAAAGAAGATACGGTATATCCAAGACTTGTGGACGCTTACCAAAATTCTTACGAATTCGTTTTTTCTCGGTATAAGAGTAAACCATTAGTTCCTCAACTTGCTTATCTGCTATTTTAGCATGATTAAATATTCATCAGGGGGTACTACCTTTAAATAATAACGCCTGACACCTCATCGAAAATATCTATAAATATCAATTGATTAGGCTTAATAAATATACTATTTCTTTATTGCTTTTTATTGATAGTCTTCAAATAAAATTCTTCGACTTTTTACAGCGCAAAAAGGCTGGAGGTAAAACCCCCAGCCATTTAGCTTGCTATCGATTAACTTATTTAAGTTCGACAGCTGCACCAGATTCTTCAAGTGCCTTTTTAAGTTCTTCAGCATCAGCTTTGCTAACACCTTCTTTAACTGTTGCAGGAGCTGATTCAACAAGATCTTTAGCTTCTTTTAAGCCTAAACCAGTTGCACCACGAACGGCTTTGATAACCGCTACTTTGTTAGCGCCAACATCTTTTAAGATTACATCAAATTCAGATTTTTCTTCTGCTGCTTCAGCTGGACCAGCTGCTGCAACTGCTACAGCTGCTGCTGCAGAAACGCCAAATTTTTCTTCCATCATTGATACAAGTTCAACAACATCCATTACAGACATTTCAGCAACTGCATCTAAAATTTGTTCTTTAGTGATAGACATAATATAGTTTCCCAAATTTACATTTTTTTAATTAATAAAATTCACAATCACAGCGCTATTAAGCAGCTTGTTTTTGATCGCGAACCGCTGCAAGAGTACGAACCAATTTGCCAGCTGCGGCTTCTTTCATGGTTGACATCAAGCGAGCTAATGCTTCTTCATAAGTAGGTAATGTTGCTAAGCGATCAATGTTCGCTGCAGTAATTAACTCACCTTCAAAGGCTGCGGCTTTAATCTCAAAATTATCATTTTCTTTTGCAAACGCTTTAAAAATACGCGCAGCAGCACCTGGGTGCTCATTTGAAAATGCAATTAGAGTTGGACCAACAAACGCATCTTTTAAGCACTCGTATTGAGTTCCCTCAACAACACGGCGTAATAAGGTGTTACGAACAACACGCATATAAACACCCGCTTCACGAGCAGATTTACGTAATGCAGTCATTTTTTCTACAGTTACGCCACGAGAATCAGCAACAACTGCAGATAGCGCACCTTTGGCGATTTCATTAACTTCAGCAACAATTTCTTGTTTATTTTGAAGATTTAGTGCCATTGGTATTGCTCCTGGATTAAACTAGGCAAAGCCTAGACTGATTTTAACTAGTTACACACGTAACTAGCATAACCACGATGAGCAGAATTCCTGTATTATATCTTATCAGGTTCTGTCACCGTCTACGTAGGAAAATTAAGTAATTAAATATCAATTACACCTACGGTCTTGGACGGGGTCTGGTTAAGGCCAGACACCAACCGATTCTTTGTTTAACAATTAATTAAACAGATGCATTTAAAGTTGCTTGGTCGATAGCAACACCAGCGCCCATTGTAGTAGAAAGACTAACTTTCTTCACAAATACACCTTTTGAAGATGCTGGTTTTGCACGTTTTAATGCAACAAGTAATGCTTCTAAATTCTCTTTAAGCTTATCTGCATCGAAATCAGCTTTACCGATAGTAGTATGGATAATACCATTTTTATCATTACGGTAACGGATTTGACCAGCTTTAGCGTTTTTCACTGCTTCAGCAACGTTAGGTGTTACAGTACCAACTTTAGGGTTTGGCATTAAACCACGTGGCCCTAAAATTTGACCTAATTGACCAACAACACGCATAGCGTCTGGAGATGCAATAACAACATCAAAGTCCATTTCGCCTTTTTTGATTTGATCCGCTAGATCATCCATACCAACTAATTCAGCACCAGCTTCTTTAGCGGCATCAGCGTTTGCACCTTGAGTAAATACAGCAACACGTACACTACGTCCGGTACCGTGAGGAAGAACGATAGCACCACGCACATTTTGATCTGATTTACGTGAATCAATACCTAAATTAACTGCAACATCAACGCTTTCAGTAAATTTAGCAGTAGCAAATTCTTTTAATAAAGCGATTGCTTCATTGATTTCATATTGTTTAGTCGCGTTTACTTTTTCGCGGATAAGTTTAGCTTTCTTAGATAATTTAGCCATGAATTAACCCTCCACTTCCAAGCCCATTGAACGAGCAGTACCTTCAATAGAACGCATCATCGTTTCAATAGTTGCACCATTCATATCAGCAGCTTTCAATTCAGCGATTTCACGAATTTGAGCGCTTGTTACTTTACCTACTTTTTTCTTATTAGGCTCACCAGAACCAGACTTGATTTTAGCTGCTTTCTTTAATAATACAGCCGCAGGAGGAGTCTTAGTTACAAAAGTAAATGAACGGTCAGAATATACTGTAATAACAACAGGAATAGGTAGACCTTTTTCCATGCTTTCTGTTTTAGCGTTAAATGCTTTACAGAATTCCATGATGTTAACACCATGTTGACCAAGTGCTGGACCAACTGGTGGACTAGGATTTGCTGCACCAGCTGCAACTTGCAACTTGATGTAGGCTTGTACTTTTTTTGCCATTTTAGTTTCCTTTTTCTCGGGTGCAAACGCTTCTATTAATCAATAGACAGCTCCCCTAAGTTAAATGAGGGCGAAATTATCCTACAACTAATACAAAAATGCAAGACTTTTTATTAGCGGATAAAATAAAAGCAGGAATAACCCTGCTTTTATATAATAAATGAATGATATTAAAGTACGTCGATCGCATTAAGTTCTTTAAATGCAAGTTCTAAACGAGCAACTAAAGATTCTTGACCTTTACGTAACCATACGCGTGGATCATAATATTTTTTATTTGGAGCATCAACGCCTTCAGGGTTACCTAATTGACCTTGAAGATAAGCTTCATTTGCTTTGTAATATTCTAAAACACCAGCCCAGTTTGCCCATTGCGTATCAGTATCGATGTTCATTTTAACAACACCGTAACTTACTGCTTCTGCAATTTCTTCAGGAGTAGAACCAGAACCACCATGGAACACAAAGTTCAATGATTTAGCTGGTAAATTGAATTTCTCAGATACATATTTTTGAGAGTTATCTAAAATTTTTGGCGTTAATTTAACATTACCTGGTTTATAAACACCATGAACGTTACCGAATGAAGCTGCGATAGTGAAACGTGGGCTAATTGCACTTAAACGTTCATAAGCATAAGCAACATCTTCAGGTTGTGTATAAAGTGCTGAACTATCCATATGGCTATTGTCAACACCATCTTCTTCACCACCAGTACAACCAAGCTCTAATTCTAATGTCATTTTCATTGCTGACATACGAGCAAGATATTGACAACAAATATCAATATTATCTTTTAAAGATTCTTCTGAAAGATCGATCATGTGAGAAGAGAATAGAGGTTTACCCGTTTTAGCAAAGTGAGCTTCACCTGCGTCAAGTAATCCATCAACCCATGGAAGAAGTTTTTTAGCACAGTGGTCGGTATGAACGATAACTGGCACACCATATTTTTCAGCCATAAGGTGAACATGTTTAGCGCCAGAAATTGCACCTAAAACAGCAGTTTCTTGCCCATCTAATTTCAATCCTTTACCTGCGATGAATTGAGCACCACCATTAGAGAATTGAACGATAACAGCAGAACCAACTTTAGCCGCAGTTTCGATTACTGCATTAATTGTATTAGTGTCAACACAGTTAACAGCTGGTAATGCAAAATTATTTTCACGAGCAACTTGAAACACTTTTTGAACATCATCACCGGTTACAACACCAGGTTTAACGACATCAGAAATCTTTGTAGCCATTTTAATACCTATAGATTTATTTATATAAAAATTAAAGGATGAGTGATTGGCTCATCCTTCATATAGAAAACTATTACGCTTTTGCTCTCTCTTCTAGCATTGCAACAGCAGGAAGTTTTTTACCTTCTACAAACTCTAGGAAGGCACCACCACCAGTTGAAATATAAGAGATTTTATCTTCAATACCAAATAAATCAATTGCAGCTAATGTATCACCACCACCTGCGATTGAGAAACCTTGGCTGTCAGCAATTGCTTTAGCAACAATCTCAGTACCACGACGGAAATTAGGGAACTCAAATACGCCAACAGGGCCATTCCATAATATAGTTTTGGCTTTTTTGATAATGTCTGCTAATGCTTCAGCTGATTTATCACCTAAATCAAGAATTTGTTCATTCTCTTTTACATCGGCAACTGATTTTTCAGTAGCTGTTGCAGTTTCACTAAATTCTGTTGCTACACGAACATCAGTAGGAACTGGAATATGACAATTAGCCATTAATTTTTTTGCTTCAGGAATTAAATCAGCTTCATAAAGTGATTTACCCACATTATAGCCTTCAGCTGCGATGAATGTATTTGCGATACCACCACCAACAATAATTTGGTCAGCGATTTTTGATAAAGAATCAAGAACAGTCAATTTTGTTGATACTTTAGAACCAGCAACAATCGCAACCATTGGACGAGCTGGATTATCTAACGCTTTACCTAAAGCATCAAGTTCAGCTGCTAATAATGGACCGGCACAAGCAACTGGCGCAAATTTACCAGCTCCATGAGTTGAAGCTTGAGCACGGTGAGCAGTACCAAATGCATCCATTACATAGATATCACAAAGTGCTGCATATTTTTTAGATAAAGTTTCATCATCTTTACCTTCGCCTACATTAAAACGTACGTTTTCAAGAACAACTAGTTCGCCTTCTTTAACGTCAACACCGTTAAGATAATCTTTTACTAGACGAACAGGGAAAGAAACATGTTCTTTTAAATAATCAACCACTGGTTGTAGAGAGAACTCAGGGTTATATTCGCCTTCAGTAGGACGGCCAATATGAGAAGTAACCATTACTTTAGCGCCTTTTTTAATGGCTTCTTCAATAGTCGGTAATGATGCTTTAATTCGAGCATCAGAAGTAACCTTACCATTTTTGACCGGCACATTAAGATCTGAGCGAATAAATAAACGTTTCCCTTTTAGATCAAGATCTTGCATTCTAATGATAGACATGAGACTTCCTCTTTTAAATATAAAAACAATAAAATTTTTGCTATTCTAACATAAAATTTCTTTTTAGGTTACATCCATTATCGGTTATATAGTAAACATTTAGTAGAAATTAGTAATTTATACTATATAGGAAATTTTTTTATGTAACAGCATTGACAATAGAAAGAAAATCAGGCATATTTCCCCGCCTTATTAATATGTATTTTTTATCTAAACTTGGGAGTTGACTTTGGCTAATATCAAATCAGCTAAGAAGCGTGCGGTTCAGTCCGAAAAACGCCGTAAACATAATGCTAGTAACCGTTCAATGATGCGTACTTATATTAAAAAAGTTTACGCAGCTGTTGCAGCTGGTGATAAACAAACAGCTGAAGTAGCATTCAAAGACATGCAAGCAGTTGTTGACCGTCAAGCGGCTCGTGGTCTAATCCACAAAAACAAAGCAGCACGTCATAAAGCGAATTTAATTAAACAGATTAAAGCATTAGCTTAATTTTCTAATCTGTTGACAATAGAGTTAAAGAAAATTAAAAAAAAGTGGTGTAAGCCACTTTTTTTATTTATATACTATTATTTAAATTTATGTGAATAAAAGAAAAGAGAGCGTATTGTGGTTCAGCGTGATTATGTAAGAAAAAAGAGCCAATCAAAAGGAAAAGCTAAAAAAAATAAGTCACGATTATTCCCATCTTTAATGATATTCCTTGCAATCATCATTATTATTTTGTTTTCTTCTATTCTATATTATCTTTCAACCAATTCTTCTGAAAAACCAGTTGAAAAACCAAAAGTCAAAACTGAATCTCCAGCAATAACCCTGCCGGAAAAACCACAAGAACGCTGGACTTACCTTAAAGAATTGGAAACACCAAATGCTAGTAGCAACTCAAATAAAATGGCAAGTGAACGGCAACAAATATTAGATAGCTTTATGAATAACACCACGACCACATCGACTATATCATCAAGTAATGATAATAATAAATGGTTACTACAATGTGGTGCTTTTAAAGATAAAACAAATGCAGATACATTAAAAGCATCTTTGGCAATGACCGGTATTAGTGGTAACATATCTTTAAGTCAGCAGTTATATCGAGTTACCGTTGGGCCTTATACAAATAAAGGTGATGTGCAAAAAGCATTAAACACTTTAAAAACGAATGGAATTAATAACTGTATTATTTCTAATTAAATAAGATATATTATGAATATACTTAAGCATATACAGACCTTTTTGGTAATGTTATGGTCTCGTATAAATCATGATCGTTTAACCTCATCCTCGGCAGAACTAGCTTATACGACAATACTTGCATTAGTCCCATTAATAACTGTTGTGTTTTCTTTACTTTCTGCGTTTCCTATGTTTAATGAAGTTAGCCAATCATTAAAACAGCTCATTTATAGCAATCTTGTCCCTACTGCAAGTGACACCATTCAAAATTACCTAGAACAATTTATTGCCAATACAAAAAAAATGACATTTATTGGAATTATCGGTTTAATAGTAACATCATTACTACTTATTAATTCTATTAATAATGCACTAAACCGTATCTGGCAAACCAAACGCAAACGTTCATTCATGTATAACTTAACCATGTATTGGACAATTTTAACATTAGGTCCTATTTTAGTTGGCTCAAGTGTTGCAGTAAGTTCTTATATATTTTCCCTAAAATGGTTATCGAATGCTGCTAGTGGTGATCTCCTACTAAGTACTTTACCATTTATCATATCGGTTGTTGGATTTTGGTTGCTCTACAGCATTATTCCAACTGAATCAATTCCATTTAAAGAAGCAGCAATTGGTGCGTTAGTTGCAGCAATATTATTCGAAATTGGTAAACGTGCTTTTGCGCTGTATGTTACTTCTTTTCCGACTTATCAACTTATTTATGGGGTAGTTTCCTCAATTCCCATTATGTTAGTTTGGATCTACTGCTCATGGTGTATTGTTTTGTTTGGCGCCGAATTTGCAGCAACACTCGCTGACTATAATAAACAACAAAAAGCGCTATTAAAGCCCCAATCTTAACTGGAATAATATAAATTATGATTGCCTTAATCCAACGTGTAAAACAAGCATCGGTTTCTGTTGATAATCAAATTATTGGTCAAATCGATCAGGGATTACTTGTTTTACTCGGTGTTGAACAAGATGACAACGAGCAAAAAGCAATACGCTTGAGTGAAAAAGTACTCGGCTATCGTATTTTCAGTGATATTAATGACAAAATGAATCTCAATGTTCAGCAAATAAATGGAAAATTGTTGGTTGTTTCTCAATTCACCCTGGCCGCTGATACTCAAAAAGGTATGCGCCCAAGTTTCACAAAAGGTGCTCCACCCGATAAAGCTAATGAACTTTATCAATTTTTTGTTAGACAATGTCAGCAACAAATTGAGACACAAACTGGACAATTTGCCGCTGACATGCAGGTTTCTCTTATTAACGATGGACCCGTAACTTTTTGGCTACAAGTTTAAAAATTATTTTACTTTATTTAGCCATTCTAAAGATGTGTTATTATCAGTAAAACCTAGTTTACTCAGCTTATTTTCATAAAACTGTTTTACCTCGTCCCAACGGTAGTACGGATAATTATCGGTTTTCAATGGTAAATGCACTTCTCTTTCATTTAACATCACTTTGATTAATATGGGTTGATGGGGTTGATTGCTTTGGTAAAAAATCCATTGAATATTAGCGCCCATAGGAATAATTTTTTCTGCTTGCCAAACGAATGGATAATCCGCGACTGAGTTAACAGCAGTATAAGTGCCTTCAAGTTCAAGCAATGTTGCTAATGGCGAAATAGTTTCAGCATGAGCAAACCGTAAATTAGCATCAATATTTTTATCAGTTATTGCCTTATCAGCTGTTTTTAACATATCCAACAATAATGGCGCAGCAATTTTAATCTGGATACCATTCGCATCAAACGCTGGACCAATTTGTAAAAAATTTTTAGAAGTGACTACCGTGTCAAACCATAATAACTGATTTTTAGTGAAATATAGGCTAAAATCAAGATGATTATCAGCTAAAATTTCAGGAGAAAATGATAATAACTCCTGGTAAAGTTGATAAACTGCAATGACAAAATCTGCTGTTTTAATTGAAGATTTTTCAGGTAAAGAAATCCCATTATTCAACTCATTACAAAAGCCTTGAGTAAATATCAAACTTGCAACATTTTGACTCATCTCTACTGTTTTAGTCGAATTTTCTAGCGATTTTAAGGCATTTTTAACACTTTTACTCTTTTTATATTCTTTATAAGTCGGAGAATATTCAAAAAAACGTAATAGAGTTTGTTGATCTTCTGGTTGTTGATAAATATTGATATCAGAATAGTTATTTTTAAATGTTTTAATAAAAATTTCTGCTGTTTCTTTAGCTCTTGGTGAGGTTGATGATATCACTTCGATTTTTTGTCCTTTAAAAACCGTTGGGTTATTGGCTAACATGCGTTGACTAATTAAACTAATATCTTTTCGACCAAGATCAGTAAGCTGACCATAATGATTTTTATTCAATGCTTTAATACGAATAATTTGCCTTAATAATGATTTTCCCATTTCGGTTAATTGATTATTTTTATCAGCTAAAATTAATACGTTATAAGCAATATCTTCATATTTAGGTTTACTAATATAACGTGAACCATGCCGACCAATATGATCAATATAAAATGCTTGATATCCATCTGGTGCAGGAGTCTGTTGTTTATCATACTGATACGCGGTCTTTGAACCTGATGTTATCATTTCTGCAAAACTTAATGGTGAAAACATCAGTAAACTGATGACTAAGATTAAAAATTGGATAAAAAAAGATTGTTTTATAAAAGACATAATGACTCCTACCTAATAATATAAGAGCAAAATAACAAGAGCGTGCTTTTAAAGCATTTTATACCATTAATCACATAATTTAACTGAAAATCATACAATTATTTTTAGAATACTCTTTCAATTTTTTAAAAAAAGATTATCTTATTAGCTACTTTTTATAACTCATTTAACTGCTTTAAAACATAATGAAATTATATGGCCTTTCTGGTATTAAAATAAGCTGTGCGTTTATATCTGCATGCATAAATACTCCTTACAACACAACTCGTTTTCTTAAAGATTTAATTGCCGGAATAACGGTTGGCATTATTGCTATCCCGCTTGCTATGGCTTTAGCTATTGCAAGTGGTGTTGCCCCTCAACATGGCCTCTATACCGCAATTATAGCAGGCTTCGTGATAGCTCTCACTGGAGGATCACGTTTTAGTGTTTCAGGCCCAACTGCGGCGTTTGTGGTCATTCTATATCCTGTTTCCATACAATTTGGCTTATCAGGTCTATTAATTGCCACTCTACTTTCAGGCATTTTTTTAATATTGATGGGTGTAATTCGTTTAGGTCGATTAATCGAATACATTCCTCTACCAGTGGTGCTAGGTTTTACTTCTGGTATTGCAATAACCATCGCCACCATGCAGATAAAAGATTTTTTTGGCTTAACGCTAGAACACATGCCAGAAAATTATGTTAATAAAGTTATTGAACTAGTTAAAGCTTTTCCAACCATTAATATCGCAGATACCTTTGTTGGCTTAGTTACACTGATTGTTTTAATCATGTGGCCAAAATTTCGAGTAAAAATATCTGGCCATTTACCGGCTTTAATTGCTGGCATACTAACCATGTTAGTATTCAATCAATTTGGCTATCAAATCGAAACAATCGGTTCACGATTCACTTATACATTAGCCGATAACACTGTTGGTCATGGTATTCCGCCTGTTTTACCAGAATTTATCTTACCATGGGAACATGCAAGTTTCACATGGGATTGGTCAACAATAACCGCTTTAATTCCAATCTCATTAACGATGGCTATGTTATGTGCGATCGAATCACTACTATGCGCAGTTGTATTAGATGAAATGACCCATACCAAACATCATTCAAATAGCGAACTGATTGGCCAAGGTTTAGGAAATATCATTGCGCCATTTTTTGGTGGCATTTCAGCAACAGCGGCTATTGCGCGTTCAGCGGCAAATGTCAAAGCGGGCGCAACATCGCCAATTGCCGCCGTATTGCATTCATTAATCGTATTATTGGCACTTATCTGTTTTGCCCCACTTTTATCATTTATTCCATTATCAGCTATGGCAGCATTATTATTAATTGTTGCATGGAATATGAGTGCCATTCAACGCGTTATCTACATTATTAAATGCGCACCTAAAGACGATATCATGATCATGCTTATTTGCATGTCCCTTACCGTATTATTCGACATGGTAATCGCTATTACGCTTGGAATTGTATTAGCCTCAATCTTGTTTATGCGTCGTATTGCTAGTATGACTCGTTTAGTCGAATTGAACCAAAGCAATGAAAAGACGTTAGTGCTAAGAATTAATGGTCCATTATTCTTTGCGGCTGCTGAACGGACTTTTTTAGAGTTATACCAAAAAATCAATGGTTATCAACATATTGTTTTACAATGGGATGCGGTACCTATCCTAGATGCAGGAGGCTTAAATGCACTTATCCATTTTATTGATGAATTACCAGAGTCAGTTGATCTATCTATTTGCGAATTGCAATTCCAACCATTAAAAACCTTAGCTCGGGCGAGAATTGTACCTGTATCAAATAAATTAATGTTTTATTCAACTTTAGATGAAGCACTGAAAGATAAAATTTAATATCAAAATTGATTTTATTATATTGATTAAATATTATACTTAGTGAAAGTAAATCGTCCGAGTTTTCACTAAGTATTTTTTATCAGCTATGTACACTTCCCTTTTTCATATGAGTCAAGATTAACTCAGAAAGATGGTGTTCATTTAATACATTACATTAACAACAGGAAATAAATATGATAGCTAATGAAAACACTATTCAAAGTTTTAAACAAAAATCAAATTGGTTTATTATTATTGGTATAGTTTTAATTATTCTCGGTTGCTTGGCATTAGGGTATCAATTCATAGCCACCGTTTTTTCTGTTTATTTTATCGGTTCACTCCTTTTTATCGCAGGGATTATCCAAGTAATCCACTCTTTTAACATCAAAGGATTTGGCCAAACTGCTTTATGGGCAATCATGGGGATTTTATATATCTTCATTGGCGCTATGTCGTTTTTCCAACCGATCGCGGTCTCAAGCGCATTAACATTATTAATTTCTTTATTATTGACGATTAGTGGATTTACTCAAATTTTTGCTGCAATGAGCAACCGCAACATACCTCGTTGGGGATGGGTCGTCTTTTCTGGGGTGATTAACATCATTTTAGGACTTATGTTAATGGCAGGCTGGCCATATGATAGCGTTTGGGTATTAGGAATGTTTTTAGGTATAGATTTAGTTTTCCAAGGCTTTGCTTATATTGCAATTGGTTTTGCACTAAAAAATCATAGATCTTAAATTTCATTTTATTGCTCACAAGTCATGTTGTGAGCAATAAGCCTCAACAGTTCAAAAATAAAACCTTCTAACCAAAAGCAACTATTTATAACTTTTATTGGTTTTCGCTTTGACTTCGCGCATTGACTGTAATATTCGATGGTAATTATCTAACCTTGATGGTGCAATCGCGCCTTGTGCAACAGCTTTCTGGAGTAAACATCCCGGTGTATCTAAGTGATTACAATCACGAAATTGGCAACCTCCTAAATAATCATCAAATTCAACAAAACCAGCAATAACTTGCTCTGGCTCTAAATGCCATAAACCAAACTCACGAATTCCTGGTGAATCAATAATATCCCCACCATTTGGTAAATGATAAAGCCGAGTTGAAGTTGTGGTATGTTGGCCAAGCCCAGATATTTCAGATACTTCACCAGTTAGCGTAGCTTGGTTGTGAGGCAATAGTAAATTGATGATACTGGATTTACCGACACCTGATTGACCAACTAAAATAGAAATTTTACCATCTAAAACCTTCTGTAAAGGTTCAATACCTTGTTGTGACTGACATGAAACAAATAAAACCTGATAACCAATTTTAGTGTAAATAAGAAACTGTTGCTCAATTTCTTGTTTTTTTTGCTCATCAAGTAAATCAATTTTATTCAATACGATAATAGGTTTAATTTTCGTCGCCTCACAAGCGACTAAATACCGATCGATGATATTAAACGATAATTCAGGTAAAACGGCTGAAATAATAACAATTTGATCGACATTTGCTGCAACAGGCTTAACTCCATCATAAAAATCAGGCCGTACTAACTCGGAATGACGAGGATGAACTGCTTCAATAATACCATTAGTATTCGGTTCCAAACTCTCACGCCACAATACTTTATCCCCCGTCACTAATGACGGTAAAGTACGGCGAATACTACATCGATAAATAATCCCAGCATTATCTTCAACATCCGCTGATTTGCCAAACCTACTTACCACCACCCCATCACGAGGCGCAGAGAAATTTGATAGATTTTCATCCATCTTAGTTTCTAAACGTTGTTGATGCTTAGCGGCCATACGCCTTTTTTGATTTTTTGAAAGTTGATTTTTTGCCACGGTTGCTAATTTTTTTGGTCAAACAGTTTAGTACTTATGCTACACTACTCAGCATTAAAAAGAAAATTTATACCACAAATTATGACTACTCTATCAAATAATCTGATATGGATTGATCTGGAGATGACAGGCCTCAATCCAAATAGCGATCGCATTATCGAAATCGCAACTATTGTAACTGATTCTAATTTAAATATTCTCGCTGAAGGTCCAGTCATTGCCATTCATCAAACAGATGAACAACTTGCGCTTATGGATGATTGGAATCAAAAAACGCATGGCAAGTCAGGATTAATCGATCGTGTTCGTCAAAGTACGGTTACCGAACAACAAGCTGAACAACAAACTCTTGCGTTTTTAAAACAATGGGTTCCCGAAAACTGTTCACCAATCTGTGGTAATACGATTGGTCAAGACCGACGTTTTCTGTTTAATTATATGCCAAATCTAGAAAAGTATTTTCATTACCGTTATTTAGATGTCAGTACGATTAAAGAATTAGCCAGACGCTGGAAACCTGAAATATTAAAAGGTATCAGTAAACAGAGTTCTCACCAAGCGTTAGATGATATTCGCGACTCAATCGCTGAATTACTTTATTACCGAGAACACTTTTTCAATCTAACTAATGAGTAATCATGAATATTTTATATACGATTTTACTTTATTTAATCCAACCGCTTGTCTGGTTTAGACTGCTTTGGCGCAGTCGCAAAGCACCAGATTATCGTAAGCGTTGGTTAGAACGCTATGGATTTTGTAAAAATAAAGTCAAATCAGGTGGAATTTTAGTTCACGCGGTATCTGTCGGCGAAACACTCGCAGCAATTCCATTGATAAAAACACTTCAAAAACAATATCCGCAGTTACCAATTACCGTTACAACAATGACACCTACTGGCTCTAAACAAGTTAAGACGCTACTAAAAGATAGCGTTAGCCATGTCTATTTACCTTATGATTTGCCCTGTGCAATACATCGTTTTCTAAAAGCAGTTAAACCTAAATTAGTCATAATCATGGAAACCGAACTTTGGCCAAACTTAATTAGCCAATGCCATAACAAAAAAATCCCATTAATTATTGCTAATGCGCGATTATCTGAACGTTCAGCCAATAGGTATCACAAATTAGGAAAAGCGATTAGTAAACTATTAACTAAAATCAGCACTGTCGCCGCTCAAAACGAACAAGATGGAGAGCGATTTTTATCGTTAGGTTTGCCAAAAGAGCATTTAACCGTAACCGGTAGTATTAAATTTGATATTGAACTAACTGATAAACAAAGTCTTGCGCAATTAAAACAGCAATGGCAATTAAATCGACCAGTTCTTATAGCAGCGAGCACACATTCAGGTGAAGATGAAATCATTTTATCAGCATTTCAACGACTACTAAAAAATCACTCTAACTTATTACTTATCTTAGTTCCGCGTCATCCAGAACGTTTTAAAACTGTTGAAGAACTAATTTCCGACAATAAGTTAAATTATATCAAACGAAGCACGAAGCAAATCCCAACTGAGCAGACGCAAGTGATTTTGGGCGACACCATGGGAGAACTATTAGAACTTTATGGTTTAGCTAATATCGCTTTTGTTGGCGGTAGCTTAATTGAACATGGTGGTCACAATCCATTAGAACCGGCACTACACCATATTCCAATTATTAGCGGTAAATACTTTTTTAACTTTAAAGTGATTTGTGAACAGTTAATTGAAGCTAATGGTATGTTGATATGTGACAGCACAGCTGATTCACTCTATTCAACTGTAAACAGCTTATTGAATGACGACAATCGTTGTCAGCAAATGGGCGAAAACGCATATCAAGTATTAAAAAGAAACCAAGGAGCACTAAATCGCCTACTTAAGGTTATCCATCACTATCTTGAACCATATAAGGATAACCGATGAAAAACAAACAGGGAGTATTAATTGTTAATTTAGGTACGCCAAGTGCTGCAACGCCAGAGGCAATACGCTCTTACTTAACAGAGTTTTTACTCGATCGTCATGTTGTCGATCTTCCTGCTTTTATTTGGTATCCAATACTAAAATACCTAGTATTACCTAAACGCGTTCCCTACATCATTAACCATTATCAAAAAATATGGATAAATGAGGAATCACCATTACTCCATTACAGTAAACGCTTGATGAATCAATTACAACAAGCATTACCGGATATACAATGCGAATTAGCCATGACCTATGGTGAACCGAGCTTACAATCCGCACTAAATAATTTAAAATCATGTGAAAAAATAACACTATTACCGTTATTTCCACAATATTCTACAACTACAACTCAGGCGGTATTAGATAAAGTTAAGCAACTTATTCGTGATTGTGCGTTCAAGATTAACTATATTCGTGATTATGCAGATGACGAAAGTTATATCGATGCGCTTTATTCACAAGTGCAACAAGCTTTTTCAACGCAAGGACAACCTGATGTATTGCTTCTTTCCTATCATGGCATACCTCAACGCTATATTGATAAACGGCAAGATGACTATGTGCAAAGATGCCAGTTAACAACCAAGTTATTGATAAAAAAATGCCAAGATAATGGTATCGACTTACCAATCAAAATGGCTTATCAATCAAAATTTGGTAAAGGGAAATGGGTTGAACCAAACACCAGCGATATATTAGAAAACCTAGCTAAAACCGGGACCAAACATGTCCATGTTATCTGCCCGGGTTTTTCGGCGGATTGCATTGAAACACTTTATGAAATTGATGAGCAAAACAGAGAAATATTTTTAAATGCTGGTGGTAAACAGTTTTATTACATTCCAGCCTTAAACGATACGCCATTACAGGTGGAATTAATCAAAAATATACTTCAAAAACCCCGTTCCTCAACTTTTTTGACTAATTAATATTTATTCTAACGATAATAAACTACCCAAAATCACATCAGCTGAACGTAAAATTGATTAAGATTAAAGCTAAATTACCAACTAATTTAACCTAGATGATAACCTGTGTTAGGATGATAGTTAAAAATTATCTGCGCTCAAAGGAGAATTATCGATGAAAATAATCATCATTGGCGCTCAAGCAGCTGGAGCAAGTGCTGCTGCAAAAGCCAAAAGAAGGGACCCCAATGCGACAATTTGTATCTATGAAAAATCAGATATAGTTTCATTTGGAGCTTGTGGATTACCTTATTTTATTGGCAATCATTTTGGCGATGAAAATGAAATGATATCCAGAACGCCAGAACAATTTGCTAAAGATGGCATTGAAATCAAAACATTACATGAAGTTATCGCTATTGATCCTAATTTAAAAAAAGTCACCGTCAAAGATATCAAAAACAATAATTGCTTTGACGATGATTATGATAAGTTACTCATTGCCGTTGGGGCGATACCAATAATTCCACCTTTAGAAAATAGACAACTGGAAAATATTTTCACTTTACGCGATATGTATGATGGTCTAGCAATAAAAAAAGCCTTAAACCAAAATACCAATGTCGTGGTCATTGGTGCTGGCTATATCGGGCTAGAAATAACCGAATCGTTAGTAAAATTGAATAAAAACGTAAAATTAATTCAATTAGATGATAGAGTTTTGACCGATGCCTTCGATCCAGAACTTACTGAGATAATTGAAGAAAATCTAAAACAACATTGTGATTTACATCTACAAGAGCAAGTACAAGGCTTTGAAGGTGAACAAAAAGTTACTCATGTTATCACCGATAAAGCTAAATATCCCGCCGACATTGTCATTATTGCCACAGGAGTAAAGCCTAATAGCGAAGTTTATAAACACCTCAATATTGAAACTCTTAGTAATGGTGCAATTGTCGTTGATAATTATGGACAAACTAACATAGCTGATATTTATGCTGCAGGCGACTGTGTCGCGCTTCATCATCGCGTTAGCCAATCAATGACTTATATTCCATTAGCGACCGGAGCGAACAAATTAGGTAAAATTGTTGGTGACAATTTAGCAGGCGGTAACAATCAATTCCCAGGAACCCTTGGGACATCAGCATTAAGAGTATTTGATATTGAAGCCGGTCGAACAGGACTAACCGAACAACAAGCTATTAAAGCTGGTATCCCATACAAAACAGTAGTAGTTAAAGATAAAAATCATAGTAACTATGTTGAAGGGCAAACTAGCGTCACGGCTAAACTTATTTATCACGCCGAAACTCGTATTTTATTAGGTGGACAGATTGCTGGGGGCAGTGGTGCTGTATTAAGAACGAATAGTTTAGCCACCGCTATTTGGGCTAATATGAAAATTGATGAATTAGCCATGATGGACTTTTTATATGCACCACCTTTTTCAAGACCATGGGATATTTTAAATATCGCTGGGGGCATTGCTAAATAGTATTGAAATATTTCAAATATTTGCAAAATTATTAAAATTCAAAATATGTGGTTTGGTTTTAATCCAAACCATAAAAGATTATTAAAAATTAATTCAATTTTATCCAAAAGCTGGGGGTAAACATGTCAGATGCCATTTTTCAGGGCACTTTTTTCGAAAAGTTCTTATCCATCACCCATTATCAAACTTTAATCGGGATTGGTTTATTACTGCTTTGCTTTTTTGCCGTCATGCGACCGATGCAAACCAAAAAAGTTAATTTTTCCATTAGAATGTTAGTCGGATTGGTGCTTGGTGCTGTTATTGGTTTAGGTATTCAAGCTGCAGCCGGTTTTCCAGAAAGTTCAACTGTTTGGATGCAAGAAACAGCAACATGGTATGGTTTGTTTGGTCGTGCCTTTATTGCCTTCATACGCATGTTAGTGATTCCATTAATTTTTGTCTCAATTGTAAAAGTGATTATTGATTTTTCTGGTAAAGACAATTTGCCGAAAATAGCATTCAGAGGAATTTTTTGGTTACTATTCACTACAGCCATCGCTTGTATTGTCGGTATTATTTTAGCAAATTTACTATCATTAGGTGAGTTGAGTTCAGCATCAACCAAAACGGCTACCGCCAAACAATATACCAATATTATTGACACTTTCGTGAATCTTATTCCAAGTAATATCATCGGCTCTATGGTAAAAGAGAATATTGTAGGCTTAGTTATCTTTTCAGCATTGATGGGACTTGCCGCTAACCGAATGGAAAAAAAGAATCCACAACCTATTGCTCTTTTTAAAACCTTTATTGAGGCGCTCTATAAAATTATCATGTCAATTGCCATGACGATTATTAAATATATGCCTTATGCGGTGATTGCTTTACTTGCTCGTACAATTATTTCAAACGGTATCCCAGCAATTATTGATGTATCAAGCTTTGTATTAGCGATTTACCTTGCAACCATAATAATGCTTGTTGTGCATATTGTGATTGTCATGCTTCATGGAATTTCACCTATCGTATTTATCAAAAAAGCACTTGGCACATGGTTACTTGCTTTCACTAGCCGCTCATCTGTTGGTACATTACCGATGACTATCTCAACATTGACCGTCAGAATGGGCGTCAATACAGGTACAGCGAATCTAGTTGGCTCACTCGGAAGTACAATGGGAATGAATGGCTGCGCTGGCTTTTTCCCAGCCTTACTTGCGGTTATGGTTGCTCATATGGTAGGTATTAATACTGATATTCAATTCTATATAATGCTAGTCATTGTGGTAGTTATCGGATCAATTGGTATCGCAGGTATTCCAGGCACTGCAACAGTTGCAGCGACTGTCGTACTTTCAGGCATGGGTATGGCTGAATACTTCCCATTAATTGGTATGGTGTTAGCCGTCGATCCAATCATTGATATGGCCAGAACGTTAGCTAATGTATCTGGATCAATGACCGCTGCAATAGCAACCGATCATGAAGTTGGATTAATGAATATGGATATTTATAATGATCCTAATGTGACTTTGGATAATGAACAGTCTGAAGTTTAACAATAAAGATAATTTTCAGTTTAATTTAATTAACAAAAAGACGCCAATTGGCGTCTTTTTATATCAGCGGAAAAACAAAATTAAATGGTTTTTAACCATGCTTTAACATCATCACCTAAACTTTTGTGACGCATTGCGTATTGTACAAAAGTTTGTACATAACCCAATTTATTTCCACAGTCGTGGCTTCGGCCTTTAATACAGTATGCATCCACTCGATCTTCATCAAGTAACATCGCAATTGCATCAGTCAATTGAATTTCACCTCCAGCACCTAAAGGCGTTTTAGCTAAAAGTGGCCAAATTTTTTCAGATAAAACGTAACGCCCAACAACTGATTGGTTAGATGGAGCTTCTTCTATTGACGGTTTTTCAACTACACTATACATTTGCGCTATATTACCAGCTGATAACTCTTCACCACGGCAGTCAACAATACCATAAGATGAAACAAGATCTTTTGGTACAGGTTCGACCATGATTTGGCTATGTTTAGTGTTATGATAATTATTAATCATCGCCGCTAAATTATCTTGAGCAAGATCACTATCATACTCATCAATAATCACATCCGGTAATACTACAGCAAAAGGCTCATCACCAACTAAAGGATAAGCACAAAGCACAGCATGACCAAGTCCTTTTGCTAACCCCTGGCGAACACTAGTAATCGTCACGTTTTTTGGCAGAATCCCTTGTACTTCTTGCAAAAGTTGACGTTTAACTCGGGCCTCAAGCATAGCTTCAAGCTCAAAACTGGTGTCAAAGTGATTTTCTATAGAATTTTTAGACGAGTGCGTTACAAAAATAATTTCAGTTATCCCTGCCGCAATACACTCTTTGACAACATACTGAATAAGTGGTTTATCAACCACAGGTAACATCTCTTTAGGAATCGCTTTGGTTGCAGGTAACATTCTTGTGCCAAGACCAGCAACAGGAATAACTGCTTTTTTAACTTTTCCTTTAACAGATGATTCAAAATTTAATGGCATTTTAATTCCTTAAAATAATAAAATGATAAATTAATTAATTATATTGTTATGACTTTTACATTGTCCTTCAACAAAGGTATTTACAACTCGCTCTGATCTTAATATATAAGCAGCCCAAATACCGCTCCAAATGAGTTGT